>NZ_AP014637.1:1190000-1500000 GCF_000829415.1 Pseudomonas sp. StFLB209 | reverse complement strand
ATCCAGCGTCGCACCAAACTCCGCCAACAGATCGACGATGTTTACGTAGGTCTGCTGCATCTGCGCCTCCATCGTGGAGAAGTCAGCCGGCTTACCGGAGCTGTCCAGAGCCGCAGGAGCGACCAGATTACCTTCGCGGTCATGACTGAGCTGGCCGGACAGGTAAATAGTGTCTTTGACCTGAACAGCCTGGACGTAGCCGTAAAGACCTTCCCAGGCGACACCGAAACTGGCGGTTTTCTTGGTCAGGGCTGGTTGGGCGGTAGACATGGTTGGATTCCTTAAGCTGAGAGATAGGGGTAACAGGTTCGGTGTGGAGGGGTGCCGATGTGATGGGAGAGAGCTTAAAGAGTGTTTACCGCGATAGTAATCGGCTGGAATGGGAATGATTGTCGCGTTTGGGTGGACGATTGGGCAGGCTGATTGCAATAGGCTGGGTAGGTCGGATTTTGATCTGCGCGTGGACAGCACGTGGACGTTGGAGAAGGGAGGGGAAGAGAATTGAGAGTCTCGGAAACGTAAAAGCTCCGCGAAGCGGGGCTTTTGAATATGGTGCCGGCACCAAGAATCGAACTCGGCACCTACTGATTACAAGTCCATAAAAATGTCCTGCGGACATTGGGGTGTTGTCTTAACTATCTGTTTTTAACGAACATATAAGGATATTTGGGCCAGATATCCGTTGTATGTGTGGATATTTTATGTGCTCGTGGACTACCAGCTCGTCGAGCTCGCTGCCCCCTGATTGCAATACCTGCAGTGCGGTCAGTTACCCGGCGATGATGTGTGAGGACATACGTTTCTCCTGATGGTCTGCACTGCCAGGCAGCGAAAACAAGCAGCGGCAGGTCTCAGATAGGAGCGCTGGTTTCCAGCAGGTAGAGAAAAACCCACCGAGGCGGGCTTGTCTGTGAGGGGGCGATTGAACATAGCACCCGTTATAGGTACCTCAAGAACTTCAGACCTACGACCGCTTGCTGTCCCGGTAGCCTCGGCGCGAACAGCACCAATGACTCATAGAGGTTGCTCGTAGGCATTTGGCATTTCTTAGATAAGAGAGTGGCACAGATGCAGAATTTGAAGCAATAGTTTAGGATCGGATACGGACGGATGTTCTTCACCGTGCGGAATTTAATAACTAAATGAGTAAAGAACATGGATTTCGATAGATTAAAATTGAAAGATTGGCAACAGTTTGGGGAAGTCGACATTAAATTTCATCCTCAAGCCACAATAATTACCGGATCCAACGGTAGCGGAAAAACGACGATATTGTCGCTCCTCGCCCGACACATGGGGTGGAGCCATATCTCACTAGCAACACCTAAAACTGATATCTTAACTAAAGCACTTAAATATTTTTCTCTTACGCGAATGTTTAGCAAAAGCGTGACTAGCGATCGGAATATTGGCTCAATAATATACACAAATAATGCAGCATCAGATCTAATAGCGCCCGAAGCCGGCGGCGCTCAATATCAGGTAGAAATAAGAAATCAACAACATGCAAATTTCTTTTTCATACCATCACATCGACAGGTTTTTTCCTATCGCCGCGTCGGGCAGATAGCTACGACAAGAAAAGAACGGCAAACCGCTTTTTCTGAAATCCAATCGAACCTAATTAACAGGCATGCAGGTGCAGGGGGAGAGCCTCAGAGTTTTCTAATGAAAAGCACCTTGCTAAGCTGGATGATTAATGGATATGGTGTCAAAAGCGAAACCAAGGTCATAATGCCCTCAGACCCTCAACAAATAAAAAATTTTGAGGGTTTTCGGGACGCGCTCAGACTTATACTTCCAAAAACGCTCGGATTTGAAGACCTCGAAGTAAGGGATTACGAAATCGTTTTTTGTTGCAACAAAGGGGCAGATGAATTCCTGCTGGAAACCGCGTCGGGAGGAATCGCTGCGCTTATTGATATTGCCTGGCAGATCTACATGTTTGACAACGACGCGAAAGAGCCTTTCGCGGTTGTAATTGACGAGGTCGAAAACCATTTACACCCAAGCATGCAACGCACTCTGTTACCCAGCTTGGTGGCTGCGTTCCCACATGCTAAATTTATCGTAACGACCCATAGCCCTCTGATCGTGACATCGGTCGAGAACTCCCATGTATATGCGCTTCGCTATGATGAGAATAAGAAAGTCCGCTCCTATTTACTGGATTTCAAAAGTGAGGTTAAAAATGCTGTTGATATTCTCGATGAGGTTCTAGGTGTTTCGACAACGATTCCAGACTGGGCAATAGTTAAGCTTACTTCCATAATAAGGAAGTATGCCGACGCCGACCCCACGGCTGAATCCTTGGTTAATATGCGCGATGACTTAGAGCGCAATGGGCTCGGTCGGCTGTTCCCCCAAGCAATTGCAACTATTGCAGGGGATAATAAATGATACGACTTCATCGCCCGGCATGTCCAAACCCGATAGCTCTTCGGGCCAACTATAAAAACTCTGAGAACAAAGCAGCGTTGGAAGGTGCTTCTAATGGTAAATGCATGTACTGTGAAAGTCATGTGTCTCACGTGTATTTCGGAGATGTAGAGCATATAAAACCGAAAGCTGAAAATAGATTCCCGCACTTAGAGTTTGAATGGAGCAATCTTGGATTTTGTTGTGCTCGGTGCAATAATGCTAAAAAAGATCAATTTGATGAAAACTGCCCTTTGATAGACCCGTACTCTGAAGACCCTTCTGAACACCTTATAGCATTTGGGACGATCATGCGTCACAAAGCTGGAAGTGAACGAGGGGCCATCACCATCATTACAACTGATTTAAATCGTGCGGAGCTCATCGAACGCAGGGCGATGCGCTTAGCGGATCTTCAACACGCGCTTGATGCGTGCTATAGAACCTCGAACGTAGCACTGCAAAATATTCTGCTCCACGCATTGGAAGCCGAAAGTGATAGTTCGAAGGAGTTTTCTTTATTTTCGGCTGCTTTAATGGCCGCAAACAAATAACTTTATCGACATTCTGTTGGGTACGTTCCGGAGCAGTAGCTGTAAGTGCATCTGACCCAAATCGAATTGGATAGGCAAGGCGTGCCTAGGAGGTGGAGCGTTATGGGTACGTAATAAGCTTCTATGATCATAGATAATTGGCTGGTTTAAAGGGGGATTTCACGTAATTAGGAAATCTTTAATCTATTGATTTCAATAGTTAAAGCACCTTCCTTGTAAGCAGGTGGTTATACGCATATCTGAAGACTACGACCAGCCGACAAATATGCGTATTTTTTTGGCTCGACCATTTCCGTACCCGCCTATGGCGGCGTATTCGATACGCTGCTTTTGAGCGCCGCTTGCATATCCTCTTTGTCGCACAACTTCTGAATTGTGCGACTCAATCGGTTGCATGCCGAATGGTGGCTGTCCGGCCGTTATGTGCGTCCATGGATAGGTGAGGGTAAGTGAAGAATTCCGCCCTTGGCAGATCGAGTCACGAAGCCCAATTTTCACTCGGTTACGGTGGCGATCGAGGAAGACGAACAGAACCGGGTCGAACACGGCCACTTTGATATCCAGTTCGACCAGAGCGGCTAGCCCGTCGATGGATTTTCGGAAGTCCACCGGTTTGGGGTAAAGATAGACTTTTTCGACTTTGGCGTCGGGGCGCATCATGAGCGGCTGGCTCCTGAAAGAGTTCGGGAGCTCAGCATCGGGGATCAGTGCAGGGTTTTGAATGTGGGGTTTGTGAGGTGGTTACTGTTTCTGTCGAAATAAATTCAGATTAAGCTTGGCTCCACCATCTAGCAAAAGTTTCCGGCATAAAGTCTAATAACTCCTGATCTTTGAGTTCGTCGAGATTTACTGTGTAGATTATATTGGCAAGAGTGATGGGGACTGCTGGGCGGGCGCCTATGCAACTGAAGAAACGAGATCTATCATACCTGAATATAGATTTCACCAAATCGGGGCGTTTATTTAGGATGGCGATAATTTCAGAGTCTTTTGAAGAATGTTTCATGCGAAGTCTGAATTTGTTTTGTAACATTGCCTTGATGTTGCCAGATTTGTAGTGAGTGTACGATAGGTTTTCGAAAAGCTTCAATAAAGTCCATTCACTAGTTTCCAGTGTCGCATAAACACCATTTAATGCCCTGTTTTCTGAATCTAGCCCTATCCAATCTTCCTCGCACTTGTAGCGTAGGTCATGATCAACTTCGTGCCAGCCCTCCGACAAAATTGTTCTAATTTGAACTTCAAAAGTGTGATCGATTATGTTGTGGTGTTCCTCTCCGACCAATGCCTTTTCGTTGAAGTAATCTGGAAGCTTGAATATTAGGTTTCTGCGAATTGCTTTAAAGCTTTCGTTTTCAAGTTTGTCGATTTGTGAGAATTCACTGAGGTGCTCGAAAGTCTTTTCAAGAATTTCTTGCGCGGCAATAACGTCGTCTATGAAATATAGTGCAATGCGGATTCCAACAATGTCTTGGATTTTTTTTCTTTCCCATATTTTCCAGGGACTTTTGTTGCTTTCTTGGATAGCGATTCAGTTGTCTTTTCGCGATAAAAAAGCCGAAACATAATGCCGATTTTTGAAACGGCTTTTTCAACTTCTTTTACGAGAATTGTTGTCTGGCTCGATTGAAATGTTTGCATTTTAGCGTCCCAGCATTTCTTTTACGAGTGCAAAATTTGGGTTTGTTAGGTCAAGTCCAATCCAGTTTTTCTTTTTGGCGGCGACTAAGAATCCATCTTTTCTAAGTTCGTCGATTGCCTTGGAGGTCATCATCGAAGGATAGGGACTACCGCGATAGAAAAAGAAAATTGGTCGATGCGCGAATGGCACGCCTTTGTTTCCAATGGGCCAAAATTTTTCAAGTATATAGCTTTTAATTAATTTTATTGTGTCAGTTTTCTCAGGGTTTTCGGCCTCAAGTTTTATTTCACTAGTGGCTTCGCAGATTACATCTCCACCAATATGCTCGCACGAAACAAATTCATTGCTTGTGTTAGCGCCTGTTGTGGTGCAATTGTAAAAGGAGCAAGAGAGGAATACGCAGTTTTTGATTTGGTCAAAGTTGAGATTGCTGGCAATAAATGTGCAATCAATGAAATAGCACTTAGAGACTTCATCCTCATTGAAAAAATCTTCAGTGTCAAAATTAAAGCCGTTAAATTGCACTGAATCTACATCGCCTGAAACGCGGTCGAGAAGTCTCAATTCAAGTCTTACTCGTTCTTCTGTGCTCATGAATTTCAAGGCTTCTGAAAGCCTCGACCAAATGTGTTGTCTAGAGTCTAGCGAGCGAGATGAATAAGCGTTGACCGCAGCTTCGATAAAGATACTCTCGGCAACCCAGTCGCTACTGTTGGATGTGTTTACATCTAATGCTACAAAATGCCCCAGAACAAAATCATTAATAAATCCTATTTTATTGTCAGCAGTTGACCTGTCCAATAGTGCATGGTTGGAAAACCTATCTACCATTTCGTCGTAGCTTGGACGCATCTCAGCATTATATCTTGATCTAGAAACTTCAATGAGGCTGGATTCTGTATGGGAGAAATAGCTTATTATGCTTTCTTTACTCGTTCTTGTGTAGTCATGATACATCATGTGTTGAGCTAGGCGCTTTAATAAATCTGACTGCTCGGTAGCAGTTATTTTAATATCTTGTCGTTTGATTTCTCGCATGAACAGAGATGAGAAATATCGATCTACAATTCCGTCTGGAGACTCGAGGATATTTTCAAACTCCTCATCGGATACCGACTTTAGGAAAGTAAGAAGAACTGGATTCGAGAGGTTTCTGACATTGATACGCGCTGCCTCTAATTTTTCAATGCGTTCATAGGTCAGCCAATGTTTTATCTCCGGTTCTCTTAAGCTATACCTTACGAAATCAAAGTCTTTTTCGTGAGAGCTCACCCAGTCATCAAATTCATCACCTTGGAGAATTGCTGTTTTTCGGGTGGTGAGAATTACCTTTGCATGGCTATCGAGAATTTCACCTATTGTCTCAAGCATAGCTTGAGACTTTTCAAAACTATTTTCTTCTTCATCCCTTTCTTTAAGCAGTTCGTCAAAGCCGTCGAGGATTACGATGATTTTACCGTTTTTTATCTCTCTTAAGACAAGGCCAGTTTCCACGGCGGGGAACGATCGCGCCAGCTCTTTATGAAGTACATGATTGAAAATTTTAGCCTTACGATCTCGTGAAAGCTCAGCAAATAAAACTATTTTCTCCTTGGAACCGTCAGAAATCATATTTCCGATTTCGTAAGCTGTACAAGTCTTTCCATAACCTGCTGCTGCCTCTAGCAGGATTAGTCTTGGACCAGAAATTTGTAGCTCTTTGTTGATATCTTCTAGCAATCCTTCATGAGGACTATGTTCGATAAAGTTTTTTACATATGGCGCAGATATATAGCTATATTCGCTGGCACTTTCCGGGAAGGATTCAGTTATTTTTCTGATGTGATCATGATAGTCGGACTTGAAGTTTCTTTTTGTGCGTGCAATCGAGAAGAAGCCGTTAAATAGCTCGTCCTCTAACGCTTTAAGAGATATGTATTTATATATCTTGACTTGGTATCCTAGTTCTGAGAGCTCTTCTTTGAGTGTGGAGGCTGATACATCGCATCTCTGTAAAATTACAGCGTTGTCAAATATCCCTTGATTAATGGCAAAAATCATTAGGTCATTACTAGAAAATTCAGAGCGAAACTCGAAACCGTAGTTTTCAAAAGTTTGTTTTATGCCATCAATGTCAAAGGTTTTCATTGGGTCTCCCTTAGCGTCCATAAATGGATGTTGAGTTGTACTGGCCTCAAACCGACTTCAGATCTACCAGCCAAGTCGATGATGCTATATTGCCATCTTTTCTCCGTCGCCTGCTGAGATGTTTTGCGTTGGCGTGGAGGCTTGCTTGGCATGTTTGATTTTGCAGGGGGGGCAGTGATGAAGGAGCTGGGCGGAGGGGACGGTTCAGTCAGATAGGTGGCGTCAGCTCACTTTGCCTCGTGCATGATGCTTGACACGTAGTTGTGTACATTTAGCGACGTCGATTGTTCCGCGCTTCTTGATCGCTTCTACAGGTTGCACAAGGCCATGGGTGTTGAGATCAACAATGACGCGTGCGCCTTCGGCGTGGACATGTAGGCTGTGAGGTAGCTAATTACAGTCTCCGAGTGGACTAGTGCCCACTTGGCCGACATTGCCGTCTGCCATTACCTCCAAACGCTTGCGGCGCACATAGGCGGAGCCTATGACGGGATCGTTTTGTGACGACGTCAGTCCCCCCCTCAGATTTTTTTCCTGGCGAAGCTGCCAGCCTTTACGACCACTGGGTTGAACTAGTGTGGTGTTTCACAAGTAAGGAATAAAACTACTTACCTAATGCTTTTGCTGCACGAGCTACGGAACCCAAGATCTCGTCCGTTTTTTTATGCCAGCGAAATGGCTTCGGATTCTGGTTGTAGGTTTCCAGGTAGTACTCGATTGAGGCCTCCAGACCCTTCACGCTGACATGAGCCTGGCGCTTGATCCATTTCTCTCTCAGTGTTGAGAAAAGCGCTCCACCAGATTCATCCATGAGGCAGACGTGGGGGCGAAATGGACGCTGTAACGAGGACGCGCGGCTAGCCACGCTTTGACCTTGTCGGTCTTGTGCGTTGCGTAGTTGTCCATAATCAGATGGATCGGCACATCGCTCGGCACCGAAGCATCAACCTCTTTGAGAAAGGATAGAAATTCGACACTGCGATGCTGGCGCTTTAACCGACCAATGACTTCGCCCGTTGCTACATCCAGAGCCGCAAACAGAGAAGTCCTTCCGTGACGCTTGCAATCATGCGTGCGTGTCGCAGGATTTCTAGGCGCTAAAGGCAGCCCTGGTTGTGTGCGGTTCAGCGCCTGTATCTGGCTCTTCTCATCAACACATAACACCAGTGCTCTCTCAGGCGGGTTCAAATAAAGGCCCACGATGTCCTGCACTTTGTCGACGAAAAGAGGATCGGTAGAAAGCTTGAACGTTTTTTCCAAGTGAGGTTTGATCCCGAAGACATGCCAGATACGCATCACGCTGGCCGGAGATATTCCTGTCTCCCGGCTCATTTGCCGGGTACTCCAATGGCTGGCGTCTTCGGGTTTGCTCTTCAGAACCTGATCAATCACCTTCTGCACTTGTTCATCACTGATTGTCCGCGGGCGGCCCGAACGATGCTCATCATTCAGGCCAATCAGCCCCCACTTTGAAAAGCGCGTCCGCCACCGCGAGACCACGTCCTTGCTGATGTTGAGGCGCTGGGCAATGGCATTTCCAGACTCTCCCTCTGCGCATGCCAGGATAATTTCGGCACGAACACCGGCATCCTGCGCACCCTTACGCTGTTTAACGCGGCGTAGAAGCTCTGATTTTTCGGCTTCAGACAAGACAATGACAGTCGCTGGTCGGCCCATATAAATGCTCAGCTCTCACGAGTTGCTTTCAGATGAGCATAGACCAGGTTTTCATTGGTACTTGTGAAACACCACACTAGGAGGTAGAGGCAGTCGGCATCGAAAAGCTTATAGGCACGGTCGGTGGGCTTGCTTGAGCAGCGAGCTGTATCAGAGAGGGGGCAGTGGCGCGCGATATAAGGGTACTCGCTTTCATCGAAGTGATCTTTACCCCAAAACCTACCCTTAAGTCGGTTGGATTCCACCAAAACCCCAAAACGAAAAAACCCGCCAGAAGGCGGGTTTTTCGTGGATTCCAGAGATTTTCAAAGCCTTCTCTGCAACCTTGTATGGTGCCGGCACCAAGAATCGAACTCGGGACCTACTGATTACAAGTCAGTTGCTCTACCGACTGAGCTATACCGGCAATGGCGAAGGAGTATATAGAGTCTGGCGCGCTTGTAAAGCCTACCTGCCTGATTAGCTTGAAAAAATCGCCATGTGGTGTCGCTGGTCGTCGGGCATTGAAGCTCTGGCGTTTGAGGCCGATACAGTTGCCGAGCTGGCATGTGGCCATGGAATGCAGGTGCAATGCAGAATACCCTCACCCATTACGAGCAGTTGAACGTTGCGCGGGATGCGACGCCTGAGCAGATCAAGCGGGCGTATCGCAAGCTGGCGCAGCAGCTGCATCCTGATCGCAATCCGGCTGAGGATGCGTCGGAGTTGATGAGCCGGGTCAATGCGTCGCATGAGGTGTTGGCCAATCCGGCGCGGCGCTTGTTGTATGACGCGCAACTGCTAGAGCAGGAGCGGCGTCAGCAGAGGGCTCAGGCGGTGGTGGTGCAGGGCCGCCAGGGTGCGGCGGTGTATGCGGCGGCGGCTCAGGCGGGTTCGTCTGCGACGGCGCCTGCTGCGCGGGCGGCCAAGGCGCGGCCTGCTTCGGCTGCGGGTGGCGGGCAGCCGGTTTCCAAGCGTCGGCGGCGGCGCACGTTGGTGCGTTGGGTGTTGTTGTTCATGACCTTCTGCGCGGCCGGTGCCTGGATGGGCTACGACCACAATGCCAGGCTGTCGTATACGCCGACCGAGGCGTTGCCGGTGTATGTCCGGCCTGCGTCGGAGCCGGAGCGGGTCGAGCGTGTGTTGCCGGTGTCGCCGCCTGTGCCGGCCGAGCCTGAGTGTGCGGTGCCGGCGCTGGACCCGCTGGGGGCGGCGTGGCCGCTGGATGCGGGTTACCTGCAAGGCATGCCGCTGATGAGGAGCAATGGCTGGTCGCAGATTGTGGTGGATAACCGCGGTGGCGATTCGGCGGTGTATGCCAAGGTCACTGATGCGGTGGGGCGCAATGCGTTTCGGCATGCCTATGTGCCGCCGGGTGAGCAGTTCAGTTTTGCCCGGATGGACGCCGGTTATTATCAGCTCAAGTACCAGATGCTCAAAACCGGCTGTGTGTTTGCCACCAACCGCATTCTGCTTGAAGAGACGCCGATGGGCAGCCAGGTGAAATCCAGTGTCTACCGGCTGACGCTGAGCAAGCTCAAAGGCCGCTCGTTTGCACCGACGCAACTCAAGCTCAATCAGTTCTGATCGCGGGCTGCGGTGATGATTTGCAATGGTTTCCGGGACGTTTTTGCGGGATGCGTCCCTTTCTTTTGACAGACATTTCCGACAGAATCCCGACCCGCTTGCGCCCCGCCCAATGCGCTTCTAGTCTGCGCCAGTCACCGATTTCCGGTGAACGGGTTTAGTCGCCCGCATTGAGTTAAAGCGCATAGCGCCGCCGTTCCGTTGGCTTGTTCAAAGGCCAACGTTCTATGGCGGCTGTGCCAGGGCATCTTCGGATGCACCGGTTTTAGCTCACCGGACGACTAACCTGCGTACAGCCGCCACCCTATCGTTTAGTCGTGATCAGGTGGCAGCTCACTGTAAGGAGCTAAAGCACATGGTCAACGATACTTCCGATAAACCCGGCAGCAAGACGCTGCTTCCTGTCTTGAATCAATCCATCGTAGAACGCGCCCTGGCGCATTACCTGCCCGCCACCGACGTTGTAGAAAACAACCCCGCCACTATCCCTCCGCATCTTGAGACCACACTGCTTCACGCGCTGGATTTCCTGCGCTGCGCGGCGGCGACGTCCTGTGAGTTAGGCGAGGGGCTTAGCGGTGCCCAGCGCAGCCTGGCGTTCTCGTCGATGCACATGGCGGAGATGGCCAGAGTGATGGTGGAGCGCTCACTGGCGTGCGTCGAGCAACCCTGATGGCGGCATGTTTACAGGTTTATTCACAAGTTCCGTAAACATGAAATTTTTCTGATGTGCGGTCCGGGTTCTGAGCAGTGCCCGGCCGCAAACCATTGAGCCAGAACGGGCTTGACTTTGGATACACGCCGAAAGCCCGGCATTGTCGGGCGCTTTCTACAGACGTTTTCCCCAGCTTCCGGAATTTAATCAACAGAGTTATCCACAGGTTGTGCGGTCATTTGTCGGGCAATCAACAGCAGGTTGCGCGGGGTCAGTTCAGGCGCACAGAAGGTGCCGAGTTGCACGTTATAGCCCTGTTCTTGCAGGTAAAGTGCCCGGTCCAGCACCAGCCACATCTCCAGCGGCCGACGGAACAAATTGCGTAGAAGCTCCAGATTCCGGACTTCTGCCAGCCGTTGCCAGCCTTGTGCCTCCAGTGCAGCCCAGTCTTGCGGGCCTGGTATGGGCAATTGTTTGCGGGCGGCCAGTTCATGGCAGTAATCGGCGTAAGGTTTCGCCAGCCACGCGACCGGCAGCGAAGGGGTGGGTAAATAGTTGTCCACACAGCGTAACCGGCGCTGGAGCAGATCAAAGCCCAGCCGCCGCGCCATCGACAGGTCGCGCTGGCGACGTACCCGGGCGGGCGCGGTGACGGTCTCGCTCAATGGCAGGCCAAGGTCATCCCGAGACAGTTGCAGCGCCGAAATCTGCCCCGCTTGCGACAGCGCCTGATATTGCGCATGGGCGGTGCGGTTGTAACAGCACGGCGCAATCGCCAGTTGCGGGCAGCCGGTGGCGCTGGCCAGACGCATTAATTGCACATGCAGGTCGCCGCAGGCATGCAGCGCGACGGCGGTGTGATCGGCGTGCAGATGGCTGGCGGTCTCGGCAGCCATCACGTCTTGCTGCACATGCTGGGCATTGACCCGATGGCGCAGGCTCAGCTCACGACCGGCCTCGACTAATGCCGGGTCGTACTCCAGGCAGGTCAGGCGCTGATCGGGGCCAGTGAGGCGGCGGCCCAGATGACCTTTGCCGGCGCACCAGTCGAGCCAGCGGGTCGGGGTTGTCGGCAGGTTCAGGTGGCTGGCGAAGGCTTCGATCTGTTGCCATTTGCGGCCGGGTACATCGACGCTCAGGCGTGGCTCCACCGGGTTTAGCGGTTGGCTGGGCAACTCGTCAGCCCGTGCCAAGGCAACGCTTTGCGCGGCCAGTTGGCTGAACGGCGGCGGGGCTTGCAGGTGTTCGGGGTGGTTGTGCGCGGCCTCGGCCTGCTCCAGTGTGCGGCTGCGCAGCCATTGCGAGAGCTGTGGGTAAGTGGCTTCCCATGGCAGGCACAGTTCAGTGAAGGGCTTGGGTCGCCAAAGTGCCTGGTGCGCGATGAGGAAGCGGTCCAGGGCCTGGAAGCGGCTGAGCAGGTCGGAGGTGGACATGGTGGTTGGGCCGCTCAGCGGGAGAAGGGTGGAGGGCGATGGGTACGGTGGCATACCCCGTAGGAGCTGCTTTAGCAGCGAAAAGCTTCGCGGCTGAAGCCGCTCCTACGGGGTATGCGTGCCGCCAGCTTGATCAGCGCCCGTGGGTCATGTCCACCCGCAGCGCTTTCTCCAGCAATTTAAAGCCTTGCACCAGCAAGAACGACATCACCAGGTAGAACATCCCCGCCGCGAAGAAGATCTCCACCGGCAGGTAGGTGCGGGCGATGATGGTGCGGGCCATGCCGGTCAGTTCCAGCAGGGTGATGGTGCTGGCCAGGGCGCTGGCTTTGAGCATCAGGATCACTTCGTTGCTGTACGCCGGCAGGCCGATACGCGCGGCGCGGGGCAGGATGATGTAGAACAGCGCCTTGTTCTTCGACATGCCCAGGGCGCGGGCGGCTTCGATTTCGCCGGGTGGCACGGCCTGGATCGCGCCGCGCAGAATCTCGGCGATGTAGGCGGCGGTGTGCAGGGTCATGGTGATGACTGCACACCAGAACGGGTCGCGCAGGTACGGCCACAACGCGCTTTGCCGCACCGCCTCAAACTGCGCCAGGCCGTAGTAGACCAGAAACAGCTGCACCAGCAGCGGCGTGCCACGGAAGAAGAAAATGTAAGCGTAGGGCAGGGCGCGGATCGGCAAGTGCTTCGATGAGCGGGCGATGCCCAGCGGGATGGCCAGGATCAGCCCGGCAATGACCGCGATGGCCACCAGTTCCAGGGTCAGGGTCGCGCCCTGGGCCAGGCGTGGCAGCCACTTGATGATGACTTCCCAGTTCATCAGGCGCTCCTCGTGAAGCCGCGTGCGGCGCGTTTTTCCAGAAAGTACATGCCGGTCATGGCCACTACGGTCAGCGCCAGGTACATGAAGGCGGCCGCCAGGTAGAAGGTGAACGGTTCTTTGGTAACGCTCACGGCAATCTGCGCGTGGCGCATGATCTCTTCGAGACCGATCACCGACACCAGCGCGGTGTCTTTCATCAGGATCATGAACAGGTTGCCAAGACCGGGCAGGGCGATGCGCCACATCTGCGGCATCACCACCCGAAAGAAGATCCGTGGCCGCGACATGCCCAGCGCCAGCCCGGCTTCGCGGTGACCTTTGGGCACGGCCAGCAGGGCGCCGCGAAACACTTCAGTGGCGTAAGCGCCGAAGCACAGGCCCAGCGCGATGACCCCGGCGGCGAAGGCGTTGAGTTCCAGGCCGGGAATACCGATCAGCTCGCCCAGCGCCCGCAGGCCGTTGACCGTGCCGAAGTAGATCAGCAGCACCCAGAGCAGCTCGGGCACGCCGCGCACCAGCGTCGAATAGGCGCCGCCGAACCATTGCAGGCCGCGGTGCGATGAGGTTTTGGCGAGGGCGCCAAGCAGACCCAGCACCAGCCCCAGGCACAGGGCCGAGAGGGCGAGCTTGACGGTCATCAGCATGCCAGCCGCAAGGGCCGGGCCGAATTCGTGGAGTTCGAAGTTCATGGGCAGGCTTTTTCAGGCCACCGTGGCCAGCCGCTGCGCCCTCGCGGGGCAGCGGCTGGCGCAGGGCGAATCAGAGGATACTGAACGGGAAGTACTTGTCGTTGATCTTCTTGTAGGTGCCGTCAGCGATGATTTCTTTCAGGGCTACGTTGAGCTTCTCGCGCAGTGCGTCGCCTTTACGGACGGCGATGCCGACCTTGTCGTTTTCTTCGACCGGGTTGCCCTTGAACTCGAAGTTCGCGCCGTCTTTGCTTTTCAGCCACTCGTAGCTGACGTACTTGTCGGCCAGGATCGCATCGCTGCGGCCGGCGGTCAGGTCCAGGTAGGCGTTTTCCTGGGTGTCATACAGGGTCGCTTTCACGTCGCTGCCCAGGTTGTCTTCCAGCCAGGTGGCGGCCAGGGTGGCGCGCTGGGCGCCAACGGTCTTGCCGTCGAGCTCTTTCTTGATCGTGGCGACGCTGTCGGCTTTCAGCTCAGTGCTTTTCGGCGCGATGAACTGCAGCTTGTTGGAGTAGTACGGGTCGGTGAAGTCCACCGCCACCTTGCGCTCTTCGGTGATCGACAGCGACGACACCAGGAAGTCGAACTTCTTGGCGTTCAGGGCCGGGATGATGCCGTCCCAGTCGGAGGTCACCGCCTGGCACTCGACTTTCATCTTGGCGCACAGGGCCTGGGCGATTTCATAGTCGAAGCCCACGACCTGGCCGCTGGCGTCCTTGTTGTTGAACGGCGGGTAGGCTGCCTCGATACCGAATTTGAGGGTTTCGGCGAACGCGTTGCCGGTGATTGCCAGTGTGGCAGCGGTGGCCAGCAGTAACTTCTTGTACGTCTGCATGGGTGTTGCTCCGTTTAACGATTGCTCGACATGAATTGTTGACACCTTACCGACCGTGGGGCCTCGAAGACTTGCTGGGGTGTGCCCTGCTCTTCGACCTGCCCCTGGTGCAGGAAGACTACTTCACTGGAGACCTGCCGGGCGAAATTCATTTCATGGGTCACCAGCAGCATGGTCCGGCCTTCTTCGGCCAGGCCACGGATGACGTTGAGCACTTCCTGGACCATTTCCGGGTCGAGTGCCGAAGTCGGCTCGTCGAACAGGATCACTTTCGGTTGCATGGCCAGGGTCCGGGCAATCGCCGCACGTTGCTGCTGACCGCCAGAGAGCTGGGTCGGGAAGGCGTGGCGCTTGTCGGCAATACCGACTTTGGCCAGCAGCGCTTCGGCCACCTCGATGGCTTCCGCCTTGCTCTGGCCCAGCACCCGGCGCGGCGCCTCGATGATGTTGTCGAGCACGCTCATGTGCGGCCAGAGGTTGAAGTTCTGGAACACGAAACCGATTTCGCTGCGCAGCCGGTTGATCTGCCGGTTATCGGCGGCCACCAGCTCGCCGTTGCGCGCAGCTTTCAGGCGCAGCTCTTCACCGGCGACCAGGATCTGGCCCTCGTGCGGGTTTTCCAGCAGGTTGATGCAGCGCAGCAGGGTCGACTTGCCAGAGCCGGACGAGCCAAGAATCGAGATGACATCGCCATCGCGGGCGGTCAGCGAGACGCCCTTGAGTACATCAAGCTTGCCGTAGCGCTTGTGCAGATTGCGGATTTCCAGGGCGGGCGTGGCCTCGGCCATGTGGGTTCCTCATAGATAGATACGCTCCTGCTTGTTGGTGGCCTTCCTTGGCGTGCGCCAAGCTAGCATAGCGCCAGAATCGGACCATAGTGCCAAAGGTGCAGGATGTGGCGGCGTGTCGCATGGATGCAGGGGACTGTCGCCGCAACAGAAACCGTTCATGCCGGGGGATTGCCCCATTGCCGACGGCCTTGCGCAAAAAAGGCGCGATGTTGCCAGCTTTGGTCGGTACAGGGAAGCCGCTTGTGCCCGGTGGTTACGTTTTGCTGTGCACCATAACAGTGCCTGTTACTACAGAGTGTTTCTCGCTGGTGCGTTGACGCCCGTTCGCTTGTGGTATTCGGTAACAAATCCCGAACAGCCCCGTAAAAGATCTCGATCGTTTTTTCGTCTGTAAGTCAGGTGGTTCCTGAGCGACGTCGTTTTTGGAACATTCTGGCGCGGAATTTGCGTAAAGAATAAAGAACATCGCCGTAGCATTCTTTTTACGAAGCGCTCCGATGTGTCTGGCTCGTCTCGCAAAGGTGCTTTAAATGAGCAATTCCGCAAATTTCTCTACCCTCGACCAAGGGTTGAAACCTCGGCACATCACCATGCTGTCGATTGCCGGGGTAATCGGTGCCGGTTTGTTTGTCGGCTCCGGGCATGCCATCGCCGCCGCTGGCCCGGCCGTGCTGCTGGCCTATGCCGCTGCCGGTACGCTGGTGGTGCTGGTGATGCGCATGCTGGCCGAAATGGCCGTGGCTTCTCCGGACACCGGCTCGTTTTCGACCTATGCCGACCGCGCCATCGGTCGCTGGGCCGGCTTCACCATCGGCTGGCTGTACTGGTGGTTCTGGGTACTGGTGATCCCGCTGGAAGCCAACGCGGCCGCAGCGATCCTGCATGCCTGGTGGCCGAACATCTCGTTCTGGGTCTACTCGCTGGTCATTACCCTGCTGCTGACCGCGACCAACCTGTTCAGTGTGAAGAACTACGGCGAGTTCGAGTTCTGGTTCGCGTTGATCAAAGTGCTGTCCATCGTCGCCTTCGTCGCGCTGGGCCTGGCAGCGATTTTCGGCTTTCTGCCGACCAGCCAGGTCAGCGGCGTCAGCCACCTGTTCGACACCGGCGGCTTCATGCCTAACGGTATGGGTGCGGTGCTCGCAGCGATTCTGACCACCATGTTCTCGTTCATGGGCACCGAGATCGTCACCATTGCAGCGGCCGAGTCCAAAGACCCGGCGAAACAGATCACCAAGGCCACCAACTCGGTGATCTGGCGGATCTGCCTGTTCTATCTGGTGTCGATCTTCATCGTGGTCGCGCTGGTGCCGTGGAACGACCCGCTGCTGGCCTCGGTTGGTTCCTACCAGACCGTGCTGGAGCGCATGGGCATTCCCAACGCCAAGATGGTGGTGGACATCATCGTCTTGATCGCCGTGACCAGCTGCCTGAACTCGGCGCTGTACACCGCCTCGCGCATGCTCTACTCGCTGGGCAAACGCGGTGATGCACCAGCCGTTGCCAAGCGCACCACCCAGGCCGGTACGCCTTACTGGGCGGTGATGCTGTCGACCGCTGCGGCATTCCTGACCGTGATCGCCAACTACATCGCCCCAGAGGCCGTGTTCCAGTTCCTGCTGGCCAGCTCCGGCGCCATCGCTTTGCTGGTGTACCTGGTGATCGCCGTGTCGCAACTGCGCATGCGCCGCAAACTGGTCGCCAGCGGCGAGCCGCTGACCTTCCGCATGTGGTTGTTCCCGTGGCTGACCTGGGCGGTGATCATCTTCATCAGCGGCGTGCTGATCACCATGCTGTTCATGGAAAAACACCGCATGGAAATCGTCGCCACCGCACTGCTGAGCCTGGGTGTGGTTGCCACCGGTTTGCTGGTTTCACGGCGCCGCAAGGCGGCGGGTGAGCAGGGTGCTGCGGCGCTGAATTGACCGCATGATCGGCCCCGGCGCATCGGGGCCGACTGGCCCGTAGGAGCGGCTTTAGCCGCGAACATTAGCCGCAACAAGGTTGTATTGTTCGCTGCTGAAGCAGCTCCTACAGCAGCTCCTGCGGTTTCTCAGGGCGCCGGTGATATAGCCAGCAAGCGCTCTGTGGCGCGTATCAGGTCCTGCGCGAACTGTTCTGCGCTCGCGCGTGCCTCGGCAGCGGTCTCGCCGGCTTCTTCTGACTATTGCCGGTAAGCCATCAGCTTCCCGGCAAGCTCTTCGGCCAGACGATCAAGGCGCAACTGCCTGCTTTCTGTCAGTCACAAAGCCCAGGCAAGGGCTTGAAAGGAATTGCCTCAACGCCCGCGGCGTTGGCTTTCGTTGCGCATCACCAGCAGGTCCGAAGCCTTCTGGTAGGCAGCCTGGAATGCGGGTGTGCTGATCCATTCCAGCGCGGTGTCTTCGTCTTCATTATGGAAAATCGCGCGATAGGTGATCAGCAGGCCCATCATGAAGTCGGTGGCTTCTTCGTCGTTCTGCTCGGCCAATACCAGTTCCAGTACCGGGTATTGCAGGAATACCGCGCACAGCGCGATCTGGCTGATGGCCTCGGCCTGATGCATGGTTTCGAACAGGTCTTCGTAATCGGCCGGGTCGAAGCCATTCTCGACCAGGTCCTGGAAGTCAAAGGTGCTCAGGTCGATTTTCACGTCATCGAACGGCTGATCGACCAACGGCGAATCGAACAGCGAATGCACCGACGTCTTCGGCTTCTGGCCGGAGCGATTCTGCTTGGCCTTGAGTTTTGCGCGTTGGGCGCGCTTTTGCTGCTTGTCTGAGGAGGCCATGAAGGTGTCCTTGGGTGTCGGTGTGGCGTGGGCCGCCATTGAAACGCAGACGGCGGTAAAACCCAAGTGCGATGTCTACAGAGGGCGTACCCATTTCACGGTTGTGGTGCCCGATCCGCCTGTTCCGCCTGTCGTACTGCCAGAGCCTGCGGTGGTGGTGCCGACGATGCTCTGGTCACTGCTCATGTTGGATACGTCCACCGCGATACCGCCCGCACCGATGGTGGTAGCGGTCACGCCGTTGTTGCCGGTGGACAGCCCGCCTTTGATGTTGGTGGTCGCGCCAGAAGCATTGACCAGACCACCGAGAATCACGTTGCCCCAGATCGTCCAGCCGTTGGTGTACAGCGCACGTTCGGCCTCGACCGCGATATTGCCGATGGGCATGCCGGTGCGGGTGGTGCCGGTGGAGTCGGTCCAGGTCGCCAGGGCCGTGGTGCTCTTGCACAGGTTAGTGGCATAGAAGGCGCCGCCGCAGGTGAAGCTGGGGCCGGAAAAGTTCGGCGCGTAAATCGGTGCGTTGGACGAACTGGTCAAGGTCACGTCACCGGTGCTGAGAAAGGTATTGCTGAAGCGGGCCATTTGCACGCCGTCGAGGGTCACGTTGCCCTGAAACCAGGCGACGCCGGGCGGGAATGCCATGATCCCGTTGAATACCCAGCCGTTGCTGGGCGTAGCATTCTTGCCGCAGGTGTTGTTGCCACCACTGTTGTAGTACCAGTTACAGATCAGAAAATCGGCACCCCCGATACGCTGCAAGTCAAAGGTGGTGAGGTTATACGGGCCTGGGTCGACCGCTGTGCCGTTGGCCCTTTTGACGTTCTGAATCCTCAGCATCGGCGTGTTGCCATCGAAATAGAACACGTAGTTGGCCTGGTCGCGCAAGGTTGAGACATCGACCGGTCTGAGGGTCAGGTCGCAGAACGGCACGCCGGGCAAGCCGGGAGACGAATTGGGGACGGCAAAACTCAGGTTGGCAATCGGGTTGCCGGTATAAGGCGTGCCGCCGCTGTTATTGAGTATGGCGCCGGAGATCCGGCTGGCGTTGCTGAAGGTCGGGGTATTCCACTGGGTTACCGACAGATTGCCGCCGCCCTGGAACTGGCCAATTGTCGCGGTCAGGATCGAGACGTTGCCGTGGGCCTTGAGCAGCGAGTAGTTGGCACTCCAGCCGGTGAAGTTGATGTTGTTGGCCCAGAAGGTGCCGACCGTGGAGTTGCGGAAGGCAACTTCGCCGCCATACACCGCGTTGTAGGTCATGGTGATCGTCGCCGGCAGGCTGGCGTCGCCGGAGATCTTTTTGGCCGCGCCCGCAGCGGTGGTGGTGATGGTACTGCCCGACAGGCTGATCTTGCTCAGGTCCAGCGCATACACCGTGGCAGGTGAGCCGCTCAGGGTTATCAGCGAGGTGCCTTCTGTGACAGGGGTGATGGTTCTGGCGGTGTCGGTGTTGATCACGCCGCCGACCAGTGCCGTGCCGATCTTGCTGCCGCCGGACATCACGTCGGCACTGAAGGCTCCGGCCTTGATCGAGATGTAGCTGCCGCCATCCTGGGTGATATTGATGTTCTTGGCGCCCAGCGTCAGGTTGTTGGGCGGGCTGGCCGAACTCATGCTGAAGGTGCCTTCGGTGCGCAGGATCGCGTTGTCGGCGACCCCGCCGCCGGACAGTTCGATACCGGCCTTGGCGCAACCGGACACTGACGCTCTGGCACCGTTGGTGATTCTCAGCGTGCCATTGAGGTTGATGTAAGCCAGGTAGGGGCCGTTGACGATCGACAGCGAGCCACCGCTGTAATTGAGGTCACCGTTGAAGGTCAGGGCATTGCCCAGGGTCTGCCCGGCCGGGCTGGCGCCCGCGCCTTTCTCGTATACCGCTTGCAGGGTTGAGGTGGCTTTGGCGCGCTGGCTGCTGACGTTGCTGTAGCCGGTGATGTTGGCCGTGAACAGGGTTTTGCCGTTCGCGGTTTCCTTGCACACGATGGTCGCAGCAATGGCCGGGGTATCGATCAGTTTGCTGCGCGGTGTGGTGGTGTCAGTGCAGGCGGGTGCGTCCGGGTTCTTTTCGGCAAGGTACTTGCGCAGCACTTCAACCCCTTCCCAGGCGCGTGACTCGGCCGGGACGTTGGCGTGGCTGGCCATCTGTTGCTCCCCTGCGCCCTGGATGCTGTACATCATTCCCACCGTAGCGGCCGTCAGGGCCACGCCGGTCAGGGTCATGATCAGGGTCGTGGCCATGCCGCGTTGTCGCGTGGGCAGAGGCATGGCGGGTAGCAGGCGTGAAAGGCTCATGGTGCAATCCTGCTACGAGGTGGGAAGGTTGGGCAGGCAGATTTCACTGACGCTTTTTACCGCGTTACCGGCTGAGTCCTTGGCACTGATTGAGGCTGTCATGATGACTTTCAGGCGGTTGGTCAGGGTTTCGGTCTTGCCGAATGGCCAGCACGGTGCGGATTCTGTCTTGAAAAAGCCTGCGGGCTGGAGATTTCCGTAATTGCTGTCATCGGTAGGGCTCTTGGGGGCGGCTACTAATACCGTGCTCGTCCAGTTGGTAGTGCGCCAATGTGCAATCTCAGTACAACTACTAGCGCCCTTTAGATAAAACAGTTGGCCATCCTGAGCTAGTAATCCAGCGCAACTGGGGGCGACTGTGGACGACAACTGGGAAACCCAGACCAAAGCGTTGCCTGTGTTCTCGACCGGCTGGGGGTACTCGTTGGTTGCCCTTAAAGTGTTGTTTGTCAGTGTCGCTCCAGCCAGCAGCACGATGCTGTTGGAAATGGGTAAATCCATGCCAAATCCCGCATTGCGCATCTCAAGTTGCGCGGTCAGAAAACCCGCGCTGACCTGGCCGTCCTGCTGCGCATCCTGAATCGAGCGCACCGAGATGCCGACCATGTTCTTGTACAGCGCGAGCATCGCCAGGATGCTGATCAGCGACAGCGTCATGCCAATCATCAAGCTGATCAGATTGAACCCGCGCTGGGGGCGTTTCACGTTTCGTCACCGACCCGAATCACGCCGCCGAACACAGTGCTGTCGCTGCTGCGCGTGGTGAGGACGACGGCGCCAGAGGTGTCTATCGTCATGCCGTCCACGGTAATGCTGGCGGTGTTGGTGCAGCTGGCATCCAGCGTCAGCGCTGCGGTCTGCATCGGTACGGTGATCTTCGCCAGGGCAGCATTGCCCGCACACAGCGTCTTGCCATACCGACTGATCAAATCCCGCATCTGGCTTACCGCAATGTTCTGCACCTTCATGTCGCGCTGGGCCACGGCGGCGCGGGAGGTGGCGTAGGTCATGCCCAGGCCGATGATCGACATCAGCACGATGCCGATCAACGATTCCAGCAGGATGTCGCCACGTTGACGGTGGCGTGCGGGCTTAAATGATCTCGACATTGACTGACGCTTCGCTGCCAACCGTTACGTTGATGGTGCTGGTCGTGCACGAGTTGCTGCCGGTGACTGGCAGGCCCCGGCTGTTGAACGCGATGCAGGTGATATTGGTTCCGCTGCTCTGCAGGGTTGCGGAGCCGGGCAGGTTGGCTTGCCAGAGAATGTTGTCGGTGGCTGCGCAGTTGATGCTGGCCAGGTCGGCGACGCTGAACAGCTTGAGTGTCTGGCCAGAGCTGCACAGCGCGGCGGCTGGCGCGTTGCTTTGGGCCGCGCCGGGGTTGCGCAGGGCGGTGGCCTTGGCGCGGCTGATGCCTTGCTTGAGCAGGTTGGCCGCTTCTAGCTGCCTGGCGCTGTCGGTCCAGGATTTGGTCAGTTGCGAGCCCATGGTGATCAGAAAACTGAAAATCGCCAACGTGATCATCAGCTCGATCAGGGTAAAACCACGGCTGCGGTTCATTGCCAGCCGCCGTTGTAGCCACTGCAACTGGCGATGGCACGCACGTTGTCCTGGGTCAGGGTGATGCTGCAGCCGTTGACTTTGCCGCTGCTGCCCAACGCTTCAAGCTTGTAGGTGCTGGCGGTGGCGGTGACGATCTTGTAGATGAACCCGTCCTGGCTAGGCTGCCAGCCCGACACGGAACACGTGGTCGTGCCGGTGGCGGCCACGCAGCGCGACTCGGCAGTGGTGCTGGCGGTGTTGGTCGGGTACTTGAGCTGCTTCTGGTAGAAGTTCTCCATCACCAGGCTCAGTGCGGCGAGATCGGACTGCGCGCCCTTGATCTTGCTCTTGGTCACGTAGCTCTCGTAGGAGGGGATGGCGATGGCTGCCAGGATGCCGACCACAGCCACGGTCACCAGCAATTCGACGAGGGTAAAACCGCTTTGTTTATTGCAGGCTGTAGCACGCATATCGAACATCGCAAAAGAAGAAAGTATTAATACGATACTACTATGCCAGCACCTGCCCCGGAAACAGCCGGTTGGCCGCTGGTAGCCCATTTTTGGCGGTTTGTCGGGTTTTTACCTGGCGTGTCATTACTTTGACTGGTAGTCGGAAAACAGGCGCTGGTGGCGAGTCCGGTAATGGCGGTGAATATATAAAGAACGGGATGTTTCAATCGTATGAAATTGAAAGTTCAATATATTGATTTCACTCATGATTAGCGCGCGGGTGGTTTTTTTCCTACCGATGTTTGAGGGTTGCCTGGTTTGAACCTTGATGCGCATTGAGAGCGGGTTGCGGTTGTCTTCGCGCCCGTTCGGCAAACCGCCTGCCTGTTATCGTTGGTCGGGATGCTGGCGAATCGAACGCAACGCTGCCAAAGGCATTTCCTGCAGGCAATAAAAAACCCGCACTGGGCGGGTTTTTTACTGATCGGGTGATGCGTGCACCACCTGATTTGAAGATGGTGCCCAGAGACGGAATCGAACCGCCGACACGGGGATTTTCAATCCCCTGCTCTACCGACTGAGCTATCTGGGCTACGGGGCGCATTAAAAGCGTTTTCCGGAGATGCGTCAACTTTTTTTTAGAAAAAACTGAATATTTTTCGATGCTTACGTGTTTTGTTCAAAAAATGATCAGTTTTCCGGCGCGACGTAGCCTTCAGCCTTGGCGTAGTCCTCACCCGAGAAGTATTTGTCCATTTCGGTCTGCAGGAATTTGCGGTCCTCGGCGTTCATCATGTTCAGCCGACGCTCGTTGATCAGCAGGGTCTGGTGCTTCTGCCAGTCGGCCCAGGCTTGCTGCGAGACATTGTTGAAGATGTCTTCGCCTTTGGCACCCGGGTACGGCGGGCGCTCCAGGCCTGGCAGTTGTTCTTTGTATTTGCGGCACATTACGGTGCGGGTCATGAGGACTCTCCTGCATTCAATACGTCGGCTGCGTGTTTGAGCAGCTTCTTCACCGGGGCGGCAAGGCCCAGGCGCGGCGGGGTGGCGAGGTTATACCAGAGCCAGTCGGCCTCGGCCACGTGGCTGGCCGGCGTCTGAACCCTGACCAGCCAGGGTTCGATGCTGAGCTGGAAATGGCTGAAGGTGTGTAGCACGCCTGGCAGCTCGTGGTGGCTGCCCAGCTCCAGCGCGTGCTGGCTGGCCAGGTGCTGCAGGTCATCGAAGGCGTCCAGCTCTGGCAGGCTCCACAAGCCGCCCCAGAGTCCGGTAGACGGGCGGCGGTAAAGCAGAATCTCGCCTTGGGCGTTGGCCAGCAACGGCATCAGGGTGCGTTTTTGCGGGATGCTCTTGCGTGGCTTGGGCACCGGGTAGCGGGTTTCCAGGCCCAGCAGGTGCGCTTCACAACTGCGCTCCAGCGGGCACAACAGGCAGCTGGGCTTGCTGCGCGTACACAAGGTCGCGCCGAGGTCCATCATCGCCTGGGTGTAGTGGTTGACGCGGGCGTGCGGGGTAAAGCGCTCGGCAACCGCCCATAGCTGGCGCGCCACGGCCGGTTCACCGGGGTAGCCCTCCTGCGCCACATAACGCGCCAGCACGCGCTTGACGTTGCCGTCGAGGATCGGCGCACGAATGCCCATACTGATGCTGGCGATGGCCCCGGCGGTGGACAGGCCGATGCCAGGCAGTTCGGTGAGCTGCTCGACACTGCGCGGAAACTCACCGCCGTGTTCGGCCATGATGATCTTCGCGGTCTTCTGCAGGTTGCGCGCGCGGGTGTAGTAGCCCAGCCCGGTCCACAGGTGCAGCACTTCGTCTTCGGCTGCTTCAGCCAGGTCCTGCACGGTGGGCAGGGCGGTCATGAACCGGTCGAAGTAGTTGAGCACCGTGCTGACCTGGGTCTGCTGCAGCATGATTTCCGAAACCCATACCCGGTAAGGGTTGATGTCCTGCTGCCAGGGCAGGTCGTGGCGGCCATGGACATCGAACCAGTCCAGCACCGCCTGAGAGAACTGCTCAGGCGCAAGGGCGTGTACAGCATTCATCGTTTGAACAGCCCCTTCAGAGCGTCTTTGAGTTCAGGGCTGACTTTGTCGCCCAGTTTTTCTTCGATCTTTTCATCGAGCTTGTTGCGCACTTCATTGGCCGCAAGCTTGGCGGCGACCTGGCCGATGCCTTCCTTGTCGACCCGGCACGCCTTGGCACCCAGCTCCAGCGGGCCACGGCAATGCACCGGCCACTCGATGCCGACATAGCGCTCGTTGACCTGGCAGGCCGGGTCGGGCATTTCGCCCTTGTCGCCTTCGATGATGATGCCGACGCGATAATCCATGCCCAGCACGCGCAGGTCGACATCGCCTTTACCGTTGAGGGTCAGGCCGGGGATCTGCGCCTTGAGGTCCGGGTTGCTGGCCACGCCGTTACGCACGGCAAGGCTGCCGCTCAGTTGTCGGAACGGGGTGTCCTTGCCGCGTGGCTCGCCGGTCAGCGGCTTGCGGTTGAGCAGGGCAATGCCCTGGCAGAGTTGCTGTTCGAGGTTGGCATTGACCAGCACGCCATTGTTGACGACGAAGCTGGCGGTGCCGTTAAGGCTGTCGATCAGCGCTTTCTCACTGTTGCCCTTGCCGCTCAGATCACTGTTGAGGATCAACTGGCCGCGCACGGGCGGGGTCTGGCCCTGGCTATCGAGCACGCGCTCGACCGGCACCTTGTTGACCCGGGTCTGCACGCTGGCGGTCGGGATGTCCTGGCGGGCATCAAGGTTGCCCTTGATCTCGAAGTCGCCGTTGTACAAACCGCCGCGCAGGCTGTCGACACGGATCACGCCGCCGGCGGCCTGGGTCTTGAGCGCGGCATTGTCGATCGGCAGCTTGTTGACGATCAGTTTGCCGAAACTCAGCTCGGCTTCGACGTCGAGACTGCGCAGGCGCTCCAGCGGCAACAGCTTCTCGGTGCTCCAGGCGGTCTTGGTCGGCGGCTCGGGCAGTGGGGTGGTGCCCGCGCCGGCGATGGCTGTGGCTTCGCTGTTCTGTACTTCGGACTTGCGCGCCGCCTTGGCGCCTTTTTCGGTCTCGGTTGCGGCCGGGCGATAGCGGTCGGCGTCGAAGCTGTCGGCCTTCAGTTGCAGGCGCAGCGCCTGTTTGCTGAAGTCTTCTATGGCGACGCGACCGCTGAAAGTGCTGTCGTCGACCTTGAGGTTCAGCTCATCGAGCACCAGGCTGGTCGGCGTGCCGCTCAGGCGGGTGACCAGCTCGACCTTGCTCAGGCTGCCTTCGGCCATGGTCGGCAGTGGCTGGCCGATACCGTCCATGAAGGTGCGCAGGTTGAATTGCGCCACCGACAGGCCGCCGCTGAGCTGCGGGGTCTTGTCCAGATCGCGGGCGCGCAGTTCGCCCAGCGCGCGCAGTTGATTGGTGGTGATTTTCAGGCTGTTCCATTCGGCCACATTGGCCGCCAGGTCAGCCAGCAACTGGCCTTGAGCAACAAAGGTGACGGTCTTGCCTTGCAGCGGCTCGCCGGCCAGTTCACCGGACAGACGCATGTCTTCGAACTGGTAGCGCTGCAGGGCCCGATCCAGGCGCAGGTTGCCGGTCAGTTCGGTGCGGGCGCGCAATGCAGGCTGGTTGCCGCTGAGGAACGCGGTGAGCTTCAGGCTGATGTCGCTGCCCTCACGAACCGGGCCGGTGCTCAGCTGGATGCTTTCGGCGGTATAGGTCTGGTTCTTCGCTTCATCGGTATACAGCACGCGGGCATTGTTGACGGTCAGGCTGTCGATATCCAGCTTGACGGGCCTGGAAGGTTTTTGCGCAGTGTCTTGTGCTGGCGGAGTGCTCTCGCCGGCCGGGGCGGTTGGCGTGGTACTGGCCGGGGTCGCCGGTTTACCGATGTCCTCCCAGTTGCCATGGCCGTTCTTGTCACGGTTGAGGGTCAGGTTCAGGCCTTCGACGCGAACATCGCTCATCTGCACTTCGCGCCGGATCAGCGGCAGCACCCTGACCGACAGGCCAAGCATCTGCAGGTCGGCAAACGGTTGGTCTGGCGCATTGAGGGTTGCGACCCGGGCGTCGTGCAATTCCAGGCCCAGCCAGGGGAACAGGCTCCAGCCGATATCGCCGTTGAGGGTCAGCTCGACATTGGCCTTCTCGCGGGCCAGTTGGCGGATTTCGTCTTTGTAGTCGTTGGGATCAAACAGATGGGTCAAGGCAAAGCCGAGAGCCACGATGATCAGCAACAAACCGAGAATAAACAGTCCCAGGATTTTGCCGAACGCTTTCATGGGCGGGTCCTTGTGGTCGGTCGCTCGAAATGGGTCAGTGAGTATACCGTTGTCGTCAGGCTGTCGGGCGCACAAGCCGGCAGGATGGCGGTCGGTCTGCCGGCTGGTCGCCGATTGGGTCGGGTAAATTGCACGAAGCAACGGACTTTGTGTGACAACTAAGCGCCCTGATTTATTGATCTATGGGGCATGTTTTTTATGATCGGTTAGATCTATTGCATCATAGAAAAAGCTTATTGAGAAAAGTCGAAAAAAACCTGTAACAAAACACTAACTGCCTCTTGTAAGTGCTACTCTTGCGCCATCGCTGATCAGGTGCGGCTTTTTGCCACATAACCGTAACCTATTGAATATAAAAGCTCCGGGCTTTCGTTCATGGAAGACTGAGGGTGGGTCGGCGTTAAAAGTCCTGCGAGCATTGCATACATTGGGGTTAATACAATGAGTACAAGCACAGCGTTGGGTGGCCAATCTGCCCAGCCTGCGTTCTTGTCCAAAGAACGCATTATTGCCAAGCCGGGTTTCAACCGCTGGCTCGTTCCGCCCGCCGCTCTGGCCATCCACCTGTGTATTGGTATGGCTTACGGCTTCTCGGTGTTCTGGTTGCCGTTGTCCAAGGCTGTCGGTATCACCGCTCCTGTCGCCTGCACCCCGGACATGGGTTTCTTCGCACAGATGTTTGCGTCGAGCTGTGACTGGCAGATCTCCATGCTGGGCTGGATCTACACGCTGTTCTTCATTTTCCTGGGCTGTTCGGCAGCTATCTGGGGTGGCTGGCTGGAGCACGCAGGTCCTCGTAAGGCCGGTGTCGTCTCGGCACTGTGCTGGTGTGGCGGTCTGCTGATTTCCGCGCTGGGTATCTATACCCACCAGATCTGGCTGATGTGGCTGGGTTCCGGAGTCATCGGCGGTATCGGTCTGGGCCTGGGTTATATCTCTCCGGTGTCGACCCTGATCAAATGGTTCCCGGACAAGCGCGGCATGGCTACCGGCATGGCGATCATGGGCTTCGGTGGCGGCGCGATGGTGGGTGCACCGCTGGCCACTGCACTGATGAGCCACTTCGCCAGCGCTGACGGCGTAGGTGTATGGCAGAGCTTCGCGGTCATGGCGGTGATCTACTTCGTGTTCATGATGGGTGGCGCTCTGGGCTACCGCGTACCGCCAACCGGCTGGAAGCCTGAAGGCTGGACCGCGCCTGCCAAGAAAGCCAGCAACGCGATGATCACTGACCGCCACGTGCATGTCAGTGTGGCCTGGAAAACCCCGCAGTTCCGTCTGGTCTGGCTGGTGCTGTGCCTGAACGTTTCGGCTGGTATCGGCATCCTGGGCATGGCATCGCCGCTGCTGCAGGAAGTGTTCGCCGGCAAGCTGCTGGGCAATGACCTGACCTTCAGCGAACTGAATGCTGACCAGCTCAAGGCCATTGCGGCGATCGCCGCCGGCTTCACCGGTCTGCTGAGCCTGTTCAACATCGGTGGCCGGTTCTTCTGGGCCTCGTGCTCGGACTACCTGGGCCGTAAAGCCACCTACTTCATCTTCTTCGCGCTGGGCTTCGTGTTGTACGCCTCGGTGCCAACGCTGGGTCACTGGGGCAGCATCGCGCTGTTCGTGGCGGCCTTCTGTGTGGTGCTGTCGATGTACGGCGGCGGCTTTGCCACTGTGCCGGCTTACCTGGCTGACCTGTTCGGTACCCAGATGGTCGGTGCGATCCACGGTCGTCTGCTGACCGCCTGGGCGGCAGCCGGTGTGCTGGGTCCGGTACTGGTCAACTACCTGCGTGAGTACCAGCTCAGCCACGGTGTGGCGCGGGCCGATGCCTATGACATCACGCTGTACATCCTTGCCGGTCTGTTGGTGCTGGGCTTTATCTGCAACCTGATGATCCGTCCGGTGGCCGACAAGTACTTCATGACCGACGCCGAACTGGCCGCCGAGCGCGCCATCGGTCACGACAAGAGCAGCGAAGGCACTACCGTGCTGGAATGGAAAGCCGCTGCCGGTACCACGCCGTTTGTGATCGCGGCCTGGCTGGCCGTGGGCATCCCGTTGGCGTGGGGTGTGTGGGTGACCCTGCAGAAAACAGCGGTACTGTTTAACTGATCCACGTAGGAGCGACTTTAGTCGCGAAGAGGTCTGTAGCCTCGGCACGTTTGTCGCGAATACGACGAAGGCTTCGCAGCTAAAGCTGCTCCTACAGATATACCGATCAGTCAGAAGTTATAAAAAAAGCGCCTGCATGCAGGCGCTTTTTTGTGGGCGCTGTAAAACTCAGGACGACTTGGACAGCTGTGCTGCGCTCTTGCACTTGAGCCTGTAGGCCGCGATCAGCAAGGCGAGCCAGAACGGCATGATGACCACCGAACTGCTGATGCCTGGCGTCAGGTACATGATCACCAGGATGCCGAGCAGAAATGCCAGGCACAGGTAGTTGGTGAACGGGTAGCCAATGCTCTGGAATTGAGTGACTTGGCCGGCCTCACGCTTGGCGGCGCGAAATTTCAGGTGGGTGATGGTAATCAGCACCCAGTTGATCACCAGCGAGGCGACCACCAGGGCCATCAGCAACTTGAAGGCTTCGCCGGGCATCAGGTAGTTGATCAGTACGCACAGGCCGGTGGCTGTGGCCGACACGGCCAGCGAGTTGACCGGCACGCCACGGGCGTTGACCTTGAGCATCGCCTTGGGCGCGTTGCCCTGCGCAGCAAGGCCGAACATCATGCGGCTGTTGCTGTACACGCAACTGTTGTAGACCGACAGCGCGGCGGTGAGCACCACGATATTGAGCACGGTGGCGACGATGTTGCTGTCCAGGTCATGGAAAATCAGCACGAACGGGCTGCCGCCGGTGACGACCTTTTCCCACGGGTAGAGGCTCAGCAGAATGGTCAGCGCGCCTACATAGAAAATCAGGATGCGGTAGATCACCTGGTTGGTGGCCTTGGGAATGCTGCGCTTGGGGTCCTGGGCTTCGGCGGCGGTGATGCCGATCAGTTCCAGACCGCCGAACGAAAACATGATGAAGGCCATTGCCATCAGCAGGCCTTTGACCCCGTTGGGGAAGAAGCCGCCGTTCTGCCACAGGTTGCTGATTGAGGCTTGCGGGCCGCCGTTGCCGCTGGCCAGCAGAATGGCGCCGAACACGATCATGCCGATGATCGCGGCCACCTTGATGATCGAGAACCAGAATTCTGTCTCACCGTAGGTTTTCACGCTGCTCAGGTTCAGCAGGTTGATGATCACGAAGAACGCTGCCGCCGACATCCAGGTCGGAATCTCTGGCCACCAGTACTGGACGTACAGGCCCACGGCAGTGAGTTCTGCCATGCCTACCAGCACATAGAGCACCCAGTAGTTCCAGCCCGACATAAAACCGGCCAGCGGCCCCCAGTAGGTGTTGGCAAAGTGGCTGAAGGTCCCGGCCACCGACTCTTCGACGGCCATTTCGCCGAGCTGGCGCATGATGAAGAAGGCAATCAGGCCGGCGATGGCGTAGCCGAGGATGACCGACGGGCCGGCCATGCTGACGGTATGGGCGACGCCCAGAAACAGCCCGGTACCGATGGCACCGCCCAGGGCGATCAGCTGGATGTGCCTGTTTTTCAGGCCGCGGTGCAGCGTTGCTTGGGTCATTGGATTTTCCATAGCAATGAATGACAAATGGCCCGCTTGCAGCCGGGCTCTTGTAAGGCGCTGACACAGCAAATGCGGTGCCATTTTTCAGGGGCGTGATTCTGCACTCTGAGCGGGTTCGCGGATAGGTCATTTAAGCTGATAGGCTGCGCGGCCTGGAAACATTTAAAGCCTGGGCGATTACCACAATGAAAATGAATGAAATCGACGACTTTGATCTGAAAATCCTTACGCTCTTGCAAGCCAATGGCCGCCTGACCAATCAGGAGTTGAGCGATCTGGTCGGCTTGTCCGCTTCGCAATGCTCACGGCGCCGTATCAGCCTGGAGCAGAGCCTGTTGATTCAGGGCTATCACGCCCGCATTGCCCCGCAGGCCATGGGCCGCGAGGTATTGGCGATGATCGAGGTGCGCCTGACCAGCCACCGCACCGAGCATCGCGAACAATTTCACTCATTGGTGACGACCCTTGATTCGATCATCGATGCCTACAAAACCACCGGCGATGCGGACTACACCCTCAAGGTCGCGGTCGACAATCTGGACAGCCTCAATCGCCTGATGGAGCTGATCACCGCCAGCGATGCGGTGGCGCATATCAAGACCGCAGTGGTGCTGGAGCGCCTGAAGGAAAACAGCGAGGTCACCGCGCTGGTCGGGGGCAAGACTGCGCTGTGTTGATGCATGAAAATCAATTTTGCGCGTAATTAGTGCATTTATTATTTGTTTTGTGTCTTGTTTGTGCGTTTATCGTTATTTATTCGCGCAAAATTGATGTTGTGGATAGTATTGGCGCTCATTGTGTGAGGCGCGCGCTGTGTGGCGTACGTCCTTATGAGCCCCGATCCTGCCCGAGCGACACCCATGACCACGACCGTTGCCGCCGCCAAACCTGTCGATACCCGCCACTCGCTCCAGGAAGACATCTTTGCGATTGTTATCGCGACCGCGATGATTTCCTTCGCCGTCATGCTGCTGCGTCAGGCAGGGGTGATGACTGGCGGCACGGCGGGCATTGCGCTGTACCTGCATTACGCCTGGGCCTTACCGTTCGGTGCTGCCTTCTTCATGCTCAATCTGCCGTTCTATTATCTGGCGTTGCGGCGCATGGGGCGGGTGTTCACCCTCAAGACCTTTTGTGCGGTGGGGCTGGTGTCGTACTTCTCTGATCGCCACGGGCTGTTTATCCACATTGATCAGTTGCAGCCGTTCTATGCCGCGCTGGTGGGCAACGTGATGCTGGGCGTCGGGTTCCTGGTGTTGTTCCGTCACAAGGCCAGTCTGGGTGGTGTTAACATCCTTGCCCTGTATGTTCAGGACCGGTATGGCTTCAAGGCTGGCTGGTTGCAGATGGGCGTGGACATCAGCGTGCTGATCGCGTCCCTGGCGTTCATCAGTTTGCCGGTGCTGGGCGTTTCGGTGCTGGGCGCCATACTGCTGAACTTCATCATTGCGCAGAACCACCGGGCCGACCGTTACTCGGCCTGATTTCCCTTACTTTCAGGAGTTTGTCCGCATGTTTGCCCACGTGGAGTCGTACGCCGGTGACCCGATCCTTTCCTTGATGGAAACCTTTGGCAAGGATCCGCGCACTGACAAGGTCAATCTGAGTATTGGCCTCTACTATGACGCCGTGGGTCACATTCCACGCCTGGACACCGCCGTCCGCGCCCAGCACGAGATCGATGCCGGTGAGCAGAGCGCTTGCGTATACCTGCCGATGGAGGGCCTGGCACCTTATCGTCAGGCGATTCAGAACCTGCTGTTCGGCGCCGAGAACCCGCTGCTCAAGGCTGGCCGTGTGGCGACCATCCAGACCGTGGGCGGCTCGGGCGCGCTGAAGGTCGGCGCGGACTTCCTGAAATACGCCTTCCCGGATTCTCAGGTGTGGGTCAGCGACCCGACCTGGGAAAACCACATCGCGCTGTTCGGCGGTGCGGGCTTCAAGGTCAACAGCTACCCGTACTTCGACAAACGTACCGGCGGTGTCGACTTCGCGGCCATGCTCGGCACGCTGCAAGGCCTGCCGGCGCGCAGCATCGTGCTGTTGCACCCGTGCTGTCATAACCCGACGGGCGCCGACCTGACGCCAGCGCAGTGGGATCAGGTGGTTGAGGTGGTCAAAGGCCGCGAACTGATCGCGTTCCTCGACATTGCTTATCAGGGCTTTGGCAAAGGCATGGAGCAGGATGCCTACGCGATCCGCACCATGGCCGAGGCGGGCGCCACCACCATCGTCAGTAACTCGTTCTCGAAAATTTTCTCGCTGTATGGCGAGCGGGTCGGCGGCCTGTCGATCGTCTGCGAAAGCGCCGAACTGGCTGAGCGAGTGCTGGGCCAATTGAAAGCCACCGTGCGCCGCAACTACTCCAGCCCGCCGGTGCATGGCGCGCAGATCGTGGCGCGGGTACTCAATAGCCCGGCGCTGCGTGCTGACTGGCTGGCCGAAGTTGAGGCCATGCGCGTGCGCATCATTGAAATGCGCCAACGCCTGGTAGAGGTGCTGGCGCAGAAGGCGCCGCAAAAGGACTTCAGCTTCATCCTGGAGCAGAGCGGCATGTTCAGCTATACCGGCCTGAGCGCCGAACAGGTCGATGAACTGCGCGACAAACACGGCGTTTACCTGATCCGCAGCGGCCGGATGTGTCTGGCCGGCCTGAACGACAGCAACGTCGACAAAGTCGCCGACGCCATCGCCAGCCTGTTCGCGTAAGCATTGCGGCCCGACACCTGGCCTCGCCCGTAGGAGCTGCTTCAGCAGCGAAAGGGCTCGCTGCTAAAGCAGCTCCTACGGGGTGTCGTTGCCGATGTCGCGATACGAATACCATTGCATCCAGACAAGGAGTCCAGCGCATGAAATTCGGCTACACCATCATTTACGTCCCCGACGTTGCCGCGTCCCTGGCGTTCTTCAACCAGGCGTTCGGCCTGGCAACCCGCTTTGTCCATGAGTCCGGCACCTACGGCGAGCTGGAAACCGGTGCAACCGCGCTGGCCTTTGCTGCCGATGAACTGGCGCAATCAAATTTCAGCACCGGTCACGTTGCCGCACACAGTTCCAGCAAACCGCTGGGCATGGAAGTCGCGCTGGTCACCGACGATGTTGCGGCGGCTCACGCGCGTGCCGTGCAGGCCGGTGCAACCGAACTGGCCAGCCCGCAGACCAAGCCCTGGGGGCAAACGGTGTCGTATGTGCGCTGCCCGGACGGCACGCTGGTAGAGCTTTGTTCGCCCATCGGTTGAGCGGTTTCAGGTAGTTCTGAGCAGCCTGGTCGCTATCATCTTGCCTTCTCGTCGCCTCTTTACTTCATGCCGGGCGCTTCTGCGCCTATAATGCTCGCCTTTTTCGCTACTGATTTTGCGGAGCTGGTGATGGCCGAACGTAAGGCATCCGTCGAGCGCGATACTCTGGAAACCCAGATCAAGGTCTCGATCAACCTGGATGGCACCGGAAAGGCCCGATTCGATATCGGGGTTCCCTTCCTTGAGCACATGCTTGACCAGATCGCCCGGCACGGGCTGATCGACCTGGATATCGAGTGCAAGGGCGACCTGGACATCGACGACCACCATACCGTGGAGGACGTCGGCATCACCTTGGGTCAGGCGTTTGCCAAGGCCATTGGTGACAAGAAAGGCATTCGTCGCTATGGCCATGCCTATGTGCCGCTGGACGAAGCGCTGTCGCGGGTGGTCATCGACTTCTCCGGCCGCCCCGGCCTGCAGATGCGCGTGCCCTACACCCGTGCGGTGGTCGGCCGGTTCGATGTCGACCTGTTTCAGGAATTCTTCCAGGGCTTCGTCAACCATGCGCTGGTCAGCCTGCACATCGACAACCTGCGCGGCACCAATACCCACCACCAGATCGAAACCGTGTTCAAGGCCTTCGGCCGCGCACTGCGCATGGCTGTCGAGCTCGATGAGCGTATGGCCGGGCAGATGCCTTCCACCAAGGGGGTGCTCTGATGCAGACCGTTGCGGTCATCGACTACGGCATGGGCAACCTGCACTCGGTTGCCAAGGCGCTTGAGCACGTCGGCGCCGGCAAGGTGCTGATCAGCAGCGACGCCAAGGTCATCCGTGAAGCCGACCGCGTGGTGTTTCCCGGTGTCGGCGCGATCCGCGACTGCATGGCCGAGATCCGCCGGCTGGGTTTTGACAGCCTGGTGCAGGAAGTCAGCAAGGACCGTCCGTTTCTGGGGATCTGCGTCGGCATGCAGGCATTGCTCGATCGCAGTGAAGAAAACGACGGCGTTGACTGCATCGGCATGTTTCCCGGCCAGGTCAGGTTCTTCGGCAAGGATCTGAGCGAAGGCGGCGAACACCTCAAGGTGCCGCACATGGGCTGGAACGAAGTCAGCCAGAGTGTCGACCACCCGCTGTGGCACGACATTCCGGATCTGGCCCGCTTCTACTTCGTACACAGCTACTTCATCGAAGCCGGCAAACCCGGTCAGGTGGTGGGCCGTGGTCATTACGGCGTGGACTTCGCCGCAGCACTGGCCGACGGTTCGCGCTTCGCCGTGCAGTTCCACCCCGAGAAGAGCCATACCCACGGCCTGCAACTGCTGCAGAACTTCGTGGCCTGGGACGGGCGCTGGTAAGACCATGAGCCGCTCCAGAACCCGCGCGCCGATTCTCAAGCTGACCCCGGAACAGGAGCAGGAAGCGACCCACAAGCTCAAGCGCCTGTTCGCCGAGCGCTTCGAGCTGGAGCTGGGCACCTTTGAGGTGGCCGAGGTACTGGAGCTGTTCGGGCGCGAGATCGCCCCGTACTACTACAACCGGGCGATTTTCGATGCCCAGCAGTTGCTCAAGGAACGCTTCGAAGCCGTTGAAAGCGACCTGTGGGCACTGGAAAAAGATTAACGATCGTGATGACCCTGTAGGAGCGGCTTCAGCCGCGAAACAGACACTGCGATTCGCGGCTAAAGCCGCTCCTACGACAAAGGAAAAAAGCATGCTCATTATTCCTGCAATCGACCTCAAAGACGGTGCCTGTGTTCGCTTGCGCCAGGGCCGTATGGAAGATTCCACGGTGTTCTCCGACGATCCGGTGAGCATGGCGGCCAAGTGGGTCGACGGTGGCTGCCGCCGCCTACACCTGGTTGACCTCAACGGCGCCTTTGAAGGTCAGCCGGTCAATGGTGAGGTGGTCACCGCCATCGCCAAGCGTTATCCACAGCTGCCGATCCAGATCGGCGGCGGTATTCGCTCGCTGGAAACCATCGAGCACTACGTCAAGGCCGGTGTGAGCTACGTGATCATTGGCACCAAGGCGGTCAAGCAGCCCGAGTTCGTGGCTGAAGCCTGCCGCGCGTTCCCTGGCAAAGTGATTGTCGGTCTGGACGCCAAAGACGGCTTCGTCGCCACCGACGGCTGGGCTGAAGTCAGCACCGTACAGGTCATCGACCTGGCCAAGCGCTTCGAAGCCGATGGTGTGTCGGCCATCGTCTACACCGACATCGCCAAAGACGGCATGATGCAGGGCTGCAACGTACCTTTCACCGCCGCACTGGCCCAGGCCACGCGAATTCCGGTGATCGCTTCGGGCGGCATCCACAACCTGGGCGACATCCAGGCCCTGCTGGACGCCAAAACCCCCGGCATCATCGGCGCCATCACTGGCCGGGCGATCTACGAAGGCACCCTCGACGTCGCCGAGGCCCAGGCCTTCTGCGATAACTACGGCAATTGACAGACCCGGCAGGAGCAGCTTTAGCTGCGAAGCAGGCTGGCCAGGTCGTGGCTATTCATGACCATTCGCGGCCTTCGCGGCTAAAGCCGCTCCTACGAGAATCGGAGATCAGACCCAATGGCTCTAGCCAAACGCATCATCCCTTGCCTGGACGTCGACAACGGTCGGGTGGTCAAGGGTGTGAAATTCGAAAATATCCGCGATGCGGGTGACCCGGTGGAAATCGCCCGGCGTTACAACGAGCAGGGCGCGGACGAGATCACCTTTCTGGACATCACGGCCAGCGTCGATGGCCGTGACACCACGCTGCACACTGTCGAGCGCATGGCCAGCCAGGTGTTCATTCCGCTGACCGTCGGCGGTGGTGTACGCACGGTTCAGGACATCCGTAACCTGCTCAACGCTGGCGCCGACAAGGTGTCGATCAACACAGCAGCGGTGTTCAACCCCGAGTTCGTCGGTGAAGCGGCCGATCGTTTCGGTTCGCAGTGTATCGTCGTTGCCATTGATGCCAAGAAGGTGAGCGGGCCGGGCGAAGCGCCGCGCTGGGAGATCTTTACCCATGGCGGGCGCAAGCCGACCGGGCTGGATGCGGTCCAGTGGGCGAAGAAAATGGAAGATCTGGGCGCCGGAGAAATCCTGCTGACCAGCATGGACCAGGACGGTATGAAGAACGGCTTCGACCTGGGCGTCACCCGCGCCATCAGCGATGCGCTGGGTATTCCGGTGATCGCCTCAGGCGGCGTCGGCAACCTTGAGCACCTGGCAGCCGGTGTACTGGAAGGCCACGCCAGTGCGGTGCTGGCGGCGAGCATCTTCCACTTCGGTGAATACACGGTTCCCGAAGCCAAGGCCTACATGGCCGCACGGGGCATTGTGGTGCGCTGAAACGATTTTCTGCCGGGATGTATCAAAAGTAGTCATCCCGGTAGACAGTCCACCCGCTTCACGGCACTCTGCATCGGTCGTCTTGTTCGAGTCCCGGAATATGTTCAAGGGTCTTCTGCTTGTACTGATTGGCCTCATCCCGTTTCTCAGCCCGCTGGTGTCTGGCAGCGAAGCGGCAGTGCGCAAGATCGTCCTGCTGACCGAGAACTACCCGCCGTACAACATGGCCCTGGATGGCAAGAACTTCGCTCAGGGCGACAACCTCGACGGCATCGCCGTGCAGGTGATGCGCGAAACCTTCAAGCGTGCCGGTGTCGAGTACAACCTGACCCTGCGCTTTCCCTGGGAACGGGTCTACAAGCTGGCGCTGGAAAAGCCTGGCTATGCGGTGTTCTCCACCGTCCGCACCCCGGAACGCGAGCCCCTGTTCAAATGGGTTGGGCCGATCTCGACGGTCCAATGGGTCCTGCTGGCCCGTGGCGACAGCCCGATTGTCTCGCTCAGCAGCCTGGAACAGGCGAAAAGCTACCGGGTCGGCGCCTACAAAGGCGATGCGGTGGCCGAGCATCTGTTGCTCAAAGGCTTTGATCCGGTATTGATGCTGCGCGACCAGGACAACCCGCGCCGGCTGGTCAGCGGCCAGATCGACCTGTGGGCCACCGCCGACCCGACCGGGCGCTGGCTGGCGCGTCAGGACGGCATCACCGGCCTCAAGAGCGTACTGCGCTTCAACAGGGCCGAGCTGTACCTGGCCTTGAATAAAGACACCCCGCAGCCGATCGTCGAGCGGCTGCAAAAAGCCCTCGATCAGATTCGCCGTGAAGGGCTGATCGACAAGATCACCGATCAGTATTTGTAGGCGCCCTCTCAGAGGGTGTTTACAAAATAGGCGAACGAAGGCAAGACAAGGCGAAATCGGGCGAAAAAGCGCAGTGTACATAAGTACATGAGCATTTTGAGGTCGATTTCAACGCAGTATTGCCGAGTGCAGCCATTTTGTAGGCACCCTCTTAGCGATACACACCATTTTTGCCATGAGCCGGCATGGCCTTGTTGCCGCGCAGGCTGATCATGTGGCGCAACTCGATCCATTCCACGCCCTGGGCCTTGAGCCTGGGCATTTCGCGTTCCAGGACGTCGAGGGTCACCGGGTAAGGATGGCCGATCACCACGGCAGTGCCTTTCTCGCGGGCCAGGCGCACGGCGCTGTGCAGTTGCCGGGTGATGGCCTCGGCAGTGCGCTCGTCGTCGAGAAACACATCCCGCGAGACACTCGCCAGGCCCAGTTCCTGAGCCTTGGCGGCGGCCACGGTGCGGGCGCTGGTGCGGCTGTCGACAAAGAACAGGTGGCGCCGTTGCAGTTCGGCCATCAGCCAGCTCATGGCCTCAGGCTCGGCGGTCATGCGGCTGCCCATGTGGTTGTTGATGCCGGCGGCGTAGGGCACCTTGAGCAATGCCGCGTTGAGGCGGCTTTCCAGCTCGCTGGTGGGCAGGCCAGGATGCCAGGCGTAGGGGCCGGTGGCCGGGTCCATGGGCATATGCAGGATCACCGTCTTGCCGGCCTTATGGCCCTGCCGGGCGAAGTCGGTGGCATGCGGTGTGTCAGGCATGATCGCCAGGGTCACCGGCCCCGGCAGGGCCAGGGTCCGGCTATCGCGGCTGGGGTTTTGGCCCAGATCGTCGATGATCAGGCTCAGGTAGGCTTTCGGCGCCTCAGTGGCAGCGGCTGCGCAAGACACAGCCGCCAGCACCAGAGCGAGCCCAAGGTGAAGGAACCCGCGCATCAGTTGCCGCGGGTGACGCTCAGGCCCTTGAGCAGGCTGAGCGCCTGATTGAGCTGATAGTCTTCATCCTGCGGACGGCTCTTGGCTGCGCTGCCCTTGACGGTCGGCCTGTCGGCCCCGCCGTTGCCATTGCCCAGGTGGCCGTACAGGTCGGCTTCCTTGTAGTTCTCGCCATCGGCTTCGCTGGTGACCTTGCCACGGCGCACCACGATGTCCGGGTTGATGCCCTGCGCCTGGATTGAGCGACCGTTAGGGGTGTAGTACAGCGCGGTGGTGAGCTTCAGGGCGCGGTCGTTGTTCAGCGGCAGCACGGTCTGGACCGAGCCTTTGCCGAAGGTATCGGTGCCCATCAGAATGCCGCGCTTCTGGTCTTGCAAGGCACCGGCGACGATTTCCGAGGCCGACGCGCTACCGCCGTTGATCAGCACCACCAGTGGCACGCCTTCGCTGGCATCGGCCGGGTCGGCAGAGAAGCGCAGTTCGGAGTTGGCGATCCGGCCTTTGGTGTAAACGATCAGGCCTTTGGTCAGGAAGTGGTCGGCCACGGCGACCGCCGATTGCAGCACGCCGCCTGGGTTGTTGCGCAGGTCCAGGACGATGCCGCTGAGTTTCTTGTTGCCGTTGTCCTTGCGCAGCTTGGTCAGCGCCTTGCCCACTTCGTCGCCGGTCTTGACCTGGAACTGGGTGATGCGCACATAGCCATAGCCGCTTTCAAGCAGCTGCGCCTTGACGCTCTTGACCTGGATGATGGCCCGCGACAGGGTCACGTCAAACGGGTTGCCGCCATCGCGCACCAGGGTCAGGGTGATCTTCTCGCCGACCTTGCCGCGCATCTTGTCCACGGCCTCCTGCATGGTCTGGCCCTGGGTCGGTGCACCGTTGATCTTGACGATCAGGTCACCGGCTTCGATGCCGGCGCGCGAGGCCGGGGTGTCGTCGATGGGCGAGACCACTTTGACCATGCCGTTCTCGACACCCACTTCGATGCCCAGGCCGCCGAACTCACCGCTGGTGCTCTCTTGCAGCTCCTGGAAGTCTTCCGGGCCGAGATAGGCAGAGTGCGGGTCAAGGTTGCTGAGCATGCCCTTGATCGCATTCTCCAGCAGGGTTTTGTCGTCCACGGGCTCGACGTAGGCAGCCTTGACCCGGTCCAGTACCTCGGCAAAGGTGCGCAGCTCGTCCAGCGGCAACGGTGCCTTGGCGTTGGCCGCAGCGGCAGGCTCCGCCGCTCGGGCGGCAGGGGCTGGCTCGGCGGCCTGAGTCAGCGGTGCCCCGATCACGAGGGCAATCGCCAGGGCCAGCGAGGTAAGGCGGGGCAAATGCAGCATGTGACAAGCTCCTGATCTTGAGTGGTGCCGACTTATCCTTGAGAACGGCACCATTGGGCCGGGTCGGTCGGACGACCCTGCTGACGAATGGCAAAGTACAGCGCTGCGGTGTCCTGACCGCCACTACTACCTACTGTGGAGATCGCTTCACCGGCCTTGACGATATCACCGGCCTTCTTGAGCAGGCTCTGATTGTGGCCATACAGGCTCAGATAACCGTTGCCATGGTCGAGAATGACCAGAAGTCCGGCGCCACGCAACCAGTCAGCGAAAACCACCCGGCCACCATGGACAGCGCGGACCTGGCTGCCAGCGGCAGCGCTGATCATTACGCCATCCCAGCGTGAGCGTTCATCGTCGCCGCGGGCTTCGCCGAACCGTGCAAGTAATCGACCATTGATCGGCCATGGAAGTTTACCCCTGGCCTCAGCAAAAACGCCGCCATACACCGCGCCGTCGCTGGACACGGCAATGCCGGGGGTTCTGGCCGGGCGCCTGGGCGCAGGCTCTTCATCGTCACTGCGATTGTTGCGGGCCAGTGCCTGCTGGCGCTGACGCTCGGCGGCGGCCTCGGCCTCACGGGCGGCGGCGAGGGCTTTCTGGCGTGCTTCTTCGGCTTCACGGGCCTGACGGGCGAGGGTTTCCTCGATGGTCTTGAGCACGCTGTTCAGCTCGGCCTGGTCCTGCTGGCGGGCCGCCAGTTTCTGATCGCTGGCCCTGGTCTGCTGATTAAGGGTAGCCAGCACCTTCTGGCGTTCTTCGCGGACCTTGGCCAGTTCGTTGTTCTGGCGCTCAAGGTCGCTTTTCTGGACCAGCAGTTGCGCCTGCTGGCGGTCGATGTCTTTTTCGACATTGGCCAGCTGGCGCAGGGTTTCGTTGAATTGCTCAAGCTGGGCCAGACGCGCTTTGCTGAGAAAGTCGTAATAGGTGAGGGTGCGGGCGAATTTTTCCGGGTGCTGCTGATTGAGCAGCAGCTTGAGGTATTCCTGGCGGCCGCCTTGGTAGGCAGCACGGGCCTGGATGGCGATCAGGCGTTGCTGATCGACCTTGGCGTTGTTGAGCTGTTTCTTGTCATGGTCGAGCTTGTGCAGCTCGGCTTCGGTCTTTTTTAGTTCCAGCTGCAGGACCTCGACCTGCTTTTCAAGCTTTCCCATTTCCGTTTCAGTGGCGCGCAGGTCCTTCTGGACCCCGCTCTTTTCGGCCTGCAGTTTGCTCAGGGTCTTTTGCAGCTCGGCAATGTCCTGGCGGGCAGCCTCTATCTGTTTTTGTGTCTGAGCGCGTTCATCCTCGGCGAATGCCGGGTTGAGCAGGCAGATCAGAACAAGGGCGGTCAGGGCGCGGAGCATGTGAATGGGCGATACCGGGCAATGGGTGAATGGAACGACAGGCTTAGTATGCCCGCGCTATCCGGTAAAACAAATGAAGCTGGTAGGTGGGAGCGGCCTTTCACGGCATTCGCGGCTGAAGCCGCTCCTACGATTGAGATGCTATTTGGCCACCAGAATCGAATGGCCGGTCATTTCTTCGGGCTTGTCCAGGCCCAGCAACAGCAGCAGGGTCGGGGCCACGTCGGCCAGGACACCGCCTTCACGGACCTTCAAAGGCTTGTTGCCATAATAGATGAACGGCACCGGTTCCGAGGTGTGCGCCGTGTGCGCCTGGCCGGTATGGTCGTCGGTCATTTGCTCGACGTTACCGTGGTCGGCGGTGATCAGCGCTTCGCCGCCGACCTTGTCCAGCGCGGTGGTGATGCGCCCCAGGCACTCGTCCAGGCACTCCACGGCCTTGACCGCCGCGGCCATCACACCGCTGTGGCCAACCATGTCGCCGTTGGCGTAGTTGACGATGATCACGTCATAACGCTGGTTTTCGATGGCATCGACGATGCGGTCGGTGACTTGCGGTGCGCTCATCTCTGGCTGCAGGTCGTACGTGGCGACCTTGGGCGACGGGATCAGGATGCGCTCTTCGCCAGGGAATTCCTCTTCGCGGCCGCCGGAGAAGAAGAACGTCACATGGGCGTATTTCTCGGTTTCGGCGATGCGCAGTTGGGTTTTACCGTTGTCGGCCAGGTACTGGCCCAGCACGTTTTTCAGGCTGCCCGGCGCGAAAGCGGCCGGGGCGTGGATGCTGGCCGAGTACTGGGTCAGCATCACGTAATGGGTCTTGGGCTGGCGGGCGCGGGCGAACTCTTTGAAGTCATCCTCGACGAACACCCGGCTCAGTTCGCGGGCGCGGTCGGCGCGGAAGTTCATGAATACCACGGCGTCGCCGTCTTCAACGGTGACTTTCTCGCCAATGGCCGTGGGTTTGACGAACTCGTCGCTCTCGTCACGGGCATAGGCCGCCTGCAGACCGGCTACGGCGTTGTCTGAGGTGAATTCGGCAGTGCCGTCAACAATCAGGTTATAGGCCGCCGAAACGCGATCCCAGCGATTGTCGCGGTCCATGGCGAAGAACCGGCCGATGATCGTCGCGATGCGGCCCTTGCCCAACCGGGCAAACGCGTCGTCGAGCAGTTGCAGCGAGCTTTCGGCGCTGCGCGGTGGCGTATCGCGGCCATCGAGGAACGCATGCAGGTAGATTTTCTCGGCGCCGCGCTTGGCTGCCAGTTCGGCCATGGCGACCAAATGATCCTGGTGGCTGTGCACCCCGCCGTCCGACAGCAGGCCCATGATGTGCACGGCCTTGCCGGCACCAACGGCCTTGTCGACTGCCTCGCAGATGGCCGGGTTTTCGAAGAACTCGCCGTCGCGGATGGCCTTGGTGACCCGGGTGAAGTCCTGGTATACCACCCGGCCGGCGCCGAGGTTCATGTGACCGACTTCCGAGTTGCCCATCTGCCCGTCGGGCAGGCCGACGTCCATGCCGGAGCCGGAAATCAGCCCGTGGGACTTGCTGGCGTAGAGACGTTCCATGACTGGCATCCGGGCCGCCATGATGGCGTTGCCTTCGGGGTTCTCGCTGTGGCCGAAGCCGTCGAGAATGATCAGAACCAGAGGTTTGGGCGCAGCAGTCATAGAAACCCTCGTTTGCCGGCCGCTTCAGTCGGGAACGTCGTCCCGGTTTCGAACGGCCTGCTTTGCAAAATGGGAAGTAGGGAAAAGATCGGCATTTTAGGGACAAGTTCCCCCGGCGTCACTGCCGTGCACCCTTTGGTGGTCCTTGGGGGGTGTGTATACTGGCCGGCATTTTAACGCCCTGGAACCTAAAGATGGTTGCTCAACTGCTTGAATTCATCACAAACCACTATCTGATCACCGGCGCTTTCGTGATTCTGCTGGCGTTGCTGATCGCTTATGAAGTGAGCAAAGGTGCCCGCGGTATCAGCACTGGCCAACTGACCGCGCTGGTGAACAGCGACCAGGGCGTGGTGATCGATGTTCGTTCCGCCAAGGATTACGCCGCAGGCCACATCGTTGGCGCGCTCAATTACCCGCAGGACAAAGTCCTGAGCCGTACTTCGGAGCTGAACAAATACAAGGACAAGACGTTGATTCTGGTCGACGCCATGGGGCAGCATGCAGGCAGCACCGCCGGCGAGCTGATCAAGGCTGGCTTCAAGGCGGCCAAGCTGTCGGGCGGTATTTCCACCTGGCGTGCCGACAACCTTCCATTGGTGAAGTAAATGGCCGATGTCCTCGTCTATTCCAGTGACTATTGCCCTTATTGCATCCGCGCCAAGCAGTTGCTCAAGAGCAAGAACGTAGCCTTCGAAGAAATTCGCGTCGATGGCCAACCCCAGGTGCGCGCAGCCATGGCCCAGAAGGCCGGGCGTACTTCGGTGCCACAGATCTGGATCGGCGACGCCCATGTGGGCGGCTGTGATGACCTGTTTGCTCTGGAGCGTGCCGGCGAACTCGATGAGCTGCTTCAGGCCTGACTCAACTTTATTGCAAACCCTAATTTCGAGAAGGATCCGACATGACCGAACAAACCACCAACGGCGCTGTTGCCAACGAAGACAACGCACCACAATTCTCGCTGCAGCGTCTTTACGTTCGTGACCTGTCGTTTGAAGCACCGAAAAGCCCGGCCATCTTCCGTCAGGAGTGGACCCCTTCGGTCAGCCTGGACCTCAACACCCGCCAGAAAGCGCTGGAAAACGACTTCTACGAAGTTGTACTGACCCTGTCGGTTACTGTGAACAACGGTGACGAGACTGCTTTCATCGTTGAAGTGCAACAGGCCGGCATCTTCCTGATCAAGGGTCTGGATGCTTCGTCCATGAGCCACACCCTGGGTGCGTTCTGCCCGAACATTCTGTTCCCGTACGCGCGCGAAGCCATCGACAGCCTGGTGGTGCGTGGTTCGTTCCCGGCGCTGATGCTCTCGCCAGTGAACTTCGACGCCCTGTATGCCCAAGAGCTGCAGCGTCTGCAAGAGTCGGGCGAAGCGCCTTCGGCCTGATCGCACCGCTCATGAAAAAGCGCCTTTGCAGGCGCTTTTTTTATGCAGCGGTGTTCAAGGTGTCCTTCAGAGGGCCTCTAAAAACGTAGGCGAGGCAGCCAGCGCATGGCAAAAACAGGCGAGCAAGCGGAGTTGACCAGTTGTCAATGAGCATTGTGAGCCTGTTTTTAACGCAGTGATGGCAACGCAGGTAGTTTTTAGAGGTGCACTTCAGGCAAAACCCTGCTGCCGCCACGCCTCATACACCGCCACGGCCACGGTATTGGACAGGTTCAGGCTGCGGCAGCCTTCACGCATGGGCAGGCGCAGGCGCCGGTCCGGGCTGAAGGTGTCGAGCACTTCGGTGGGCAGGCCACGGCTTTCCGGGCCGAAGATAAACGCATCGCCAGGCTGAAAGCTGACGTCGTGAAATGGCTGCGAGCCCTTGGTGGTGAAAGCGAACAGCCGCGGGTGGCCGAGTTTTTCCAGGCAACTGGCCAGGCTTGGGTGGGTTTGCAGCGTGGCATACTCGTGGTAGTCGAGCCCGGCGCGGCGCAGCCGTTTGTCGTCCAGCTCGAAACTCAACGGTTCGATCAAATGCAGGGTGCAGCCACTATTGGCGCAGAGCCTGATGACATTGCCGGTATTCGGCGGAATTTCTGGTTGAAAAAGGATGACGTGAAACATGCACGGCTCCGAACGAAATGACGGGATGCATTCTACTCCTGAAGAAGACCCCAGGCCGAAGTTCTGGCCGCGGGTGTTGGGCTCGATGGCGATTGTCGGGTTTTCGGTGGGCATGATGATCGGTCGTCTGACCCAGCCTGAGCCGGTTGAACTGGTGCAGATCGAAGAGCTGCCCACCGGGCTGGCCTTGTGGTTCGACGAAGAACCCACAGTAGAAGGCGATACCGTGGACGGCGCCGTGGTGTTGCATCTGCTGGCGTACGGACGGCCCTGGAACGGCCAGTTGCGCATGGACAACAAAGTGGCGCGCTGGCGCATCGAGCGGGGGGATAAAGGACTGGTGCTGACGCTGCTGGCGGCCCGTCCGTTGCAGGGTGACTGGCACACTGACGAGGTGGACGGGCGCTGGAGGCTGAAAGTCAGCCTCCGTGAGCAATAAAAAGGGGAATCCCCGGCCTGCCTGTACCAAGGCCCCCAAAACTGGTAGGTACAAGAGATATTGCAGGTCGCGTGCCAGTTTTGTGGAAACCCGCTTTCTATTTTGTGAAAGCCTCGCAGGCCCTTGTGGTACTGGCTTTGCAGCCGTCGCATGAAGGCGTGTTGGCCTGCGCCGTTCGATACCGTCGGTTGAGGCCGTGCATTTATGCACGCTTATCGCGCACCACAGCGGCGCGGCTACCCATCGTGAAGCATCTGGCTTGTATTTAATCCGTAGGATCGGCTTCAGCCGCGAAGGCTTCCCTACTGAAGCAGGGCCTACGGGTCTTCAATTGCCCTGCAGAAAATCGCCCCATAGCTGTTGCGCCACGCTCAAGGCCACCACCGGGGCGGTTTCGGTGCGCAAGACCCTGGGGCCGAGGCGGGCGGCGTGATAACCGCTGGCTTTGGCTTGCTCGACCTCGGCATCGCTCAGGCCGCCTTCCGGGCCGATCAGGAAGGCCAGGCTCTGCGGCGCTGGATGGCTGGTCAGCGGCGCGGCAACCGGATGCAGTACCAGCTTGAGGTCGGCCTGAGTGGTTTTAAGCCATTCGCCCAGCGGTATAGGCGAATGAATCACCGGCACCACCGAACGGCCGCATTGCTCGCAGGCGCTGATTGCAATCTGCCGCCAGTGAGCCTGACGCTTCTCGGCACGTTCGTCCTTGAGGCGCACCTCGCAGCGCTCGCTGACAATCGGCGTGATCTCTGTGGCGCCCAGCTCAGTGGCTTTCTGGATCGCCCAGTCCATGCGCTCGCCACGCGACAGGCCCTGGCCCAGATGAATGCGCAACGGCGATTCGGGCTGCCCGGCAAATGACTCATCGAGTTGCACGCGCACCTGCTTTTTGCCGACCTCCAGCAGGGTGGCGCGATATTCGCTGCCCGAGCCGTCGAACAGTTGCAGTGCCTGACCTTCGGTCATGCGTAACACCCGGCCAATGTAATGGGCCTGGGCTTCTGGCAAGGTGTGTTCGCCCAGGCTCAGTGGGGCATCGATGAAGAAGCGGGACAGTCTCATGGGGGGATCTCTGGATATTCTGGGCAGCTATTTGCGGCTGTAGGAGCGGCTTTAGCCGCGAAGCTTTAGCCGCGATCCGTGAAGCTTCGCGGCTAAAGCCGCTCCTACGGGGCTAGTCGGGTTCAGCCGGGGTCGCGAAAGTCCGGGTGGAAGCCTTCCGGTACTGCCACGCTGATGGTTTCACGCGTGGCGATGTCGATGCCTTCGCTGGCCACTTCGGCCAGAAAGTCGATCTGCTCCGGGGTGATTACATAAGGCGGCAGGAAATACACCACGTTGCCTAGCGGGCGCAGCAGCGCGCCACGCTCCAGGGCATGCTGGAACACCTTCAGGCCCCGACGCTGCTGCCACGGGTAGGCGGTCTTGCCGGCTTTGTCCTGCGCCATCTCGATGGCCAGGGCCATGCCGGTCTGGCGCACTTCGGCGACATTCGGGTGGTCGGCCAGGTGCGCGGTGGCGCTGGCCATGCGCTGGGCCAGGGCCTTGTTGGCCTCGATCACATTGTCTTGTTCGAAGATATCCAGCGTTGCCAGCGCGGCGGCGCAGGCCAGCGGGTTGCCGGTGTAGCTGTGCGAGTGCAGGAAGGCGCGCAGGGTCGGGTATTCGTCGTAGAACGCGCTGTACACCTCATCGGTGGTCAGGCACGCCGCCAACGGCAGGTAGCCGCCGGTCAGCGCCTTGGACAGGCAGAGAAAATCCGGCCGGATACCGGCCTGTTCGCAGGCGAACATCGTCCCGGTGCGGCCAAAGCCCACGGCGATTTCGTCGTGGATCAGGTGCACGCCGTAGCGGTCGCAGGCTTCGCGCAACAGCTTGAGATAGACCGGGTGGTACATGCGCATGCCACCGGCACCCTGAATCAGCGGCTCGACGATCACTGCCGCGACGCTGGCGTGATGTTCGGCCAGGGTCTGCTCCATGGCCTGGAACATCGTGCGCGAGTGTTGCTCCCAGCTCACGCCTTCGGGGCGGTGATAGCAGTCCGGGCTGGGCACCTTGATGGTGTCGAGCAGCAGCGACTTGTAGGTCTCGGTAAACAACGCCACATCGCCTACTGACATCGCCGCCACCGTCTCGCCGTGGTAGCTGTTGGTCAGGGTCACGAAGCGTTTTTTGTCGGGCTGGCCGCGGTTGAGCCAGTAATGAAAGCTCATCTTCAAGGCCACTTCGATGCACGACGATCCGTTGTCGGCATAGAAGCAGCGGGTCAGGCCTTCCGGGGTCAGCTTGACCAGCCGCTCCGACAGTTCGATGACCGGCTGATGGCTGAAACCGGCCAGGATCACGTGTTCGAGCTGATCGACCTGGTCCTTGATGCGCTGGTTGATGCGCGGGTTGGCGTGGCCGAACACATTCACCCACCAGGAGCTGACCGCGTCCAGGTAGCGTTTGCCCTCGAAGTCTTCCAGCCACACACCCTCGCCACGGCGGATCGGAATCAGCGGCAGTTGTTCGTGATCTTTCATCTGCGTGCAGGGGTGCCACAAGACCTTGAGGTCACGTTGCATCCACTGATCATTCAGGCCCATGGGCGCTCTCCATTAAGCGAATCGCGCAAGCCTAGTGAATGCCCGGCTCAGGGACAACCTTTGATCGCTGGCAGGCCTTTCGTCAGTCACGTATGCTCGCGGCTCTTCGCGACATTTCCTGAACTTTCCCACATTTTTTATCGGAGTTTGCGCAATGCGTTTCGCTTTGCTACGCGGCTGTGCGCTGTTGGTGATAGGGCTGGTCAGCTTTAATGCACTGGCCAGCGACAAACCCCGGACCGCCATCGTGGTCGGCGGCGGACTGGCGGGGCTGACGGCCGCCTATGAACTGCAGGCCAAGGGCTGGCAGGTCACTGTGCTGGAGGCCAAAGGCAGCACCGGCGGGCGTTCGGGCCTGGCCACCAGCGAGTGGATCGGCAGCAACAAGGTTCAGCCATTGCTCAACCAGTACCTGAACACCTTCAAGCTGACCAGCGTTGCTGCGCCGGAGTTTGTCCGCACGCCCAGCTACCTGATCGACGGCGTGCACTTCAGCGCCGCAGACCTGGCCGTCAAGCAGCCTGCCACTGCCGAGGCACTCAAGCGTTACGAAGAGACGCTGGATAATCTGGCGCGCTCCATCGACGACCCGGAGAACCCGGCAGCCAACAGCACGCTGTTTGCCTTGGACCAGATCAACGTGTCCAACTGGCTGGACCGGCAGAATCTGCCAGAAACCGCCCGGCAGTTGATCAACCAGCAAATCCGTACCCGCTACGACGAGCCTTCGCGCCTGTCGCTGCTGTACTTTGCCCAGCAGACCCGGGTGTACCGTGGCGTCGATGACCGCGACCGTCGTGCGGCGCGGTTGCCCGGTGGCAGCGCGGTGCTGACCGAGGCGTTTACCAGGCAGTTGAAATCGATCAAGACTCAGTCGCCGGTGTCGGCGATTATTCAGGACAAGGACAGCGTGACGGTCAAGGTTGGCAGCGTCGGCTACAGCGCCGATTACGTGGTGCTGGCCGTGCCGCTGCGGGCGCTGGCGAAAATCCAGATGACCCCGGCGCTGGGCGACAAATACCTGGGCGCGCTGCGCAGCACCAACTACGGTTGGCGCGACCAGATCATGCTCAAGTTCAAAACCCCGGTATGGGATAGCAAGGCGCGCCTGTCGGGCGAGATTTTCAGCAATACCGGGCTTGGCATGCTGTGGATCGAACCGGCGCTCAAAGGCGGCGCCAACGTGGTGATCAACCTGTCGGGCGACAACGCGCGGATCATGCAGGCGTTTGGTGACAAGCAACTGGTCGATCAGGTGCTGATCCGCCTGCATGCGTTCTATCCACAGGCACGCGGTGCCTATACCGGTTATGAAATCCGCCGCTACAGCGTCGATCCGGGGATGGGCGGTTCGTACCTGGCCTATGGTCCGGGGCAGATCAGCAAGTTCTGGCGGGTCTGGGAAAAACCGGTGCAGCGCGTCGCGTTTGCCGGTGAGCACACCGACACCCTGTACCCCGGCACCCTGGAAGGCGCGCTGCGCAGCGGCCAGCGCGCAGCCAGCCAGGTGCAGGATCTGGCGGCCGGCAAGTCGTTCGAGCCGAAAGTGATCCCGCCGGCACCGGCTCCGGCAGTGGCGCCGGCGAAAAAGGACGAGCAACCGGGCTTCTTCTCGCGGATGTTTGGTGGCGAAGACAAACCTGCCGAGAAAGCGCCAGCTCCAGCCGCTCCTGCACCGGTAGCACCTGCACCTGTCGTGGCGCCGGAGCCAGCACCTGCACCGGTGGTTCCGGCCAAGGTCGAGCCAGCCAAGGACGCGGTGAAGAAAGAGCCGGCCAGTAAAGAGGCCACTCATAAGGCGCCAGCGCACAAGGAACCGGCCAAGAAAGAGCCAGCAAAGAAAGAACCGGCAAAGAAAGAACCTGCGAAAAAGGAACCGGCCAACAAGGCACCCGCCAAGACCGAACCGGCGAAAAAAGCCCCGGTCAAGGACAAGGCCGAAGCCGCCGGGGCCTGAAGCGCTGACCAGCAGTCAAAGGCTGCCACCGCTCTGGGTGGGGACTGCGCTGCTGGCAACCAGCGTTCGAAACCCAAGGGTGTAGACAAGATACTGGCACTGCGCTTATCTTGCGCGCAGGCCGCCTCATGCGGCCTGCGTCGCTCGGACGGTTCCGGGCGCTTACGTTTGCGAGATTCTCATGGCTGACCAAGGTTCGCCGCGCCGCTTTGCGCGCATCGATCGACTCCCCCCGTACGTCTTCAATATCACCGCCGAGCTGAAAATGGCTGCTCGTCGTCGCGGTGAAGACATCATCGACCTGAGCATGGGTAACCCCGACGGGGCTACGCCACCGCACATCGTGGAAAAGCTGGTCACCGTCGCCCAGCGCGAAGACACCCACGGTTACTCCACTTCACGGGGTATTCCACGCCTGCGTCGGGCGATTTCCAACTGGTACAAAAAGCGCTACGAAGTCGATATCGACCCGGAAAGCGAAGCCATTGTCACCATCGGTTCCAAGGAAGGCCTGGCGCACCTGATGCTCGCCACCCTCGACCAGGGCGATACGGTGCTGGTGCCCAACCCCAGTTACCCGATCCACATCTACGGTGCCGTGATTGCCGGCGCCCAGGTGCGTTCGGTGCCGCTGGTGCCGGGCGTGGACTTTTTCGCCGAGCTGGAAAAGGCCATTCGTGGCTCGATTCCCAAGCCCAAGATGATGATCCTCGGCTTCCCGTCCAACCCCACCGCGCAATGCGTTGAGCTGGATTTCTTCGAGCGCGTGGTTGCGCTGGCCAAGCAGTACGACGTGCTGGTGGTTCACGACCTGGCCTATGCCGACATCGTCTACGACGGCTGGCAGGCACCCTCGATCATGCAGGTTCCGGGTGCCAAGGACATTGCGGTGGAGTTCTTCACCCTGTCCAAGAGTTACAACATGGCCGGCTGGCGGATTGGTTTTATGGTCGGTAATCCGGAACTGGTCGGCGCCCTGGCGCGAATCAAGAGCTACCACGACTACGGCACCTTCACGCCGCTGCAGGTAGCAGCCATCGCGGCACTGGAAGGCGACCAGCAGTGTGTGCTGGATATCGCCGAACAGTATCGCCAGCGCCGCAATGTGCTGGTCAAGGGCCTGCACGAGCTGGGCTGGATGGTCGAGAACCCCAAGGCCTCGATGTACGTCTGGGCGAAGATCCCCGAGGCTTATGCCCATCTGGGCTCGCTGGAATTCGCCAAGAAGCTGCTGGCCGAGGCCAAGGTGTGCGTCTCGCCGGGTATCGGTTTTGGTGAATACGGTGACGACCATGTGCGTTTTGCCCTGATCGAGAACCAGGACCGGATCCGTCAGGCGGTGCGCGGCATCCGCGCCATGTTCCGTGCTGATGCACAGGCACCGGGCAAGCCGGACGCCTGATAGCCGTTGCCTGCAGGAGCGGATTTATCCGCGAAGACTAAAGCCGCTCCTGCAATGACCCGCGTCACTTGTCTGAATACGCCATTCTCCTCTCCCGATTCCCCTCTTTTTCCCGGTAAAACCGCCGCAGCCCTCGGTTGCTGCGGCTCGCCTGCTGATCGCGCAAAGGCACGGTTTACAGGGCTTTGCGCGTCACTTGCAGGGCTTTTCAGGGGCGCCGCGACGACGGCGCATGGCGGAATGTTCCACGCCGTCAAATCCATGTCGTAAAAGCACCTTTGCGTGGCGTGTGCAGGCATCTGGGCAGGACGCCGCCGGCCTACCATCTCAGCCACTGGGTGATGAACCCACCCTATCCAATAATGAATGGCGCCGCGACGCCGCTGGGGAGACCGCGATGTTCAGCAAACAAGACCAGATTCAGGGTTATGACGATGCACTGTTGGCGGCCATCAATGCCGAAGAGCAGCGTCAGGAAGACCACATTGAACTGATCGCCTCTGAAAACTACACCAGCAAGCGCGTCATGCAAGCGCAGGGCAGTGGCCTGACCAACAAGTACGCCGAAGGGTATCCGGGCAAGCGTTACTACGGCGGCTGCGAGCACGTCGACAAGGTCGAGCAACTGGCCATCGATCGCGCCAAGGAACTGTTCGGCGCTGATTACGCCAACGTCCAGCCGCACTCCGGCTCCTCGGCCAACTCGGCGGTCTACCTGGCGCTGCTGCAAGCCGGCGACACCATCCTGGGCATGAGCCTGGCCCATGGCGGTCACCTGACCCACGGTGCCAAGGTTTCTTCGTCGGGCAAGCTGTACAACGCCGTGCAGTACGGGATCGACACCGACACCGGTCTGATCAACTACGACGAAGTCGAGCGCCTGGCCGTCGAGCACAAGCCAAAGATGATCGTTGCCGGTTTTTCGGCCTACTCCAAGACCCTGGACTTCCCGCGCTTTCGCGCCATCGCTGACAAGGTCGGTGCGCTGCTGTTCGTCGACATGGCCCACGTGGCCGGTCTGGTCGCAGCGGGCCTGTACCCCAACCCGATCCCGTTCGCTGACGTGGTGACCACCACCACCCACAAGACCCTGCGCGGTCCACGTGGCGGCCTGATCCTGGCCAAGGCCAACGAAGAGATCGAGAAAAAACTCAACGCCGCCGTATTCCCCGGCGCTCAGGGCGGCCCGCTGATGCACGTCATCGCCGCCAAGGCCGTGTGCTTCAAAGAGGCGCTGGAGCCAGGCTTCAAGGCTTACCAGCAGCAGGTCATCAATAATGCCCAGGCCATGGCCAAGGTGTTTATCGACCGCGGCTTCGACGTGGTCTCCGGCGGTACTGACAACCACTTGTTCCTGGTCAGCCTGATCCGTCAGGGCCTGACCGGTAAAGATGCTGACGCGGCCCTGGGCCGCGCGCACATCACCGTCAACAAGAACGCCGTACCGAATGACCCGCAGTCGCCGTTCGTGACTTCGGGCCTGCGGATCGGCACCCCGGCTGTCACCAGCCGTGGCTTCAAAGAAACCCAATGCATCGAGCTGGCCGGCTGGATCTGCGACATCCTCGACAACCTCGGCGATGCCGATGTCGAGGCTAACGTCGCCAGCCATGTTGCCGCCCTGTGCGCCGATTTCCCGGTTTACCGCTGAGTCAGGAGTCGCCTTACATGAAACGTTATTCGGGCTTCGGCCTTTTCAAGCACTCCCTCAGCCACCACGAGAACTGGCAGCGCATGTGGCGCACGCCAACGCCCAAGCAGGTCTACGATGTGGTCATCGTCGGCGGTGGCGGCCATGGTCTGGCGACCGCCTACTACCTGGCCAAGGAACACGGCATCACCAACGTGGCGGTGATCGAGAAGGGTTATCTGGGCGGCGGCAACACCGCCCGTAACACCACTATCGTGCGCTCCAACTACCTGTGGGACGAATCGGCCCACCTGTACGAGCACGCCATGAAGTTGTGGGAAGGCCTGTCGCAGGACATCAACTACAACGTGATGTTCTCCCAGCGCGGCGTCTACAACCTGTGCCACACCCTGCAGGACATCCGTGATTCTGAGCGTCGGGTCAGCGCCAACCGCCTCAACGGGGTGGACGGTGAGCTGCTCAACACTGAACAGGTCGCGGCCGAGATTCCGTACCTGGACTGCTCGAAGAACACCCGCTACCCGATCCTCGGCGCCACCGTACAACGCCGTGGCGGCGTGGCTCGTCACGATGCTGTGGCCTGGGGCTATGCCCGTGCCGCCGACGCCCTGGGCGTCGACCTGATCCAGCAGACCGAAGTGACCGGTTTTCGCAAGCAGAACGGCGTGTGCATCGGTGTCGAAACCACCAAGGGCTTCATTGGCGCCAAGCGCGTCGGGGTGGTCACTGCCGGTAACTCCGGGCACATGGCCAAACTGGCGGGCTTCCGTCTGCCGCTGGAATCGCACCCGCTGCAGGCGCTGGTTTCCGAGCCGATCAAGCCGATCATCGACAGCGTGATCATGTCCAACGCCGTACACGGTTACATCAGCCAGTCCGACAAGGGCGACCTGGTGATCGGTGCCGGTATCGACGGCTGGGTCGGCTACGGCCAGCGCGGTTCGTACCCGGTGATCGAGCACACCATCCAGGCCATCGTCGAGATGTTCCCGATCCTGTCGCGGGTGCGCATGAACCGTCAGTGGGGCGGGATCGTCGACACTTCGCCGGATGCCTGCCCGATCATCTCCAAGACACCGGTGCCGAACATGTTCTTCAACTGCGGTTGGGGGACCGGTGGCTTCAAGGCCACGCCGGGTTCGGGCAACGTGTTTGCCGCCAGTCTTGCCAAGGGCGAGATGCACCCGTTGGCGGCACCGTTCTCCATCGACCGTTTCCACAACGGTGCCCTCATCGACGAACACGGCGCTGCTGCCGTCGCTCACTAACAGGAGAGTCCGAACATGTTGCAAATCTTCTGTCCTCACTGTGGCGAGCTGCGCTCCGAAGAGGAATTCCACTCGGCCGGCCAGGCGCACATTCCGCGCCCGCTGGACCCCAATGCCTGCACCGACGAGCAGTGGGGCGACTACATGTTTTTCCGTGATAACCCGCGCGGTATTCACCATGAACTGTGGGACCACGCTGCCGGCTGCCGTCAGTACTTCAACGTCACCCGCAATACCGTGACCTACGAAATTCTCGAAACCTATCCGATTGGCGCCAAGCCACAGTTCACCGCCGAGGGAGAAAAGGTATGAGCCAGACCAATCGTCTGCCCAATGGCGGCCGTATCGACCGTAGCAAGGTGCTGAACTTCACCTTCAACGGTCAGACCTACCAAGGCTTTGCCGGTGACTCTCTGGCGTCCGCTCTGCTGGCCAACGGCGTTGATGTGATCGGCCGCAGCTTCAAGTACTCGCGCCCGCGCGGCATCTTTGCCGCCGGTGCCGAAGAGCCGAACGCTGTGTTGCAACTCGGTGCCACCGAGGCCACCCAGATTCCGAACGTGCGGGCCACACAACAGGCGCTGTACACCGGGCTGGTCGCCACCAGCACCAACGGCTGGCCAAGCGTGAACACCGACGTGATGGGTATCTTGGGTAAAGTCGGCGGCAAGATGATGCCACCGGGCTTCTACTACAAGACCTTCATGTACCCGCAGTCGTTCTGGATGACTTACGAAAAGTACATCCGCAAGGCCGCAGGTCTCGGCCGTTCTCCTCTGGAAAACGACCCTGACCGTTACGACAACTACAACCAGCACTGCGACGTGCTGGTGGTCGGTTCCGGCCCTGCCGGTCTGGCCGCAGCCCTGGCCGCTGCGCGCAGCGGTGCCCGGGTGATCCTGGCTGACGAACAGGAAGAGTTCGGCGGCAGCCTGCTCGACACCCGCGAAAGCCTGGACGGCAAGCCGGCCACCGAATGGGTTGCCAGCGTGGTTGCCGAACTGGCGGGCCTGAAGAACGTCGTGCTGCTGCCTCGCGCTACGGTCAACGGCTACCACGACCACAACTTCCTGACCATTCACGAGCGTCTGACCGACCACCTGGGTGACCGTGCGCCGATCGGCCAGGTTCGCCACCGTGTGCACCGTGTACGTGCCAAGCGGGTTGTGCTGGCCACCGGTACCCACGAGCGGCCGCTGGTTTACGCCAACAACGACGTACCGGGCAACATGCTGGCCGGTGCCGTGTCGACCTACGTGCGTCGTTATGGCGTGGCACCGGGCAAGAAGCTGGTGCTGTCGACCAACAATGATTATGCCTACCGCGTGGCGCTGGACTGGCTGGATGCCGGACTGCAAGTGGTGGCGATTGCCGATGCCCGTCATAACCCGCGTGGTTCGCTGGTTGAAGAGGCGCGTGCCAAAGGCCTGCGCATCCTGACCTCCAGTGCGGTGATCGAAGCCCGTGGCACCAAGCGTGTGACCGGTGCCCGCGTGGCGGCCATCGACCTGAAAAGCATGAAAGTCACCAGCCCTGGTGAATGGCTCGATGCTGACCTGATCGCCAGCTCCGGCGGCTACAGCCCGGTCGTGCACCTGGCTTCGCACCTGGGCGGCCGGCCGGTATGGCGTGAAGACATTCTTGGCTTCGTGGCCGGCGATGCCCCTCAGAAGCGTGTTTGCGTCGGTGGTCTGAACGGCGTTTACAGCCTGGGCGACACCCTGGCCGATGGTTTCGAAGGTGGCGTGCGTGCGGCCAGCGAAGCCGGTTTCCAGGCGGTCGAAGGCGTGCTGCCGAAAACCGTAAGTCGTACCGAAGAGCCGACTGTCGCGCTGTTCCAGGTGCCGCACGACAAGGGCACCGCCCGTGCGCCGAAGCAGTTCGTCGACCTGCAGAACGACGTCACCGCAGCGGCCATTGAACTGGCAACCCGTGAGGGCTTCGAGTCGGTCGAGCACGTCAAGCGCTACACCGCGCTGGGCTTCGGTACTGATCAGGGCAAACTGGGTAACGTCAACGGTCTGGCCATCGCCGCCCGTTCGCTGAACGTGACCATCCCCGAGATGGGCACCACCATGTTCCGCCCCAACTACACACCGGTGACCTTCGGTGCGGTCGCCGGCCGTCACTGCGGTCACCTCTTCGAGCCAGTGCGTTTCACCGCACTGCACGCCTGGCACGTGAAAAACGGCGCCGAGTTCGAAGACGTCGGCCAGTGGAAGCGCCCTTGGTACTTCCCCAAAGGTGGTGAAGACATGCACGCGGCCGTGGCCCGTGAGTGCAAGGCAGTGCGTGACAGCGTCGGCCTGCTGGACGCTTCGACCCTCGGCAAGATCGACATCCAGGGCCCGGATGCCCGCGAGTTCCTCAACCGCGTTTACACCAACGCCTGGACCAAACTGGATGTGGGCAAGGCGCGTTACGGCCTGATGTGTAAAGAAGACGGCATGGTATTCGACGACGGCGTGACCGCCTGTGTCGGCGACAACCATTTCGTGATGACCACCACCACCGGCGGCGCGGCGCGCGTTCTGCAGTGGCTGGAGCTGTATCAGCAGACCGAATGGCCGGACCTGAAGGTGTACTTCACCTCCGTGACCGACCACTGGGCGACCCTGACCCTGTCGGGCCCGAACAGTCGCAAACTGCTGTCGGAACTGACCGACATCGACCTGGGCCGTGAAGCGTTCCCGTTCATGACCTGGAAAGAAGGCGAAGTGGCCGGCGTACCGGCGCGGATCTTCCGGATTTCGTTCACCGGCGAGCTGTCGTACGAAGTCAACGTCCAGGCTGACTACGCCATGGGTGTGCTGGAGAAGATCGCCGAGGCCGGCAAGAAGTACAACCTGACCCCGTACGGCACCGAAACCATGCACGTGCTGCGGGCCGAGAAGGGCTTCATCATCGTAGGCCAGGACACTGACTCCTCGATGACCCCGGACGACCTGAACATGGGCTGGTGTGTGGGCCGCACCAAACCGTTCTCGTGGATCGGCTGGCGTGGCATGAACCGCGAAGACTGCGTGCGCGAGCAGCGCAAGCAACTGGTCGGTCTCAAGCCGCTGGACCCGAAACGCTGGCTGCCGGAAGGTGCCCAGTTGGTGTTCGATCCTAACCAGTCGATCCCGATGAAGATGGTCGGTCACGTGACCTCCAGCTACGCGCACAACTCGTTGGGCTATTCGTTTGCCCTGGCCGTGGTCAAAGGCGGTATCAACCGTATGGGCGAGAAGGTCTACGCACCGCTGGCCGATGGCAGCGTGATCGAGGCCGAGATCGTTTCGACCGTGTTCTTCGATCCGAAGAACGAGCGCCAGAACATCGAGTAATGGGAGGTCTGTAGGAGCAGCCTTGCTCGCGAAGACCTTCGCGACCAAGGTCGCTCCTACAGAGTCGAAGCCCGGTTGTACAACAGAATTGATAACAGGTGCGTCATGACTACAGTCAACGTATACCAGCAACGTCCAACCACCGGTGCCAAGGCCGAGCAACCGCTGTTCCACGCGGGCCTGGACAAACTGGTTGGTAAAGGCAACACCAACCCTGGCGTGTCGCTGCGCGACAAGAACCTGCTGGGTCACCTGACCATTCGTGGTAATGGTCATGACAAGGCTTTCGCAACCGGCGTTAAAAAAGCCTTGGGTCTGGAACTGCCAGGCCCGCTGGGTTTGGTGATCGACGGCGAGCGCTCGCTGCAATGGCTTGGCCCCGATGAGTGGGTACTGATCGTACCGACCGGGACCGAACTGGAAACCGAGCAGAAGCTGCGCGCTGCGCTGGACGGTCAGCATATTGCTATCGTCAACGTCAGCGGCGGCTGGTCGATTCTTGAGCTGAGCGGCCCGAACGTGGTCGATGTGCTGAAAAAATCCACCAGCTACGATGTTCACCCCAGCAACTTCCCGGTCTGCAAGGCCGTGGGTACGGTGTTCGCCAAGTCGCAACTGGTGATTCGCCGCACCGGCGAAGAAACCTGGGAGCTGCTGGTGCGCCGCAGCTTCTCCGACTACTGGTGGCTGTGGCTGCAGGATGCTTCGGCGGAATACGGCCTGGGTATCAAGGGCTGATTGATCTGTCGCAGGAGCGGCTTTAGCCGCGATCGGGCCTGACCCTTTCGCGGCTAAAGCCGCTCCTGCCGGTTTCACATCTGCAAAAAGGATGACTCATGAGCCGTGCCCCCGATACCTGGATTCTCACCGCCGACTGCCCCAGCGTCTTGGGTACTGTTGATGCGGTTACGCGCTACCTGTTCGAGCAGGGCTGCTATGTCACCGAGCATCATTCGTTCGATGACCGGTTGTCCGCGCGCTTTTTCATTCGTGTCGAATTCCGCCAGCCAGATGGCTTTGACGAGGCTGCCTTTCGCAGTGGCCTTGCCGAGCGTGGCGCGGGATTCGGGATGGTCTTCGAGCTGACGGCCCCCAACTACCGCCCCAAAGTCGTGATCATGGTCTCCAAGGCCGATCATTGCCTCAACGATCTGCTGTACCGCCAGCGGATCAATCAGTTGTCGATGGACGTGGTCGCGGTGGTCTCCAACCATCCGGATCTGGAGCCGTTGGCCGCCTGGCATTCGATTCCCTACTATCACTTCCCGCTGGATCCGAACGACAAGCCGGGTCAGGAAGCCAAGGTGCTGCAGGTGGTCGAAGAGTCCGGCGCAGAGCTGGTGATTCTTGCCCGTTACATGCAGGTCCTGTCGCCGGAGTTGTGCCGCAAGCTCGATGGCAAGGCCATCAACATTCACCACTCGCTGTTGCCGGGTTTCAAGGGCGCCAAGCCTTATCACCAGGCCTACAACAAGGGCGTGAAGATGGTTGGCGCCACGGCGCACTACATCAATAACGACCTCGACGAAGGGCCGATCATTGCCCAGGGCGTGGAAGTGGTCGACCACTCGTACTACCCCGAAGACCTGATCGCCAGGGGCCGCGATATCGAGTGCCTGACGCTGGCGCGGGCTGTGGGTTATCACATCGAGCGGCGGGTGTTTCTCAACGCCAACCGCACCGTCGTTCTGTAACCCGGCCTCTCAGGTTTACCTCCGTGCCTCAGTCCGCTTTGCGGGCTGAGGCTCTGTCGTTTTAAACACGCAAATCCCGGATGAGCTTCTATGCTCAATTCCGGCGTTTTGGCCTGGCTGAAATTCAGGTCCGGACAAAATCGCGGCTTATTTCTGTGCTTGTCGTTTTTGAGATAGCTGAGGGCGGTGTGACCGAAAAAGCCCGGTTTGAATCGGCGCATCCTTAGCTGCAAGCGACACGTTGTGCGTGGCAGGTTCAGTGGCGGGCCGATGCCTGGCCAGATTCGACACTGAGCACCAAGCGTGCGGCGACTCCTCGTTAAAAAAAACTAGAGAGGTGACAAGATGTCTGGAAATCGCGGTGTGGTGTATCTCGGCGCTGGCAAGGTCGAAGTACAAAAAATCGATTACCCGAAAATGCAGGACCCGCGCGGCAAGAAGATTGAGCACGGTGTGATCCTCAAGGTGGTCGCCACCAACATCTGTGGTTCCGACCAGCACATGGTGCGTGGCCGTACCACGGCGCAGATCGGTCTGGTATTGGGCCACGAGATCACCGGTGAAGTGATCGAGAAAGGCTCGGACGTCGAGAGCCTGAAAATCGGTGACCTGGTCTCGGTGCCGTTCAACGTGGCGTGCGGTCGTTGCCGCTCGTGCAAAGAGATGCACACCGGCGTGTGCCTGACCGTCAACCCGGCCCGTCCGGGCGGTGCTTACGGTTACGTTGACATGGGCGACTGGACCGGTGGCCAGGCCGAGTACGTGCTGGTGCCCTACGCCGACTTCAACCTGCTGAAACTGCCGAACCGCGACAAGGCCATGGAAAAGATCCGTGACCTGACCTGCCTGTCGGACATTCTGCCTACCGGCTTCCACGGAGCGGTGACCGCTGGCGTTGGCCCAGGCAGCACGGTCTATGTCGCCGGTGCCGGCCCTGTGGGTCTGGCCGCTGCCGCTTCGGCGCGCCTGCTCGGCGCTGCCGTGGTGATCGTCGGTGACCTGAACCCTGCGCGTCTGGCGCATGCCAAGGCCCAGGGTTTTGAAATCGCCGACCTGTCGACCGACACCCCGCTGCATGAACAGATCGCCGCGCTGCTGGGCGAGCCGGAAGTGGACTGCGCGATCGACGCCGTGGGCTTCGAAGCCCGTGGCCACGGCCATGAAGGTGCCAAGCACGAGGCGCCGGCCACGGTGCTCAACTCGTTGATGCAGGTGACTCGCGTGGCGGGCAAGATCGGTATTCCGGGCCTGTACGTGACCGAAGATCCGGGTGCAGTAGACGCGGCGGCCAAAAACGGCGCCCTGAGCATCCGCTTCGGCCTGGGCTGGGCCAAGTCGCACAGCTTCCACACCGGCCAGACCCCGACCATGAAGTACAACCGCCAGCTGATGCAGGCGATCATGTGGGACCGTCTGAACATCGCTGAAATCGTTGGCGTGCAGGTGATCAGCCTGGATCAGGCACCGGCTGGCTACGGCGAGTTCGATGCAGGCGTGCCGAAGAAATTCGTCATCGACCCGCACAAGACCTTCAGCGCCGCTTGATGTAATTCGCGGCTGAAGCCGCTCCTACCTGTAGGAGCGGCCGGGCGGCGATCCGCTTCAGCCGCGATCCGCTTCATTCACCGCGATTCATTTCCTGCTTCAACTGCGCGATCCGCGCATTCTTCTCGACCCATAGCTGGTTGACCCAGGTCTGGACCTGGCCACGAAATTCAGGATCGTTCTCGTAGTCGCCCTGCCACAGTGCGGGGTCGAGCGCGCGGGTCTGGATATCGACAACCACCTTGGGCACGCTCCCGCACAGCAAATCCCAGAAACCGGGCGGCGGGCTGCCGGGGTAGACCACGGTCACATCGAGGATCGCATCGAGTTGCTCACCCATCGCCGCCAGCACAAAGGCCACGCCACCGGCCTTGGGCTTGAGCAGGTATTGATGCGGCGACTGCTGGGCGGCGTGTTTGGCCTGGGTAAAGCGGGTACCTTCCAGATAATTGACGATGGTTACCGGCTGGCGCTTGAACAGCTCGCAGGCCGCCTTGGTGATTTCCAGATCCTGGCCTTTGAGTTGCGGTTTTTTGGCCAGGAAAGCCTTGCTGTAGCGCTTCATGAACGGATAATCCAGCGCCCACCAGGCCAGCCCCAGAAACGGCACCCAAATGAGCTCCTTTTTCAGGAAGAACTTGAAAAATGGCGTGCGGCGGTTCAGCGCTTGAACCAGCGCCGGAATATCCACCCAGGACTGATGATTGCTGATCACCAGATAGGAAGTATCACGGCGCAGTTGTGCGGCGCCACGAATGTCCCATTGGGTGGGCAGGGTGAGTGCGAAAATGCGTTTATTGATCTCTGCCCAGGTTTCCGCGATCCACATCACGGCCCTGGAGCAGTGGTCGCGCATGTCGCCCTGAAAGATCAGCTTGAGCAGGGCGAATGCCAGCAGCGGCCCGATCAGGATCAGGGTGTTGAGCAGCAGCAAGAGGGTGACGAAACAGCCGGTGAGGGCGCGGCGCATAGGCATCTCTGGGATATTGGCGGTCAGTCATGATAAATAGCCCGGTCTGACGCGCCAATGAAACAGATGCTGACAAATGTTTCCGGTCGGCGAACCAAGCACGGCGCTGCTGTCTAAAACCGGACGCCAACCGGGCGCCCGATACTCTAAGGAGTCCTCCAAGTGAAGAACACTCTCGTGCTGTTGTCTCTGCTGGCGATGCCGGCTCTGGCGGCCGACCCGACCCTGTACGGCCGCTACGAGCACATCAAGATTGCGGAGGTGGGCGAAACCTTCAAGGCCAAGATGGATACCGGTGCGTTGACCGCTTCGTTATCGGCCAAGGATATCGAGCTGTTCCAGCGCGACGGTGAGCAGTGGGTACGTTTTCGCCTGGCCGCTGACGGCGCCAGTAACAAGCTGTTCGAACACAAGGTCGCGCGGGTCAGCAAGATCAAAGGCCGTGCCGACGAAGACGACGAGGACGAAGACCGCATCGACCCGGCCAAGCGCCCGGTGGTCGAGTTGCAACTGTGCCTGGGCAAGCAGCAGCGCACCGTCGAGGTCAATCTGGTAGACCGCAGCCACTTCAACTATCCGCTGTTGATCGGCGCCAAGGCACTGCGTGAGTTTGATGCAGCGGTGGACCCGGCCAAGCGCTATACCGCCAAACAACCGGATTGCTGATCAGGCACCTTTAAAACTACCTACTGGCTGGGCGCCTGTGGCGCTACGCGCGTCAGCGCTGCGTTAAAAACACGCTCGGAATGCTCATGTACTCCAGTACACTCCGCTTCCTCGCTTGTTTTTGCCTTGCGCTGACTGCCTCGCCTACGTTTTAAAGGCACCTGATTGACGAACAGGGTGGGATCGCGCACCTTCTGTCGGTCCCGTTCAATGCCCGAAATCATGCCGCATATCCTGATTGTCGAAGACGAAGTCGCGATTGCCGACACCCTGATCTATGCCCTGCAAGGCGAGGGTTTTACCAGCACCTGGCTGAGCCTCGGCCAGGCTGCGGTCGAACATCAGCGTCAGACCCCGGCCGACCTGATCATTCTCGATGTCGGCCTGCCGGATATCAGCGGTTTTGAAACCTGCAAACAATTGCGCCGCTTCAGCGATGTGCCGGTGATGTTCCTCACTGCGCGCAATGCCGAGATCGACCGGGTGGTGGGCCTGGAGATTGGCGCCGACGATTATGTGGTCAAGCCGTTCAGCCCCCGTGAAGTGGCGGCACGGGTCAAGGCGATTCTCAAGCGCATGCTGCCCCGTGAACTGCCGGTGGTGGTATCTGCGAGCGGCAGCGGGCTGTTTCAGGTCGATCTGGAGCGCTTCCAGATCAGCTATCGCCAGCAGCCGCTGAGCCTGACCCGTCACGAGTTTCGCCTGTTGCAATGCCTGCTGGAGCAGCCTGAGCGGGTATTCAGCCGCGAGCAGTTGCTCGATGCCCTGGGGGTGGTCGCCGATGCCGGCTACGAGCGCAACATCGACAGCCACATCAAGAGCCTGCGCGCCAAGCTGCGGGCGGTCGCCGCCGATGCCGAGCCGATCCAGACCCATCGCGGTATCGGTTACAGCTTCAGTCCGGGCAACAGCTGAATGTCGCTGAGCATCCGGATATTTCTGGTCTACGCGGTCTTCATCGCCCTGACCGGCTATTTCGTGCTCAGCACGGTGATGAAGGAAGTTCGCCCCGGCGTGCGTCAGTCAACCGAGGAAACCCTGGTAGACACCGCCAACCTGCTGGCGGAAATCTTCCGCGCTGACGTGCGTGATGGCACGCTCGGGCAGAGCCGCTTCAACGAAGTGCTGCAGGATTACGGCGTGCGTCAGCCGCAGGCAACCATCTGGGAACTGCCGAAGAATCAGGTCAGCAACCGTATCTACGTGACCGATGCCAAGGGCGTCGTGTTGCTGGACTCCAGTGGCGAGGCGGTCGGCCAGGACTATTCGCGCTGGAACGACGTGTATCTGACCCTGCGCGGCCAATACGGTGCACGCTCGACTCGCAGCGACCCTGAAGACCCCAACTCGTCGGTGATGCATGTCGGTGCGCCGATTCGTGACCAAGGACAGATTATTGGTGTGGTGACTGTGGCCAAGCCCAATAGCTCGTTGCAGCCCTACATTGAGCGGGCCGAGCGACGTTTGCTGTGGTATGGCGGCGGGTTGATGGTGCTGGGCCTGCTGCTGGGGGCGTTGTTTTCCTGGTGGCTCAGCTCTGCGCTGCGGCGCCTGACCCGTTATGCCCAGGCGGTCAGCGAAGGGCGGCGCGCTGAGCTGCCGCATTACCGGGGCGGCGAGATGGAGCAGTTATCCACAGCGGTGGAGCGCATGCGCATCCAGCTCGAAGGTAAGGCCTATGTCGAGCGTTACGTGCATACCCTGACCCACGAACTGAAAAGCCCGCTGGCGGCGATCCGCGGCGCCGCTGAACTATTGCACGACGATATGCCGACGGCCCAGCGCCAGCGCTTTGCCGGCAATATCGAAGATGAAAGCCAGCGCATGCAGCAGTTGATCGAACGCCTGCTGAACCTGGCGATGGTCGAGCAGCGCCAGGAGCTTGAAGAGCGAGTGGCCTTGCCGCTGGCCGAACTGCTCGATGAACTGCTGCTGGCCCGCAGCCTGGCCGTCGAGCGCCTGGATCTGAAGGTCGAGCGGCAGATCAACACCTCGCTGTGCCTGCACGGTGAACGCTTTCTGCTCAGCCAGGCGCTGGCCAACCTGCTGGACAACGCGCTGGACTTCACCCCGACCGGCGGGTTACTGCGCCTGGCGGCCGAACCCCGGGACGGGCGTATTTACCTCTCGCTGTTCAACACCGCCGAACCGATTCCCGACTATGCCTTGCCGCGTTTGTGCGAGCGCTTCTACTCCCTGCCGCGTCCGCATACCGGGCGTAAAAGCACCGGACTGGGGCTGAACTTCGTCGCCGAGGTGGTGCAGCTGCATGGCGGCGAACTGCGGATCGAGAATGTGGAGGGTGGGGTGTTGGTGAGCCTGTGGCTGGCGTAGGAGCGGATTTATCCGCGAATGATGCTGTTCGCTGCTGAAGCAGCTCCTACGCAGACGATGCCGGTCCGCTATGCCACACGTATTTCCACACAATCTCCACACAGCCCCCATCATCACCCCACATAGCCCGCGCAGACTTTCCCCATAGCAAACAGGGAGAGTCCCCATGAATACAAGCATGAATCGAAGTCTGGCCATGAAGTTGGGCATGATCGCTTTGCTGATCATGCTGTTGTTGATTCCATTGATGATGATCGGCGGGCTGATCAGCGAGCGGCAGGCGCAGCGCGATACGGTGCTTGATGACATTGCGCGCAGTTCCAGTTACAGCCAGCAGATCACCGGCCCGGTGGTCGTGATTCCTTACCGGCGTAGCGTGCAGGTCTGGAAGGTCAAGGCGCAAAGCGATGAGCGCTACCAGGAAACCGAGATTGAGCGCGGTTACCTGCACTTTCTGCCCGAGCGTTTCGAGGTGGATGGCAAGGTGCGCACCGAGCTGCGTTCACGCGGCATCTACGAGGCGCGCCTGTACCATGCGCAAAGCCAGATCAGCGGGCATTTCGCGCTGCCGGAAAAGCTTGGCCTGGATGACAGCTTCGAGGAGTACAGCTTCGAGCGGCCTTATCTGGCGGTGGGCCTGAGTGATATCCGCGGCATCGAAAATGCCCTGACCCTGCAGATGAACGGCCAGACGCTGGAGTTCGAGCCGGGCACGCGGCTGAGTCGTCTCGGTGAGGGGGTCAGTGCCACTCTGCCGGCCATTGACGGCAAGCAGCCGACCCGCCTGAGCTTTGCCTTTGACCTGAACCTGCAAGGCACCGGGCAGCTGAACGTCACCCCGGTGGGCAAGTCCAGCACGGTAAAACTGGTCGCTGACTGGCCGCATCCAAGCTTTATCGGCAACTACCTGCCGACCCAGCGGGAAGTCAGCGCAGCAGGGTTCAGCGCGCAATGGCAGACCTCGTTCTTCTCCACCAACCTTGAAGAGGCCTTCGACAAATGCCTGCGCAGCGATCAGTGCGCAGATTTGCACGGCCGCAGTTTCGGTGTGAGCTTCATCGATCCGGTGGATCAATACCTGAAGAGTGACCGAGCGATCAAATATGCCTTGCTGTTCATCGCCCTGACCTTTGCCGGCTTCTTTCTCTTTGAGGTACTCAAGAGCATGGCCGTGCACCCGGTGCAGTACGCTCTGGTGGGCGCGGCGCTGGCGCTGTTCTACCTGATGTTGCTGTCGCTGTCCGAGCATCTGGGCTTTGCCACGGCTTACCTGTTGTCAGCGGCTGGTTGCGTGCTGTTGATCGGCTTCTATGTCAGCCATGTGCTGCGTGGTGTGCGCCAGGGCGTGGGATTTGCGCTGGGGCTGGCGGCGCTGTATGGCCTGCTGTACGGCTTGCTCAGTGCTGAGGACTACGCATTGTTGATGGGCTCGTTGTTGCTGTTCGGCCTGTTGGGCGTGTTCATGGTCCTGACCCGCAAGCTCGACTGGTACGGCATTGCGCCGGGCATCAGCCACAAACCGGCTGCGGAGCCAGCGCCATGAACGAAGAGTCGCTGTTGCGTCAGGAGCGCCGCCAGGCCAGGCGGCTGCTGGACGGGCTGATCGGTTTGCTGCCCGCAGCGCCGCGGGCAGCCGGGCAGGTGCTCAGGCCGAAGGCTGGGTGGCCTGCATCGAAGGCCGCTGGCTGACGTCAAAATACCAGTTGGCCAGGCGCGGGTAGCTGTTACGCCAGTTCAGATCGGGCTGGCGGAAATCCAGGTAACCCAGTGCCGCCGCGACACTGATCGAGGCAATGTCGAAAGTGGCGCCCAGTTCGGTCAGCGCCTCCTGTTCGAAGTAGGTCAGGGTGCGTTCGATCTTGCTCTGCTGGTTGTCCAGCCATACCGGCCAGTGCAGCTCCTTGGGGCGCAGCGCGGTTTCGTAGCGGATCAGCAGGGCCGCATCAAGCAGCGCATCGGCCAGCGAGGCCAGGGACAGGCGCCGCCAGCGCGCCGGGCCGTCACGGGCAATCAATGGCGTGCCGGTGTGCTGGTGGTCCAGGTAGTCGAGGATCACCCGGCTGTCATGGATCACATTGCCGTCGGCCAGACGCAGCGCCGGAATCTTGCCCGCCGGGTTGTCATGGTTAAGCTCGGCAGAGGGGCTTACCGGAGTCAGGACCGTAGACTGCAATTGAACCTTGTCGAGCTGACCGGTTTCATGAAGCAGGATGACCACCTTGCGGGCAAACGGCGATGCCGGGTTGGTGTACAGGGTCATGGTAGGTGCTGACATGAATGATCCTCGATGGCGACAGAGTCATAGACTAGTCAGCGCCTCGTGGCTCTGCAATTGTTGGCTAGGGGTTGTTGCCGTTTCAGCGGTTGTGATGAAACGGCAACAGCCCCTAAAAGGAATGCGTTTGCATGCGCCTGCGCCACTGGCTCAGGCTTTGCTCCAGGCGGGCCGGGCTGTCGATGCCCTGGCGGCGGGCGTGGCTGAACAGGATCAGCGCCAGTTCTGCGGTGACCAGGGCATCGGCGCTGGCATGGTGACGCTCTTCGGCATGCAGGCCGAAGTGGCGGGTCCAGTCGTCCAGGCCGGCCTTGCGCAGGTTGGCCTGTTCGCAGAGCATCGGGGCAATCTCGGCAACGTCGAAAAAGGTATGCTGCAGGCGGTAGTCGAGGCTTTCCTTCAGGGCCCGGGCCAGCATGTGCTGGTCGAATGGCGCGTGGAACGCCAACACCGGGCTGTCGCCAACAAACTCCATGAAATCCAGCAGCGCTGCGACCGGTTCGCTGCCAGCGGCAATCGCGCTGGGCGCCAGACCGTGGATCAGCACGGCGGGGCTGAGCTTGTGATCCACGCGTTGAATCGTGCATTCGAATAGCTGACCCAGATCGATGGCGCCGTCCTCGATGACCACCGCCCCGATTGACAGCACCTGATCGCGGTTCATGTTCAGCCCGCTGGTTTCCAGGTCCAGCACCACCCAGCGCTGCTGGCGCAGCGGCCGCTCATCGAGCACTGCACCGCCCGGCAGTGCGGCCAGGCGCTGTTTCTGGTGTTCATCCAGAGGCGTTTTCTTGACGACGGGGCGTAGCCATTGGAACAGGTTCATAGTTGATAGCGCAGGCTCAGGCTCGATTGCAGGCGTTGAGCCTGACGGAAGGACTCACGCAGGATGCGCCGGTCCAGATGGTTGAGGGTGTCGGGATCGATGCGGTTGGAGTACGGCAGATTCTGCCGGCTCTGCAACTGATGCTGTTGCATGCGGGTCTGCTGGATGAAGTGGTAGGCCTCTTCGTAGGCAGCGCCATCGAGCGGGTCGATGACCTCACGCTCGACCAGTTGACGCAGGCGCTCCAGGGTATTGATGGCTTCAATATTGTTGACCAGCGCCAGCAGGCGGGCGCCGTCGACGAACGGTGTCAGGCCTTCGGTCTTGAGGTCCAGGGTGTCTTTGTCGCTGCCCTTGCGGGCCAGCACGAAGTCCTTGAAGCGCCCGACCGGCGGACGATGGCGCAGGGCGTTTTCGGCCAGCATGCGCTGGAACAGTCGGTTATCGGCGACCTGATCGAGAATGCTGCGGCGCAGGTACTCGCCGCCGCTTTCTTCGCCCCACACCACCCGCAGGTCGAAGTAGATACTCGACGCCAGCAGGTTTTCCGGGGTGGCTTCGCGGATAAACGCCGAGAAGCGCCGCGCCCATTCGCTGCGTGACAGGCACAGGTCGGGGTTGCCGGCCATGATGTTGCCTTTACAGAGGCTGAAACCGCACAGGGCCAGGCTCTGGTTGATACGTTCAGCGATCGGCAGCAGCAGGGCACGGATTTCAGCCGCCTGTTTGGCATCGCTGGCTTCAAACAGAATGCCGTTGTCCTGATCGGTGTGCAGGGTCTGCTCGCGACGGCCCTCACTGCCGAAGCACAACCAGCTGAACGGTATGCCGGGGTCGCCTTTTTCTTCCAGGGTCAGTTCGATGACCCGACACACGGTGTGATCGTTGAGCAGGGTAATGATCTGGGTAATCTGCGTGGATGAAGCCCCGTGGGCCAGCATCCGCTCGACCAGTTGCACGATATCGCCACGCAGATGCACCAGCGCTTCGATACGTGGCGCGTTACGGATGGTGCGCGCCAGATGGACCAGGTCGACCCGTTGCAGCGAGAACAGGTCGCGCTCTGAAACCACCCCGCACAGTCGCCCGTCGCGTACCAGGCAGACATGGGCAATATGTCGGCCGGTCATGGCAATGGCCGCATCGAAGGCGCTGGCATCCGGGCTCAGGTAAAACGGCGAGGGGCTCATGAACTGGCTGATGCCTTCGCTGAAGTCGGCATTTACGTCAGCCACCGCTTCACGTAGATCACGCAGGGTGAAGATGCCCAGCGGTGCCTGCCGTTCATCGACGATCACGATGCTGCCGACCTGTTGGTCATGCATCAGCTTCACCGCTTCGCGCATGGGCATGTCCGGGGCACACATGACCGGGTGGCGCATGGCCAGTTCGCCCAGCCGGGTATTGAGCGAGTATTGAGTGCCGAGGGTTTCTGCGGCGCGTTGCTGGACTTGCTGATTGACCTGATCGAGTAGACTGCTGACGCCGCGCAAGGCGAAGTCGCGAAAGCAGGTCGACAATGAGAACAGCTTGATGAACGCCTGCTTGTTCAGTTGCAGACAAAAGGTGTCTTCGGCGGCCAGGTGTTCGGTACGGGTGGCGCGTTCGCCCAACAGCGCAGCGAGCGGGAAGCACTCGCCGCTGGTGATCTCGAAGGTGGTCTCGGTTCCGCGCCGGGCCGAATGTGGGCGCTCACCGACCACCTGGCCTTGCTTGACGATATAAAAGTGCTCAACCGGGCCGTCGGCAGGCTTGATGATGCTTTCTCCAGCGCCATAAAAACGCAACTGGCACTGTTCGACCAGATACGCCAGGTGCGCGCTTTCCATCTGGTTGAACGGCGGGAACCGCTGCAGGAACTGCATGGTGCCGTGAATGTTCTGCAACACGGCGGTTTTTCCTGCTTCGGTGAAGGCATCTGCTTTACTCATGACGTGCACCGCTTTTTTTGTTATTCATGACCATGGTCGGTCGCTTGGCGTCCAGTGCCCATTGGACGTAAGTCTTAAGGACCAGACCCCGGCGCCTGCAAGGCGTCACAGGATAGTTATGAACGGCTGGCAGGATAAGCCCAGGCAATGATGAGATTTCCATGTCCGATCACGATATTCTCAGCGACGAAGAGCGCGACGCACTCAACGAAGTGATGTCTGCGCCTCAGTGTGATGTGCCGCAACGTGTCCTGATCGTCGATGACGACACCGATGCGCGCGAAGTCTTGGCTGAGATTCTCAACCTCAATGACATCAGTTGCCTGACGGCGGCGGGCAGCAGCAGCGCTTTGCAGCTGTTGCAGAGCCGCGAATCGATCGGCCTGTTGATCACCGACCTGCGCATGGCGCCTTGCGACGGCCTGGAGCTGATCCGCAAAGTGCGCGACTCGGCACGTGCCGAACTGCCGATCATCATCGTCTCGGGCGATGCCAGCGTGCGCGACGCCATCGACGCCATGCACCTGAGCGTGGTCGATTTCCTGTTGAAACCGCTCAATACCAAGCAGTTGGTGAAGGTGGTGAAGCGGGAATTGGGGATCGCTTGACTAGCAGGAGCGACCTCGACGGATCGCCGCCCGGCCGCTCCCACTTCGGTTGTGACTTGAAATAATGTGGGAACGAGCTTGCTCGTGAAGAGGCCGGTAACGCCGCAGCATCTGCTGTGGCTGTCCCGGCCTCTTCGTCGCAATGCGCCCAGACCAAGGTCGCTCCTACAGAGAGCGGTTACTTCTGGCTGGCCTTGAACTCCCGGCGCCGACGGTGCAGCACCGGCTCGGTGTAGCCGTTAGGCTGTTGGGTGCCTTCAAGAACCAGCTCCAGCGCCGCCTGGAACGCAATGTTGCTGGCGAAGTCTGGCGCCAGCGGGCGGTACAGCGGGTCATTGGCGTTCTGCCGGTCCACGACAACGGCCATGCGCTCAAGGCTTTCCAGCACCTGCTCGCGGCTGACCACACCGTGGTGCAGCCAGTTGGCAATGTGCTGGCTGGAAATACGCAGGGTGGCGCGGTCTTCCATCAGGCCCACGTCGTTGATATCCGGCACCTTGGAGCAGCCCACGCCCTGATCGATCCAGCGCACCACGTAACCGAGAATGCCCTGGGCGTTGTTGTCCAGTTCATTGCGCAGCTCATCGGCCGACCAGCCGGTATCGCTGGCCAGTGGAATGCTCAGGATGTCATCGACCGACGCTTGCTCGCGCTTGGCCAGCTCGCCCTGGCGGGCGAACACATCGACCTTGTGGTAGTGCAGGGCATGCAGTACCGCAGCGGTCGGTGAGGGCACCCAGGCGGTGTTGGCGCCGGCCAGCGGGTGGGCAATTTTTTGTTCGAGCATCGCCGCCATCAGATCAGGCATGGCCCACATGCCCTTGCCGATCTGGGCCCGGCCTGGCAGGCCGCAGCGCAGGCCGATATCGACGTTGGAGTTCTCATAGGCACCGATCCATTTCTCGGCCTTCATCTGCGCCTTGCGCACCATCGGGCCGGCTTCCATGGAGGTGTGGATCTCGTCGCCGGTGCGGTCGAGGAAGCCGGTGTTGATGAACACCACCCGCTCGCTGGCCGCCTGGATGCAGGCCTTGAGGTTCAGCGTGGTGCGCCGCTCCTCGTCCATGATCCCGACTTTCAGGGTGTTGCGTGCCAGGCCCAGTACCTGCTCGATGCGGCCGAACAGCTCATTGGTGAACGCCGCCTCTTCGGGGCCGTGCATCTTCGGTTTGACGATGTACACCGAGCCGCTGCGGCTGTTGGCCCGTGTGGTGTCGCCTTTGAGGTTGTGGATGGCGATCAGGCTGGTGATCAGGCCGTCGAGAATGCCTTCCGGCACTTCGTTGCCGTGCTTGTCGAGGATCGCATCGATGGTCATCAGGTGACCGACGTTACGGATGAACAGCAACGAACGACCATGCAGGGTGATTTCGCCGCCGTCCGGCGTGCTGTAGACGCGGTCGGGGTTCATGGTGCGGGTGAAGCTTTCGCCGCCCTTGGTGACCGTTTCGGCCAGGTCGCCTTTCATCAGGCCCAGCCAGTTGCGATAGACCAGGGTCTTGTCGTCGGCGTCCACGGCGGCGATGGAGTCTTCGCAGTCCATGATGGTGGTCAGCGCCGCTTCCATCAGGATGTCTTTGACCCCGGCGGCGTCGGTCTGGCCGATCGGGCTGCTGGCGTCGATCTGCAGTTCCAGGTGCAGGCCGTTGTGCTTGAGCAGGATGGCAATCGGCGCGCTGGCCTCGCCCTGAAAACCGATCAGTTGGGTGGGCTCGCTGAGCAAGGTCTGGCTGCCGTCTTGCAGCGTCACCACCAGCTTGCCGTCGATCAGGCCGTAGGCGGTGGAATCGACATGGGAGCCATTGGCCAGTGGTGTGGCCTGATCCAGCAGCGCGCGGGCAAAGGCGATGACCTTGTCGCCGCGTACCTTGTTGTAGCCCTTGCCGCGTTCGGCGCCGCCTTCTTCGCTGATGGCGTCGGTGCCGTACAGCGCGTCATACAACGAACCCCAGCGGGCGTTGGCGGCGTTGAGCGCAAAGCGGGCGTTCATCACCGGCACCACCAGTTGCGGGCCGGCCATGCTGGCGATTTCCTCGTCGACGTTGCTGGTGCTTATTTGCACCGTTGCCGGCTCCGGCAGCAGGTAACCGATATCGCCCAGAAAGGCCTTGTAGGCGGCCGCGTCGTGCGCCTGGCCGGCCTGTTGCCGGTGCCAGGCATCGATCCGGGCCTGCAGCTCGTCGCGCTTGACCAGCAGTGCGCGGTTTTTCGGTGCCAGCTCGTGAATCAGTGCATCCGCCCCACTCCAGAACGCCGCAGTATCGACGCCGGTTCCGGGGACTGCTTCGTTCTGCACGAAGTCGAACAGTACCTTGGCGACCTGCAGGTCGCCGACTTGAACGTATTCAGTCATTGCACTTGCCTCACTTTGCTCAGCGGTATTGCGCCCCTTTGACGAGCACATTGATGATGGGGGACGGTTTATGTAGTGCGCGCTGGCGAATACTACATGATCATTTGCCGGGTGAACATGCGACTAAATACGTCACCAAGCGACTGGATTTTTCTTTCTGGTCACGAATGCTCGCCCCCAAGGTCGAACTGCAAGGCTTGCCTATACTGGCTTGACCATCGCTTGAATGAGGACTCGCCTGTGGATCATCTGGTCATTACCGTGGTTGCCCCTGACCAACCGGGGCAGGTTGAACGCATCGCCCACTGCATCGCCGAGCACGGTGGCAACTGGCTGGAGAGCCGCATGTCACGGCTGGCCGGGCAGTTTGCCGGCATCCTGCGAGTCGGTGTGCCGCCTGAGCAGCACGACGAACTGATCACCGCCCTGCATCAACTGGCCGCCTACGACATCCGTGTGCTGCTGGCAGAAAGCATTGTAGAACCGGCTGGTAGCTGCAAACCGATCCAGATGTCGCTGGTCGGCAACGACCGGCCGGGAATCGTGCGCGACATTACCCGCCTGCTGGCCGGGCAAGGCGTCAACGTCGAAAAACTGGTGACTGACGTGCATACCGCACCGATGAGCGGCGAATGGCTATTTCGCGCCGACGCGGTATTGGGCGTGCCGCTGAGCCTGAGCCTGGATGAACTGCAGGCGAAGCTGGAGACCCTGGCGGATGATCTGATGGTGGAGCTGGTGTTACGCGAGGAGGAGTGAGGCGGTTATTGAAGGTAGTTATTTGGGGCCGGCCTCGACTCAACGTCGAGGCTGGAGTTTGATATTTACCAAGCTGGTGCGAAAAGCCCCTTCCTTCAGGTGGGGGATGAAAGCGGAACCGCGAAGCGGTCATAGGGGTTAAGATCCCAAAAATCGCCCCTATTCTGTGTTTCATGACTGAAATGAACGCGACCAGAACCCTCAAGGTTCGAGTGCGAGACAAGCACGCAGCGCAGCTGCGTGAAGCTTCTCGCGCTGTGAATTTTGTGTGGAACTACGTGAACGAGTTGAGCTGTCGCTCGATTCGTGAGCATGGTCGTTTTCTGTCGGCGTTCGACATTCACAAGTACACCAACGGGGCCGGCAAAGACCTGGGACTGCACAGCCAATCGGTGCAGGCTGTTGCCGACGAATATGTCACACGGCGCAAGCAGTTCAAAAAGCGCCAGCTACGCTGGCGCTGCTCGGGCGGCGCCCGGCGCAGTCTGGGCTGGGTGCCCTTCAAGGTCGGCGCGGCTGTCTGGAAAAACGGCCAGGTCGTCTTCAACAGACAGCACTTCAAGGTCTGGGACAGCTACGGCCTGGCGGGCTTTAAATTCAGATCCGGTAGCTTCAACGAGGACAGCCGTGGACGCTGGTATTTCAACGTCGTGGTCGAGGTCGACCGGCAGTTATCGCCAGGCCAGGACGCGGTGGGTATCGACCTCGGACTGAAAACCACGGCCACCTGCAGCGACGGTGATCGCCTTGAAAGCGGCAGGTTCTACCGGGATCTGGAGAGCGCCCTGGGCACGGCCCAGCGGGCCGGCAAGACGGCCCGTGTGCGGGCGATTCACGCCAAAATTGCGAACCGCCGCAAGGATTGCCTGCATAAGTTCAGCAACGCGCTGGTAGCGCGTTGTGGCGTCATTGTGGTGGGCGATGTGAGCTCACTGAAACTCGCGAAAACCAGGATGGCCAAGTCGGTGCTGGACGCCGGCTGGGGCCAATTGAAAACCATGCTGGAATACAAATGCGATCACGCAGGCACGGTTTTCAAGGTTGTCAGCGAAAGAAACACCACCCAAACCTGTTCGAGCTGCAAGCAATTGCCGGACTCGAGGCCGAGAGGTATCGCAGGGCTTGGAATAAGGGAATGGACTTGTTGTGGGTGTGGTGCCACCCACGACCGCGACGTCAACGCCGCAAAGAACATTCTCGCGCTCGGGCATGAGCGTCCAGTTGTGGGAATCCCCGCCCTTTAGGGCGGGGAGGATGTCAATGCGAGCGCTTGAAACCGGGTTTGCCGTTAGCTTCTCTCCAGCGCTTTATAAAATCAGTAATGCCTTGCGGACTGTCTTCAATCTCAGGATCTGGATAGAAAATCACACCGTTTCCTTGAGGGTGCTCTGTGATTTTTTCAAAGTGTTTTACGAGTTGAATGTGCTCTCGTTCCGATTTGACATCGGCCATGCAAATCTTTGTGACAAACTCTAGAAACTCTGCTTCGGTGTAGTCTTCAAATTTCTCAAATGTTTTCATTTTGTCTCGCTAAAAATTAAATCAGATAATTTGAGCGTGGTGATGGCTGTCTTTATACGGATAAGAGAGACATCCGTTAGAAAACGCTTTCGAAATGAAGCAGGAGGAGAAGGAGGGTTATTCAGCTTTTTCTTGCATGTGCCTGTGGATAACCTGGGGGTTCCCGGCGCCGGGCCTTGTGTGGCAAGGCTTGCCGAACTTTGGTTAAAAAACCGGCAATTTCAAAGGCTTGTGCACAATTACATTGAGCGAGGCTGTGGATAAGGTTGGGGTAACCCTTTGCAGGCCTTGTGATTCAAGGTCTGCAAAGAGTTGTTCGTTTTTTGATCAGCGGCGTTTGCGCAAGCTGAGCCAGGCATCGACGCTGTAGATCGCCAGCCCGGCCCAGATAAATGCGAAGGTTACCAATGTGCTGGTGGCCAGATGCTCGCCATACACCAGCACCGCCAGCAGCATGACCAGGGTCGGGCCGATGTATTGCAGAAAGCCCAGGGTGGCAAACGGCAGGTGGCGCGCGGCGGCGTTGAAGCACACCAGCGGCACCAGTGTCACGGGACCTGCGGCGGCCAGCCACCAGATCATCGAACTGTCGATGATCGGCGGTTGCAGGCTGCTGGCGTCGGGGTGCAGCAACAGCCAGCCCAGGGCCAACGGTACCAGCATCCAGGTTTCCACCACCAGGCCGGGCAGCGCCGCGACCGGGGCTTTCTTGCGGATCAGGCCGTAAAAGCCGAAGGTCAGTGCCAGGCTCAGGGAGATCCACGGTAAGCTGCCGACCTGCCAGACCTGTTGCGCGACACCGGTCGCGGCCAGGCCGACGGCCAGCCATTGCAGGCGGCGTAGGCGCTCACCGAGCAGCAACAGCCCCAGCAGCACGTTGACCAGCGGGTTGATGTAGTAGCCCAGGCTGGCTTCAAGCATACGACCGTTGTTCACCGCCCAGACGTAGATCAGCCAGTTGCTGGCGATCAACGTGCCGCTGAAGGCCAGCACTGCCAGGCGCTGCGGGTTGTCGCGCAGCTCGCGGAACCAGCCGGGGTGTTTCCAGACCATCAACAGCAGCGAGCCGAACAGCGCCGACCACAGTGCCCGGTGAATGATGATTTCCAGGGCCGGAACCGACTGGACGATTTTGAAGTACAGCGGGAACAGACCCCAGATGGTATAGGCCGTCAGACCCAGAATGTAGCCGCGACGCAGGTTGGCAGTTTGCATGATGGTCCTTGGTGCTGCCCTGTTGTGAGGGAGAGCCTGGCGATAAAACAGTGACGTCAAAACAGCTTCAGCGGCTCTTCACGCAACGCCGAGAGCTGTTCGCGCAGGGCCAGAATGTGATCGCCCCAGTACCGTTCGCTGCCGAACCAGGGAAAGCTGCGTGGAAACGCCGGGTCGTCCCAGCGGCGTGCCAGCCAGGCGCTGTAGTGCATCAGGCGCAGGGCGCGCAGCGGTTCGATCAAGGCGAGTTGGCGCGGGTCGAAGTCGTGGAACTCGCCGTAGCCGTCGATCAGCTCCGACAGTTGCCCCAGGCAGTCCTGGCGGTCGCCGGCCAGCATCATCCAGATGTCCTGCACCGCCGGGCCCATGCGGCAGTCATCCAGGTCGACGATATGAAAGATCTCGTCGCGGCACATCATGTTGCCGGGGTGGCAGTCGCCGTGCATGCGGATGTTGCTGTGGGACGTTGCGGCGTAGGCGTCTTCGATGCGTTTGAGCAGGTCACGGGCGACGGACTCGTAAGCGGGCAGCAGGTCGCGGGGGATGCAATTGTTATTGAGCAGGTAGTCCAGCGAGTCGCGGCCGAAGTTCTGCACAGCGAGGGTTTCACGGTGTTCGAAATCACGCGCGGTGCCTACCGCATGCAAGCGGCCGAGCAACTGCCCCAGCCGGTACAGATGATCGAGGTTGCCCGGCTCCGGGGCGCGACCGCCACGGCGCGGGAACAGGGTGAAGCGAAAGTCGCCATGCTTGAACAGGGTCTGGCCGTCATGCGTCAACGGTGCGACCACCGGAACCTCGACGGCTTCGAGTTCTGCAGTGAAACGGTGTTCTTCGAGAATCGCCTCGTCGCTCCAGCGCCCTGGGCGGTAGAACTTGGCAATCAGCGGCTGCTGGTCTTCGATACCGACCTGATAGACGCGGTTCTCGTAACTGTTGAGGGCCAGTACCCGGGCGTCGCTGAGAAAACCGATGCTCTCGACTGCGTCGAGAACCAGATCAGGGGTGAGTGCTGCGAAAGGATGGGACATGCGGACTCCTATGCGCAACGAACAGCTGCGTAGACCGCTGATGGTAACGCAGACAACGGCCCGGTAGGAGCGGCTTTAGCCGCGAAAGTTGCCGCCCGGGCAATACATCTTTCGCCTGGCGTGGGGCTATTCGCGGCTGAAGCCGCTCCTGCACGTTGGGCGATGCCTCAGGCGCCGATCACACCGCCATCGTCACGGGTGATGACCATCACCGAAGAGCGCGGCTTGCCGTTGGGTAGGTGCTCTGGGAAGGTCGAACCGCCGTTTTCGCCAGGGTGCTGGATGCCCACGAACATGGTTTTGTAGTCCGGCGTAAAGCTGATGCCGGTGACTTCACAGCCGATCGGCCCGACCATGAAGCGGCGGATCTCGCCGCTGACCGGGTCGGCGCAGAGCATCTGGTTATTGCCCATGCCGGCAAAATCACCTTTGTTGCTGCTGTCGCCGTCGGTCTGAATCCACAACCGGCCCGCCGCGTCGAAGCTCAGCCCGTCGGGGCTGTTGAACATGTTCTGCGGCGTGACATTGCTCGATCCGCCTTGCGGCGTGCCGGCATGGACCGTGGGGTTGCCAGCCACCACAAACAGGTCCCAGTCGAACGCCATCGCCGAGGCGTTATCGGCGTTTTCGCGCCAGCGCAGGATTTGCCCGTATTGGTTCTTGGCTCGCGGGTTTGGCCCGCCGACCGGCTGGCCGTCCTCGCCGCGCTTGGCGTTGTTGGTCAGGGTGCAATACACCTGGCCGTCCTTGGGGCTGACCACGATCCACTCCGGGCGGTCCATGCGGGTGGCTTTGACCACGCTGGCGGCCAGCCGCGCATGGATCAGTACCTCGGCCTGGCTGTTGAAACCGGCGGCGGCGTCCAGGCCGTTCTTGCCATGCGTCAGTTCGACCCAGCGGCCTTTGCCTTTCGGATGATCCGGGTTGTTGTCGCCGTCATCGAACTGCGCGACATACAAGGTGCCGTGGTCGAGCAGGGTGCGGTTGGCCTGCGGATCGTCGTGGTTGATCTTGTCGCGGCTGATGAACTTGTAGATGAACTCACCACGCTCGTCGTCGCCCATGTAGACCACGGCGCGGCCGCCTTTGGTCTGCGCCAGGGCGGCGTTCTCGTGCTTGAAGCGGCCCAGGGCTGTGCGTTTGACCGGCGTAGACTTGGGATCGAACGGGTCGATTTCCACCACCCAGCCGTGGCGATTGACCTCGTTGGGGTTCTTGGCCACGTCGAAACGCGGATCGTGCTGATGCCAGTTGATGTCCTTGCTGGCGGCCACTACACCGTAGCGTTTGAGGCCGGCATCGAACTTCTGCTGGGCATCGCTGCTGCCGAAGCAGTCGGTGAAGTTCTCTTCGCAGGTCAGGTAGGTGCCCCATGGGGTCTTGCCGTTGGCGCAGTTCTGGAAGGTGCCCAGCACGTGGCGACCGCTGGCGTCGGCGCTGGTTTTCAGCCAGTCGTGGCCGGCCGCCGGGCCGCTGAGGGTGATCGGGCTGTTGCCGTGGATGCGTCGGTTATACGACGAGCCCTGAACGAACTGCCACTGACCGTTACTGCGTTTGATCTCGATGACCGAAACGCCTTCGCTGGCCAGTGCCTTGCGCACTTCTTCGGCAGACTCCGGGTTCTTGCCGTGCTCAAAGAGGTAGCGGTAGTTGGTGTATTCGTTGTTGATCGCCAGCAGCGCGCGGTCAGGCTGGCCGGTCATCGGGAACAGGCTCATGCCGTCGTTGTTGTCGCCGAACTGCAACTCCTGCGCTTCGGCGGTGCCCTTGCCACTGGGGTCAAAGGCCGGGCCGTCCTTGTGCAGCGGCTGGCCCCAACTGATCAGCACCGACGAGCGGTAGCCAGGCGGCAGGCTGATGCTGTCATCGACACTGGCCTTGATGCTGTCGAACCCCAGCAGTTTGCTGTTGGCTTCGCTGACCCCGATGGCCAGGGCGCTGCGGCTGAGCAGGTCGCCGCCGAGAAACAGCGCGGCACCGGCCAGGGTGCCTGCACCGATAAAACTGCGGCGGGTGAGGCCGACCATTTTTTCGAGGTCGGTAGACTGGTTTTCTTCTAATAATTTCATCATCACGGCTCCCACGAATGTGGCCGTAACATTAAGTATTCAGTATTACTAAATTATGTCGGCGGTATGACGCCCGGATGCTTCACACCACGGTGCCCAACAGCACTTGTGAGGGCAAAAACCGGGCCTGCACTGCGCTGCCTTGGGTCAACCCCAGTGCCGCAAGCCGCTGCGGCGCAGCCAGGGCACAGAGCGTCTGACCATTGGCCAGGGCGATCCGCACTTCGCTGGGACCGTCGGGCGCATCGAGAATGCTTTGCAACTGGCCCCGCAAACTGTTGTAGCCCGTTTCAGGCGTCTGCTCAGGGGCCAGCAGTTCGAGCCAGCCGGCCTTGATCAGGGCCATCACTTCGCTGCCGTTTTCCAGCGCCAGGCGCTGGGTGCTGTCATGGGTAATTTGCGCGTCGATGCATTCACCACCGGCCAGGGTCAGGCGCACAACATCATTGATGCCTTGCCGGGTAATGTTCTGGATGCTACCGAGCAACTGGTTGCGGGCGCTGGTGTGCAGGGTCAGACGGCTGAGCAATTGCAGGTCGCTGTCCTGTTCGGCAGCCTCCAGCACCTGAGCCTGCAGGGCTTGCAGGCGCTGATAAAGACGCAGGATACGTGCGCCTTCGACCGACAACCTGGCACCACCACCGCCGCGGCCGCCGACGCTGCGCTCGACCAGCGGTTTTTGCGCAAGATTGTTCAGCTCATCGATCGCATCCCAGGTGGCTTTGTAGCTCAGCCCGGCACTCTTGGCTGCGCGGGTGATCGAGCCTTGCTCGGCAATGTGCTGCAACAGCGCGAGGCGCTGCGGGCGACGCACCATGTATTGGCTCAGGGAAGACGATAGCGGCATGACCAGACGACCAGCAAAGCAGAGATTGCCAGAGTCTATGCCAAAACCTATGGGCTGTTGCCGTTTCAGTGCAGATTGCGTTGCAGCTCCAAATCGTGTCAGGCGAGGCGGAGGACGCAGGAAATGGTCACTCCCTTTTCAAGTCCTCCGACGAAGCATGACGCGATTTGGGGCGCAACCCGTAGGGCCGTGGCTGTTTTGTCGCCCCGTCTCCAACTGAATGAAGATTGTGCAAGCCGACAAAACAGACCTCGGCGCGGCTGTGATGAAACGGCAACAGCCCCTAGTGTTCAGTCCTCGGGCGCGGGTGTTCTGGCCAGGCAATACACATCCACCCGCCGCGCCCCGGCGCCGGTCAGCAGTTGCGCGAGGCTATGGGCTGTGGTGCCGGTGGTCAGCACGTCATCGACCAGCGCCAGGTGCTTACCCTGTACCCAGTGACTGTCGGTCAGGCTGAAGGCACCTTGCAGATTCTGTTTGCGCGCTTTGGCACTCAGGCCTTGTTGTGAGGGCGTATCGCGGGTGCGCAGCAATTGCCGCGCTTGCACGGGCAGTTGCAACTGTTCACCCAGCCAGTTGGCCAGCATCGCCGACTGATTGAAACCGCGCTGGCGCAAGCGCTGCCTGGCCAGGGGCACCGGCAGTAACGCATCGGGTCTTGGCAGGCCTTCGTCGAAGCGATGTTGCAGGTATTGGCCTTGTAACTCTGCCAACAGCTTGCCCAATGGCCACTGCTGGCGATGCTTGAAGCGGGTGATCAGTCGGTCGACGACAAACTCGTAGGTCCAGGCCGTGATGACCTGGCTGAACGCCGGTGGCCGTTGATCGCACTGCGCGCAACATTCGCCAGCCCCGTAGCCTGATCCTGTCAGCGGCAGCGCGCAACACAGGCAATGATCGCCCAGCCAGGGCAGCTCGGCTTCGCAAGCCACACAGATGGCCAGCGATGTATCGCTGGGCTCATCGCATAACAAACAGAATTGAGTGAAATTTAACCAGATGTAAACCTGTGTTTCTTTGTGTGGTTGACATGGCATGGCCGTTCCCTAATCATTCCGAAAAATCTCGCCGGACAACCGTGTCGTGTCTGTGGTCTTTCGCCCGGGCGCAGAGTCCGTTCAATAAAAGGAGCCGCCGATGAGCGCCAGCACTACAGCTACCCTGCGTCACGACTGGACTTTAGCCGAGGTCAAGGCGCTGTTCGTACAGCCATTCAATGACTTGCTGTTTCAGGCGCAGACCGTGCACCGTGCGCACTTCGATGCCAATCGGGTTCAGGTCTCGACCCTGCTGTCGATCAAGACCGGCGCGTGCCCTGAAGACTGCAAGTACTGCCCGCAGTCCGGCCACTACAACACCGGCCTCGACAAGCAGAAGCTGCTTGAAGTGCAGAAGGTGCTTGAGGAAGCGGCACGGGCCAAGGCGATTGGCTCGACCCGTTTCTGTATGGGCGCGGCCTGGAAACATCCGTCAGCCAAAGACATGCCCTACGTGCTGGAAATGGTCAAAGGCGTAAAGGCCATGGGCCTGGAAACCTGCATGACGCTGGGCAAGCTCGACCGTGAACAGACTGAAGCCCTGGCCGATGCGGGCCTTGACTACTACAACCACAACCTCGACACCTCGCCGGAGTTCTACGGCAGCATCATCACCACCCGCACCTACAGCGAGCGCCTGCAGACCCTGGCCTATGTGCGCGACGCGGGCATGAAAATCTGTTCTGGTGGCATTCTGGGCATGGGCGAGTCGCTGGACGACCGGGCCGGCCTGCTGATCCAGTTGGCCAACCTGCCCGAGCATCCGGAGTCGGTGCCGATCAACATGCTGGTCAAGGTTGCCGGCACACCGCTGGAAAACGCTGAAGACGTCGATCCGTTCGACTTCATCCGCATGCTGGCCGTGGCGCGCATCCTGATGCCCAAATCCCACGTGCGCCTGTCGGCGGGCCGCGAAGCAATGAACGAGCAGATGCAGGCACTGGCGTTCTTTGCCGGCGCCAACTCGATCTTCTACGGCGAGAAACTGCTGACCACCGGCAACCCGCAGGCTGACCGCGACATGCAGTTGTTCGCCCGCCTGGGCATCAAGCCCGAAGAGCGTGAGGAGCATGCCGACGAAGTGCATCAGGCCGCCATCGAGCAGGCACTGGTGGAGCAAAAGAGCAGTTCGATGTTCTACAACGCCGTCTCGGCCTGACCGATATGGGCTTTGACCTAAGTGTCCGCCTGGCGGAGCGGCGCGCCGCGCAGTTGTATCGTCAGCGCCCGCTGCTGCAAAGCCCGCAAGGGCCGCTGGCGGTCGTCGACGGCCAGGCGCTGCTGACCTTTTGCAACAATGACTACCTCGGGTTGGCCAGCCATCCAGAGGTGGTCGCTGCCTGGCAAGCCGGTGCCGAGCGCTGGGGTGTCGGCGGCGGGGCTTCGCATCTGGTGATCGGTCACAGCAGCCCGCATCACGAGCTGGAAGAGGCTCTGGCCGAGTTCACCGGGCGCCCGCGCGCCTTGCTGTTCTCCAATGGCTACATGGCCAATCTGGGGACGGTCACCGCCTTGGTGGGGCAGGGCGACAGTGTGCTGGAAGACCGCCTTAATCATGCGTCCTTGCTCGATGCCGGGCTGCTCAGCGGTGCGCGGTTCAGCCGTTACTTGCACAACGACGCACAAAGTCTCGCGGCGCGTCTGGACAAGGCCGTGGGTGACCGCCTGGTGGTCAGCGACGGGGTGTTCAGCATGGACGGCGACATTGCCGACCTGCCGGCCCTGGCGCGTACCGCTAAAGCTCGCGGCGCCTGGCTGATGGTTGACGATGCCCATGGCTTTGGCCCGCTGGGGGCCAATGGCGGAGGTTGTGTCGAGCACTTTGGTCTGGGGATCGACGATGTACCGGTGCTGATCGGTACGCTGGGCAAGGCGTTTGGCACCAGTGGGGCGTTTGTTGCGGGCAGTGAAGAGCTGATCGAGACGCTGATTCAGTTTGCCCGGCCATACATCTACACCACCAGTCAGCCGCCGGCGCTGGCCTGTGCCACGCTCAAGAGCCTGCAACTGCTGCGCAGTGAACACTGGCGGCGCGAGCACCTCAATGCCCTGATCGCGCAGTTCCGTCAGGGTGCCGAGCAAATCGGCCTGACCCTGATGGACAGTTTTACACCGATCCAGCCGATTGTGATTGGCGATGCCGGACGGGCCTTGCGCCTGTCGCAGATGTTGCGCGAGCGGGGCCTGCTGGTGACTGCGATCCGCCCGCCCACCGTGCCGGCCGGCAGTGCCCGTTTGCGGGTCACTCTGAGCGCAGCCCACACATCCGAGCAGGTGCAGCTATTGTTGCAAGCACTGGCGCAGTGCTGGCCACTGCTGGGTGTGGATGAAACGATGGAGCAGGCTCATGCGTGATCGTCTGGTGTTGTTGCCCGGTTGGGGCTTGGGTGTCTCGCCGCTGGAGCCGCTGGCTGCCGCCTTGCGCGGCCCGGATGAGCACCTGAAAGTCGAGGTCGAGCCGTTGCCGCAAACGGGCAACGCGGATTTATCGGCGTGGCTCGATGAACTGGACGATGGCCTGCCTGACGATGTGTGGCTGGGCGGCTGGTCGCTGGGCGGCATGCTCGCCGCCGAGCTGGCGGCGCGGCGTGGCGAGCGTTGTTGCGGTTTGCTGACCCTGGCCAGCAACGCCTGCTTTGTGCCGCACGGCGCCTGGCCGCATGCGATGACGCCGGCTGACTTTGCGGCGTTTCTCAGCGGTTGTGAACACGACCCCGACGTGACCCTGCGCCGCTTCAGCCTGTTGTGCAGCCAGGGCAGCGCCGACCCGCGCGGCCTGTCGCGGCAGCTCAAGGCCGCGGCGCCCAATGCCTCGAAGCAAGCGTTGCTCGATGGCCTCAGGCTGCTGGAGCGGCTCGATACCCGTGAAGCGTTGCAGAGCTATCGTGGCCCGCAATTACACCTGTTTGCCGGTAACGATGCGTTTGTGCCCGCTGAAGCGGCAAGCGATCTATTGGCCTTGTTGCCAGATGTGGAGGTTGGCGTGATTGAACAGGCCAGCCATGCATTTATTCTGGAAAACCCCCATGGAGTGGCGGCGGCAATCCGGGCCTTTTTACATGAGTCCGATGATGACTGATCTTTGTGCCGTGCGTGGGCTCGGCCTGCCAGACAAACAACAGGTCGCCGCATCATTCTCCAAAGCGGCGGGCAGTTACGACAGTGTGGCCGACTTGCAACGAGCGGTCGGGCAACACCTGTTGAGGGGGATTCCTCAGGCACTGACGCCTGCGCAGTGGCTGGACCTGGGCTGCGGCACCGGGTACTTCAGCCGCGCATTGGCGCAGCGCTTCCCGGCTGCGCAGGGCATGGCGCTGGATATTGCCCAAGGCATGCTGCGCCACGCACAGCCCCAGGGCGGCGCTGCACATTTTGTCGCCGGCGATGCGGAAAATCTGCCGTTGCACGGTGGCCGTTTCGATTTGCTGTTCTCCAGCCTGGCCGTACAGTGGTGCGGCAACTTCGCTGCGGTATTGAGCGAGGCGCGGCGGGTATTGCGGCCCGGTGGGGTGTTTGCATTCTCCAGCCTGTGCGTCGGCACTCTGCATGAGCTGCGCAGCAGTTGGCAGCAAGTGGACGGTCAGGTGCACGTCAATCGCTTTCGTGAGCAGCACGACTACCAGCGCTTGTGTGACGCCAGCGGCTTGCGTATTCGCAGCCTGGAAGTGCTGCCCCATGTGCTGCACTACCCGGATGTACGCAGCCTGACCCATGAGTTGAAAGCGCTGGGTGCCCACAACCTCAATCCGGGCCGGCCGACCGGGCTGACCGGGCGGCAACGGATGCAAGGTTTGCTGCAGGCCTACGAAGCGTTTCGCCAGCCACAGGGGCTACCGGCCACCTATCAGGTGCTTTACGCGGTTCTGGAAAACCAGCCATGAGTTCAGCTTTTTTCATTGCTGGCACCGACACCGATGTCGGCAAGACCACCGTGGCGGCCGGTTTGCTGCGTGCGGCGCGGCACGCCGGGTTGAGTACCGTGGCCGGCAAGCCGGTGGCGTCCGGTTGCACGCGCACCGCCGATGGCCTGCGCAACAGCGATGCCTTGGCGTTGCTTGGCGAATGCTCGCTGCCGCTGGACTACGCCGAGGTCAACCCATTGGCCCTGGAACCGGCCATCGCCCCGCATCTGGCCGCGAGGGAAGCAGGGGTGCAGCTTGAGCTGGCCAGTCTATTGCCTGCCATGCAACGCTTGCTCGCGCGCCAGGCCGACTTCACCTTGATCGAAGGCGCTGGCGGCTGGCGGGTGCCGCTCAATGACCGCGAATATTTGTCCGATCTGGCGATGGCCTTGAAGCTGCCGGTGATTCTGGTGGTGGGCGTGCGCCTGGGCTGCATCAACCATGCCGTGCTAAGCGCCGAAGCGATCCTGCGCGACGGCCTGCCATTGGCCGGTTGGGTGGCAAACATTGTCGATCCGGGCACCTCGCGTCTGCATGAAAATCTGCAGACCTTGAGCGAACAATTACCGGCGCCCTGTCTCGGCCAGGTGCCGCGTCTGGAGCAGGCGAACAGCGAAAATGTTGCCAGATATTTACACCTGGATCGCCTTGGGTAAAGCATCTGCCTGATCTAGAAGGACTTTTGCTTTTGCTCAAGATTGAGCCTATTGCCAGGCGTTGTGCCATTAGTCTTTTTATCGGGCCTTTTGCCTTTATTGCTGGTTCAATAGGCTTGTTTGTAACTCTGAGCTGAGGATTGGCTTATGCAAATCTCCTTGAGCAACACGTTTTATCCAGGCTTGACCGCTATTCAGGTCGGGCAGGATCGTGTCGATCAGGCGGCCACCCAGATCGCCAGTAGCGGTATCGAAGTCTCCGGCCGCAGCCAGTCTTCGGATTTCCAGCTGGAAAACCTGCGCTCCGTCGACCGTAGCCAGCGTTCCGATCTGCCCGCCAACATTGTCGAACTCGCGGCCGGCAAAGCGCAGGCTGAAGCGGGCGCTGCTGCGCAGCGCGCAAGCAATGAAGCGCTGGGCACCCTGATCGACACCTACGCCTGACCCTGGGGCCTGATTTTCAGGCCAGCCCCATCGAGAGGGTGAATATGAAACGCCGTGTCTTTGTGCACGGCGTTTTCGTTATGTGCGCCACAATGCCCATAACGCTTGGATACAACTTGTCAGATGATGTCTTGTTTCCGGGCTGGGAGTGTCGTAGGCGCGGGTAATGGTTTCTCCTATACTCGAGCCATGCAAACGATAACCCTGCACCTCGACGGTACCTCTCCTGAGCAGCTTTCAATGACCCGGCTGGCTGAGTACCTGCGCGAGCTCTCTAGGCTGCTGGGGTATCGGGAGAGCGTTCATTTTGAGGGTGTCAGCCAAGGCTCAGCGTGCCTGAATGCCCTCGTTGAGGACGACAAGTATCAGGCTGTAGTGCACCAGGCGTGCCTTGCCGCCGCAGGCGAAGGCGCCAGGCGTGCCCAAAAGGCCTATCAGCAACTTGCCTCGCTCATGGAAGAAGATCGTGTGGACGGCACGCTTCTCAATGGCACTGCCCAAGTGTTGGAATTCCCAAAGGCCAAAACTGCCGCTCCTCCAGTGGTGATTCGCAAAAAAGGCAGCGTTCAAGGCAGGCTCTATTTCGTTGGCGGCAAAGATGAAACCATTCTGGTGCGTCTTGAAGGCGCTACTGGCGAGTCACTGCTGTGCGAGGTAGGCACCGCGTTGGCTGAGCAGTTGGGCAGCCTGCTGTTCAAGCCTGTCCGGCTGCATGGTGAAGGTGTGTGGGAAAGCCGGCCAAACGGGGGCTGGCGCCTCAAGAAGCTGCAAGCTCACTCTTTCGACCGTTTAGAGAACGGCACACTCAAATCAGGTATCAAGAAATTGAGGGCGTTGAGCGCTGGCGGTGTGAGCGAGATGGATGATGCTCATGCGTTGATTCTGGAATTGAGGGGGTAAGGTGAGGGTCGTTTTAGACACGAATGTTCTCCTGCAGGTGATAGGAAACGTCAAACCCGGTTCGATTCTTTACGATCCTCGCAATAGCATGCCCATCGAGCGGGCAATTGACCGTGCCGAAGCACTTGTCGAAAAAATCGACGCAGCCCGCGGCAGTGTGCTCATTCCTGCTCCGGTGCTGGCTGAGGTATTGATCGGTTTTTCACCTGGGCAGAGCGCAAAACTGGTCGAAAGCATCCGGCAGTTATCCTGCTTTGAAATGGTCAGTTTCGATGAGATTGCAGCCATTGAATGCGCCGGGATGATTACGACACAAGAGCTTAAGGTGGCACTCGCTGATCCTTCGGTAACCAAAGCCAAATTCCGGTTTGATCGGCAGATTCTGGCCATTGCATTGGCCAACAATGCCAATGAAATCTGGACACACGACAAACAATTGTTCGAAAAAGCGGAGAGTCTCGGCATGGCCGTGCGCAGCCTTGGGGACATCGAGCCTGACCCTGAGCAGTTGGAGGTCGATTTCCAGCTCTGAGCATTTCTTCGGCCGTAAAGCCGCTTTCTGGCTGCTCCGGCCTTTGTCCGGTTCGCCCTGTGTATCGTCCCCGCAACCTCTACTCGCTCAACTAGACTTGAATGCATGTTGCCAGCATCGCTGCGGGCCTTGTCGTGCGTGGTCGATCGTGACGTTAGACCGATGGTGAGTGGCACGCTATTGACAAGGTGCGGGTGTAAACGTAAGTTTCAAACAACTGTTTGATCGGTGGGCGGCCGCGATCATCAGCTGGACAACAATGTTTCCAGCATGACCGGCCAGTCATTCATTCCGGGATTCACCAGCAGAGGTTTTCGCTATGCCAGATTACAAAGCCCCCTTGCGTGATATTCGTTTCGTACGTGATGAACTGCTGGGTTATGCGGCGCACTATCAGAGCCTGCCTGGCTGCGAGGACGCCACGCCCGATACGGTCGACGCCATCCTTGAAGAAGGCGCCAAGTTCTGTGAGCAGGTGCTGGCACCGCTGAATCGGGTCGGTGACACCGAAGGCTGTACCTGGAGCGAGTCTGGCGTGAAAACGCCAACCGGTTTCAAACAGGCTTATCAGCAATTCGTCGAAGGCGGCTGGCCGAGCCTGGCCCATGATGTCGAGCATGGCGGCCAGGGCCTGCCGGAGTCTCTGGGTCTGGCGGTCAGCGAGCTGGTGGGGGAAGCCAACTGGTCGTGGGGCATGTACCCCGGTTTGTCGCATGGCGCGATGAATACCCTGTCGGCCCACGGTACGGCTGAACAGCAGCACACCTACCTGACCAAGCTGGTCTCCGGTGAATGGACCGGCACCATGTGCCTGACCGAACCGCACTGCGGCACCGACCTGGGCATGCTGCGCACCAAGGCCGAGCCCCAGGCCGACGGCAGCTACAAGGTCAGCGGCACCAAGATTTTCATTTCGGCCGGTGAACACGACATGGCCGACAACATCGTGCACATCGTGCTGGCCCGCCTGCCGGATGCACCGGCTGGCACCAAAGGCATTTCGCTGTTCATCGTGCCCAAATTCCTGCCTGACGCCCAAGGTGCCATCGGCGCGCGCAATGCCGTCACCTGTGGCTCGCTGGAGCACAAGATGGGCATTCACGGCAACGCCACCTGCGTGATGAACTTCGACGGTGCGACAGGTTTCCTGATCGGCCCGGCGAACAAGGGCCTGAACTGCATGTTCACCTTCATGAACACCGCGCGCCTGGGCACTGCACTGCAGGGCCTGGCGCACGCCGAGGTGGCGTTCCAGGGTGGCCTGAAATACGCCCGCGAGCGTCTGCAGATGCGTTCGCTGACCGGTCCCAAGGCACCGGATAAAGCCGCCGACCCGATCATCGTGCACCCTGATGTACGGCGCATGCTGCTGACCATCAAGGCGTTCGCCGAAGGCAACCGGGCGATGGTGTACTTCACCGCCAAGCTGGTGGACATCGTCAAGTACAGCCAGGACGAGGAGCAACGCAAGTCGGCCGACGCGCTGTTGGCGTTCATGACCCCGATTGCCAAGGCATTCATGACCGAGGTGGGCTTCGAGGCTGCCAACCATGGCGTGCAGATCTATGGCGGTCACGGCTTCATCGCCGAGTGGGGCATGGAGCAGAACGTGCGCGACAGCCGCATTTCGATGCTCTATGAAGGCACCACCGGCATCCAGGCCCTCGACCTGCTCGGTCGCAAGGTACTGATGACCCAGGGCGAGGCGCTCAAGGGCTTCACCAAGATCGTCCACAAATTCTGCCAAGCCAACGAAGGCAACGAAGCCCTGTCGGCGTACATCGCCCCGCTGGCGGCGTTGAACAAGGAGTGGGGCGAGTTGACCATGAAGGTCGGCATGGCCGCCATGAAAGACCGCGAAGAAGTCGGCGCCGCTTCGGTGGATTACCTGATGTTCTCCGGTTACGTCTGCCTGGCTTACTTCTGGGCCGACATGGCCCGCCTGGCCGCGGAGAAGATTGCCGAGGGTACGGGCGACGAGGCGTTCTACAAAGCCAAACTGCAGACTGCGCGCTTCTATTACCAGCGTATCCTGCCCCGCACCCGCAGCCATGCCGCAGCGATCCTGTCTGGCGCTGCCAACCTGATGGAAATCAGTGAAGAGGACTTCGGTCTGGCTTACTGAGTCCGGATTCGGCTCCGCCCAGCAATACCGGAAACGCCCCCGTTCACACGAGCGGGGGCGTTTTATTTTTTCTGGGCAGATGTCCGGGTAACAACCGCTGTTAGATAACCTTCATATATCCCTGATAAACCTTTTGAGTTTCCTGCCGTTACAGCACTTAGTTAACTAATTGGTTCGGTTGTATGCATTGCTTGCCGAATGTGGGCACAATGACATCATGCTGAGCGATTGCTCGATGCCGAGTAGGAGACATCCCCCTTGTTGCATCCATCTGCTGCACGACTGAGTCACTTCCTGCCCGCCGGCAGCCTGTTCCTGGCTGGGCTGGCAGCGGCCTATGTCAAAGACCTGAGTGTGTTCTTCACCTCACTGTTCAACGTCCTGCCGACCCTGGTGCTGCTGCTGGGCGGTGCCTATTGCGCGGTCTACCGGCGTCAGCGCGAGTTGTCGTTGATGGTGACGGTGTACATTGCCTATTTTCTGCTCGACACCCAGACGGACTTCTACCGTGACAACGGCAGGGTCCGCGAAGATGCGGCGGTGATTTTCCACCTGACCTGCCTGCTACTGCCGGTGATGTATGCGCTGTACGCGGCCTGGGAGGAGCGCACTCACCTGTTTCAGGACATCGTGGCCCGTCTGGCGGTGCTGCTGGTGGTCGGCAGCGTTGCCTTGGGCATGGAGCAGAGCTATCCGAATGAAGTGCAGAACTGGCTGGCGGACATTCGCTGGCCGGCCTTGCACGGCTCGTGGATGAGCCTGATCCAGCTGTCGTACCTGATGTTTATCATCGGCTTCGGCGTGTTGATCTGGCAGTATCTGAGCAAACCCAGGCCGCTGCATGCGGCGCAACTGGTCGGTTTGCTGGCGCTGTTCTGGGCACTGCCCAAGACCTTCATCCTGCCATTCACGCTCAATATCATGTGCAGCCAGGTGATGCTGATGATTGCGGCAGGCGTGGCCCATGAGGCGTATCAGATGGCGTTCCGCGACGAGCTGACCGGCTTGCCGGGGCGACGCGCGCTCAATGAGCGGATGCAGCGCCTGGGACGCAACTATGTGCTGGCCATGAGCGACGTGGACCACTTCAAGAAATTCAACGACACCCACGGCCATGATGTGGGCGATCAGGTGCTGCGTCTGGTGGCCAGCAAACTGTCGAAAATCACCAATGGCGGCGGCAAGGCTTACCGCTACGGTGGTGAAGAATTTGCCATTGTGTTTGCCGGCAAGGCGCTGGAAGAGTGCCTGCCGCACCTTGAGGTGATTCGCGAGACCATTGCCCACTACGAGATCCAGTTGCGCAACAAGGAGAACCGGCCGCAGGACGATCAACAGGGGCGGCAGCGGCGCGGTGCTGCGTCGGCCAGCAGCGTGTCGGTCACCGTCAGTATCGGGGTGGCCGAGCGCCAGCCTGAACACCGCACACCTGAAGAAGTACTCAAGGCCGCCGACCAGGCGCTGTATGCCGCCAAGGGCGCCGGACGCAACTGTGTGATTGCGCATGGGCAGACTGCCAAACGCGGAGCGGTGCGCAGCCCTGACCCCGTTGGCTGAACAGCAGCAAAGACAAGTGGACACGGGCCGTGATGGGCGGCGCCGTGTTTTTTTTCGGCCTGCCATTTTACGTGACTGATAAATACCTTGTGGTCACAAACGGACCCTATGTGTCGTAATGGTTGTTCGGCTAAACTCGGGCTTCGAACGCCTTGACCGGTCTGTGGCAGGTCCGGTTTCCAGGCTCAGATCTTTTGCTTCCCGTTTGCGAGGTGTGCCATGGCTGACTACAAAGCGCCGCTGCGTGATATGCGCTTCGTCCTCAATGAGGTCTTTGAGGTTTCCCGACTCTGGGCCAGTTTGCCGGCATTGGCCGACACTGTGGACACCGAAACCGTCGAGGCGATTCTTGAAGAAGCCGGCAAGGTCACCAGCCGCAGCATTGCGCCCCTGAGCCGTAACGGCGACGAAGAGGGCTGCCGCTGGAACGACACCGTGGTCAGTACGCCAACCGGCTTTGTCGATGCCTACCGCACCTATGCCGAGGGCGGCTGGGTGGGCGTGGGTGGCAACCCCGAGTTTGGTGGCATGGGCATGCCCAAGGTGGTCTCGGCGCAGGTCGAAGAAATGCTCAACTCCGCGAGCCTGGCGTTCGGTCTGTACCCGATGCTGACCTCCGGCGCGTGTGTCTCGCTCAATACCCATGCCAGTGAGGCGCTCAAGGCGCAGTACCTGCCCAACATGTACGCCGGTGTCTGGTGTGGCTCGATGTGCCTGACCGAAGCCCACGCCGGGACTGACCTGGGAATCATCCGCACCCGCGCCGAGCCGCAGCCCGACGCCAGCTATCTGATCAGCGGCAGCAAGATTTTCATTACCGGCGGTGAGCACGACCTGACCGAGAACATCATCCATCTGGTCCTGGCCAGGCTGCCCGATGCGCCAGCCGGCCCCAAGGGCATTTCACTGTTTCTGGTGCCCAAGTTTCTGGTCAATGACGACGGCAGCCTGGGGGCGCGCAACCCGGTCAGTTGCGGTTCCATCGAACACAAGATGGGTATCCAGGCTTCTGCCACCTGTGTGATGAATTTCGACCAGGCCCGTGGCTGGCTGGTGGGTGAGCCGCACAAGGGCCTGGCGGCGATGTTCACCATGATGAACTACGAGCGTCTGGGGGTCGGCATCCAGGGCTTGGCATCCGGCGAGCGCTCCTACCAGAACGCCATCGAATATGCCCGTGACCGTCTGCAAAGCCGTGCGCCGACGGGCGCGCAGAACCGCGACAAGGTCGCCGACCCGATCATCGTGCACCCCGACGTGCGGCGCATGCTGCTGACCATGAAAGCCCTCAACGAGGGTGGGCGGGCATTTTCCACTTATGTGGCGGTACAACTGGACATCGCCAAATACAGTGAAGAGCCGCAGCAGCGTGAGCGCGCCGAACAACTGGTGGCGTTGCTGACCCCGGTGGCCAAGGCCTTTCTCACCGATGTCGGTCTGGAAACCACTGTTCACGGCCAGCAAGTGTTCGGCGGCCACGGTTACATTCGCGAGTGGGGCCAGGAGCAACTGGTGCGTGATGTGCGCATCACCCAGATCTACGAAGGCACCAACGGCATCCAGGCGCTGGACCTGGTGGGGCGCAAGATCGTCGGTTCTGACGGTGCCTGGTACCGGGTGTTTTCCGAGGAGGTTCGGCAGTTCATCGACAGCGGCGAAGCGCCTGCGGAATTCGTCAAGCCGCTGGCAAATGCCTTGCAGACCCTCGACGACCTGACTCAATGGATACTTGACCGCGCGCGCAGCAACCCGAATGAAATCGGCGCTGCGTCAGTGGAGTATCTGCATCTGTTCGGCTACACAGCCTATGCCTGGCTGTGGGCGCGCATGGCTCTGGTCGCACAAGCCAAAGAAGCTGAAGATTCGTTCTATGCCGGCAAGCTGGCGACTGCGCGTTTCTATTTTGCTCGCTTGTTGCCGCGTATTCATTCACTCGCCGCTGCGGTACGCGCAGGCAGTGAATCGCTGTACCTGCTGGACGCCGAGCAATTCTGATAATGATTCTCATTGGTGTAAGCCATGGCTTACACCACGTGGCGGCAAATCGCCTCTTTCGATAAAAAGGATCCAAAGTTAAATTAGCCACATGGACGTTGCGCAGGATGCGCACTAGATAACAGGGACACGTAAGGGATACCTGCCAGGATGGCGGGAAGAAAGGGAAGTCAGGGAAACAGTCTGGAAAACCCCGCTGCGGCGGGGTTTTCTTTGTGCACGTGTTTTTGTTCCGGGTCGGGTGATGGCGGTCTGCCAGAAGCTACGGAACCACTGACAGCGGCCAAGGGTCGATTGAATACAGGCCATCAAGGCCCTTCAATCAGGAGCTTACCCATGGACATCATCCGCATTATCATCGCCATTCTGCTGCCTCCACTGGGCGTGTTCCTGCAAGTCGGTTTCGGCGGCGCGTTCTGGCTCAACATTCTGTTGACCCTGCTGGGTTACTTCCCTGGCATCATCCACGCGGTGTACATCATCGCCAGCCGCAAGTAACCTGCCGCGCCGCTTTCAGGCCTGGTCCTGGCCAGGCCCGAAGGCGCTTCAGTGCAGGTCGATCCAGTGCTTCTGGCTGGCTCTCCTGATGAAGTCATCAACGTCGGTACCCGTTTCCGGAAGGTTAGGGAAACGGGTATGCAGAATCTCGATGATCTGCTCGACCGTGTGCCGACCATCAATCAATTCGCCAACCCGTGCCGCGTCATCGTCCAGGCGGATCATGCCGCCGGGACGAAACAGCAGTACATGGCCATGTCGATCAGGAGCCCGCTCCAGGCTGCAGCCTGTGTGCCAGTGCGGGGTGAGTGTGCGATCGGCTTTCATGGAGTGATCCTCTGCTGACAGACACTTTGCTCGTGACCGGCCGGGAGGCCGATCATCAATCCTCACTTGCAGTGTAGTCGCGCAATGCAATGACGGCGGCTCAGTTTTTCAACAGTCGCTCATACAGATCAGGGCGGCGATCAGCGGCGTAATTGTTTAAATCCTTGGCGTTATCGATGCCTGAGCGTTGCAGGTCAGCGATCAGCAACGCTTCGTCCTCGCCTGCCAGCAACGGGCGGCAGCCCTGCGGCCCGTTAAGGCTGCTCAGGCCGCAATAGTGGATTTCGCCCTCACTACCGCAGTAGTTGGCATACGCCAGGTAGCACTGGTTCTCGAAGGCGCGGGCGCGCACCGTCACCTCACACACGAAGTCATAGGGCGCCATATTGGCGGTGGGCACCACGATCAGGTCGGCACCGGCCAGCGCGAGATGACGCGCCGTCTCCGCAAACTCTACGTCGTAGCAGATCAGTAGCCCCAGCCGCCAACCGTGCAGTTCGACCACCGCACAGTGCGCGGCCCCGGCGCTGAACATGGTTTTATCCAGCTCGCCGAACAGGTGGGTCTTGCGATAGTTGACCAGCCGGTTGCCGGCCGCGTCGATCAGTTGCGCGGCGTTATACAGCAGGCCGTCCGTGGCCCGCTCCGGGTAGCCATAGACAATCGCCATACCGCTGTGCCGGGCAATCGTCGCGACCTGTTCGGCTGCCGGGCCGTCTGCGGCTTCGGCCAGTCGTTCGACCGCCTGACGACCGATGTTGTAACCGCTGAGGAACATCTCCGGGCAGACCAGCAACTGTGCACCAGCACGGCTGGCGGCCTGTGCCTGGGCGGCCAGCCGCGCCAGGTTGGCATCAATGTCCAGGGGCAGGGGCGGGCATTGGTAAATCGCGATCCGCATGCTAAACCTCGGTGTTAGTCGCCCAGCGCAATGGGGCCGATTTCATCGAACACATCGCCTGGGCCGGGGTTGTCGGCGGGGGACTTGCCGCCAAAGTGGTTCATGATGCCCCACACCGCATTGAGCGAGGTCTGCACCGCACCCTCGACCCAGGCCGGGGTCCAGGATATGTCATCACCGGCGAGGAACATGCCGCGGTGTTCGGCGGGCATGTCGTGCTGCATGAAGTGCGCGTACATCCGCTGGTTATAGCGGTAATGGCCGGGCAGTGCGCCTTTGAAGGCACCCAGGAAATGCGGATCGGCCTCCCACGAAACGGTAATCGGGTCGCCGATGATGTGCGCGGCGATATCCACCTTCGGGTAAATCTTCTTCAGCGCATCCAGGGCCAGACGCACGCGCTTGTCGATCGGCTGTGGCAGCATTTTCAGTGCATCGCTCATCCACGAGTAGGACAGGCAGATCACTCCTGGTTTGTCGTCGCCGTTGTCAAACAGGTAGGTGCCACGGGTCAGACGGTCGGTGAGGGTCATGCTCATCAGGTCGCGGCCGGTTTGCGGGTCTTTGTCTTTCCAGAAGGGCCGGTCGACCATCACAAAGGTTTTCGACGACTGCATGTAGCGGGTACGGTCCAGGGCCATCCACATTTTCTGCGAGAACAGTGACTCTTCGCATTCGATCTGGGTGGTCAGCAGCCAGCTCTGGCAAGTGGTCAGTACTGCCGGGTACAGACGCGTGTCGCCCCAGTTGTCGGTGATCGCCAACTGGCCGTCGGAGGCGCGGGCGATGCGTTTGACGCCAGGGCGCGGCGCGCCATGGTGCAGTGACGACAGGCTGGTGCCGGCCGGCCAATGGGCGCAGTGCGGCGGCACATGGCGCCAGATGCCCAGCGGCACCTGTTGCACGCCACCGACAATCAAGTGCTGGTCTTCATCGCAGTTGGTCATTACCACGCGGAAAATTTCCAGCATCGAGTTGGGGAAGTCCGAGTCCCAGCCACCGGTGCCGAAACCGACCTGGCCGAACACTTCGCGGTGGTAGAACGACAGTTTGGCAAAAGCTTTCGAGGTGGCCACGAAGTCGTAAAAGGTGCGGTCGTCCCACAGCGGTACCAGTTCATTCCACAACGCCTTGAGGCGTGGCACATTGCGTTCGCGGATCGCCTGCTGGATTTCGGAAAACCGCGCGCCGCTCTCCAGGGCGTCGGCCCAGGCATCGGCCACTTCCTGAAACAGGGCGGGCAGGTCGCTGAGGCTTTGCGCATAGTAGGTATTGCCTTCCAGATCCACCACCGTGCTGCCGGAGGCCGGGGTCAGCGGGTTGGGAAATGGCTGGGTCTGCAGGCCGAGTTTGTCGACATAGTGATAGAACGCCGTGGACGAGGCCGGAAAGCGCATGCCTCCCAGTTCGGCAATGATGCCTTCAGCGCCTTCGAATGGCTGGGAGCGCAGCCGCCCGCCCATCTGCGAAGCCTCGTAGACCACCGGCTTGAGGCCCAGCTTCATCAGTTCATAGGCGGCGACCATGCCGGCGATGCCGGAGCCGATGATCGCCACTTCACGGCCATGATGATGTTCCGGGATGCTGCCCAGCCCGGCGGGGTGGGTGATCCACTCGTCGAAGGCAAAAGGGAAGTCCGGACCGAACATAGTGATCGGTTGTTGACCGTCTGCACGATGACGAGGGTGATTCATGGCTGTCCCTTAATGGTGGCGATGGCACGGGTAAGGACAGTCTAGGCAGGCATGAGCACGTTAATAAGACGAAAACTGTCGTCGCTCTGTGCGTCGGTGATGCAATCTGACGACCTGCTTGCGCACTATGACGAAAACGCCATTCAAACTGGCTGGCCGCGGTCGATCTTGCTGCTGAGAATGATCGAGGTGGTGGTCTTTTCCACCCCCTCGACACTGCCGATCAGGTCGAGCAACTGGTCCAGTTGCTCCGGGGATTCAGTGCGTAGCCAGGCAACATAGTCGAACTCGCCACTCACCGCGCACAGTTGCTGGACTTCGCTGAGAGTCGCGAGGCGACGCAGCACGTCCTTGCCGGCTCGCGGCCTGACGGTGATGCCGACGTAGGCCTGCAGGCCGCCATCGACCACTCGCTGACCCAGCCGTACACCGTAGCCGGTGATGACCTTGCTCTTTTCCAGGCGTGCCAGCCGCGACGTCACGGTGGTGCGCGCGATGCCCAGTTGGCGGGCCAGCACGGCCACGCTTTCGCGGGCGTTGAGCTGCAAAGCGGCGATCAACCGGTGGTCAAGATCATCAAGAACGGGCGGGCGGCTGGCGGACAAGGGCGTCTCCTTACAATGCGCCGCATGGTACGGGGTGTTGCCTGCCGGTCACAACTTCCAGCGCCGGGAGGTCTTGGCCAGACGTGCCTGCAATTGATCGAGCGTGTGGCTCAGGCGCTGGCTCATCAGCAGATAACCGGTCAGTTCGGCGGGAACGTCACCGGGCAGCTGCAAGGCTTCAAAGCTGCGGTTGAGGTGTTCGGTCGCGCCGGTCTGCAACGCCCTGGCCATGCCCAGCAGGCGGCGGCGGTTCTGCCGGTAGTCGGCATCCAGTAGCGCCCGGGTGAGCGGGTCAGGGTTGGCCGGGCGGGTATTGGCGAGGATTTCCAGCAGGCTCAGGCACATCCGGAACTGGCTCTGGATGGTGTCCAGCTCGACCATGGAAATCTTCACCTCCTTGGACACCGACGGCAGCAGCGAGCGCAGTTGCAGCATGGTCGCGTTGAGGCTGGCGGTGAGCTTGAGGTGTTCATCGGCGTTGACCGCCTGGCCATGGCTGATCCGCCCATACACCTTGGCGCAGTCACGCAGGCCGCTGGCCAGGTTATAGCGCCAGGAGAACACCGCATACAGCGGCAGGGCGAACGAGAATGCCAGCGCCAGACCGATACCGATCAGAATATCCACCGTGCGCCACAGCCCGTCGCTGATCGGGTTGACCCCGTGGCCTGCGACGATGAACAGCGTGATCGCCGACAGGAGCGCGGTATAGCCGCCCTTGCCGATGGCGTGGTAGGCGAAGAACCCGCACATCACTGACATCAGGGTGTAGGTCAGCAGCGGCATTTCCAGATAACCCTGCTGGACCACCACGCACAGCCCAAGGCCTGCGCCGATCAGGGTGCCATAGGCACGTTCCACGGATTTCTTGCGGATATTGCCATGATGCTGCAGGCCGCCGATCACGATCAGCATGGTCACCGAGGCCCACTCGCCATGTGGCAGGTTCAACCCGCTGGTGAGCAGGATCGACACCAGCAGGCCGACCGAGATTCGGGCGGCATGGATCAGCCGGGCGTGTCGGTAGCGGCGATAAGGGTCAAGCAACGGGCGTAGTACAGGGCGAAGCCAGGCGGGAATGGAAGCAGTGCGAGGAAAGGGCATGCGGGGGCGTACCATCAACTGAGGTCAGTGGAGTAGGCCATAACCGGTGCAGCGCTGCCAGAGGCTGGCAGCGCTTGTATTGGCGCGATTGTGAAACCGGTCAGACCTTGAAACGGGAAATCATGGTGTTAAGGCCGACCGCCAGGCTCGATAGTTCCTGGCTCGCGGCGCTGGTCTGGTTGGCGCCGGCCGAGGTCTGCATCGACAGATCGCGGATGTTCACCAGGTTGCGGTCCACTTCGCGGGCCACCTGGGCCTGTTGCTCCGAGGCGCTGGCGATCACCAGGTTACGCTGGTTGATCGAATTGATCGCTTCGGCAATACCCTCCAGCGCCTGGTTGGCGGCCTGGGCCACGTCCAGCGTTGCGGTGGCGCGCTGGCGGCTGCTTTGCATCGCATCCACGGCGCGTTCCGAACCGGTCTGGATGCCGCCGATCATTTTCTCGATCTCCTGGGTCGACTCCTGGGTGCGGTGCGCCAGGCCGCGCACCTCATCGGCCACCACGGCAAAGCCGCGTCCGGCCTCACCGGCCCGGGCGGCTTCGATGGCGGCATTGAGGGCCAGCAGGTTGGTCTGCTCGGCCACCGAGCGGATCACGTCCAGCACCTTGCTGATGTCGTTGACCTGGCTGGCCAGTTGTTCGATTTCCTGGGAGGTGGTCGACACATCGCCGACCAGATGCTCGATCGACTCCAGCGCCTGATTGACCTTCTCGCGGCCCTGGGCGGTGCTCTTGTCTGCGCCTTTGGAGGCTTCGGCGGTGATCACCGCGTTGCTGGCCACTTCCTCGACCGCCGCGGTCATCTCATTCACCGCAGTGGCGGCCTGCTCGATCTCGGCATTCTGCTTGTGCAGGCCGCGGCTGGCGTCTTCGGTTACCGAGTTGAGCTCTTCGGAGGCCGAGGCCAACTGGTTCGACGAGGCGGCGATCTGGGTAATGGTGTCACGCAGGTTGTGCTGCATGATGTTCAGGGCGTTCAGCAACTGTGCCGGTTCGTCGTGGCCCGAGACCTTGATGTCGCGGGTCAGGTCGCCGCTGGCCACCCGGTTGGCGGCGGTCACTGCGTCGGCCAGCGGGCTGACGATGCTGCGGGTCAGTACCCAGGCAATCACCGCCATGGCCAGCAAGATGGCCAGCAAGGCGACGATGATGACGGCAAAGGCTTCATCGAAAACATCACTGCTGAGCTTGGCTGCACTGACGGCACCATCGGCGTTGTAGCGCACCAGTTTCTTCAGTGAGGCCATCATGTTGTCGGCGTACTCGACCAGCGGGCCGTTGATCAGATCCACCGCCTCTTGCTTGCGTCCGTCCTGCAGCGTGGCAAGCACCTTGGCCTGCAACTGGTGATAGCGGTCACTGGTGGCTTTGAAGTCATTGAACAAGGCACGGTCTTCTGGCACCTGAATGGTGTCTTCATAGCTTTTGACGACCTTGGGAATGGTGTCGTTGATACCGCGGATCATGCTGAGGGTCCGCTCGCGCTCGGCGCTGTCGTCTTGCAGGATGGCGCGCAGGGTGAGTGCCCGAACGCGCCCCAGATCAGTGCCCAGGTCTCCCAGGGCAATGACCGCCGGCAACCAGACCTCCCTGACTTCGTCGGTCGCAGTATCCATACGTTTGGCCTGGAACAGAGCGGTCACGCCCATGCCCAGCACCAGCGCCCCGAGCAGTAGAAAAATGGCTGCGGCCCGCGTGCCGACTTTCAAGTCCCTCAAGTTCATGTTTAGTCCTTCATGGCAGTTTTAAAGTGTGGCTTGCAAATGATCCTGGGGATCTCAGGCGGCGGCCTGGATACAGCCCTGAACTATTCCGGCGTGATCTGTAAGGCAAATAACGGCATGACTGGCCAGATATTTCCTTAACGCACGTCACGCGGTTTGGTTGAATCGATTAGCTGGATTTCACCCGGCGCAACCACCACGCTCAGCGGCTCGCGCATGTGCAGGCAATGAACGCCCACAGACCCGCCAGGGCCTGTCATTGCTCAGGTGTGAAATCATTCGAGACGCCGTGGCTCAGGGCCAGGCTGCTTGATGTTGTTCGTGTTCGAACAAGCAGGTGTGCCGGACGAGCTTTCTTGTACGATTGTTCAATGATGGCCAATTGCTTCTTTCAGTACAAGTAAAAAGATGTTTCTTCGTTGTACTGCAGGCATGCGACTTATGTCGGCTATACATCGGCTTTATTTAGGATTTTCTACGATAACTAGTTAACGCCTCTGTATCGGTGTTTTCCGACGTTACTAGGACGTTAGTGCCAATATTTGTAAGTTATTCCCGGTCTTGCTGGAAAATCGCTGGCAGCGACAGGCGCTGCGATCAGTACGCCGGGTGCTCAACAAATACCAGCTGCGACTCTTGGGTGTATTGATGGGGGCTTTCCATGTCGGCCTGTCTTATCTGCGAGCCAGCGCCGAGCAACGCAAGAGCGTCATCACCAGCGTCGGCTACTGGTCAAAAACCTGTAGCGCATGAGGCTGCCTCAGCAGCCTTCTTGTTTGCTGCGCGTGCTTACCACTTGTAGCTGAGGTCTGCGGTTAGCGTTCGTTCGGCTCCGGGCAGGCAGGCGACGTTGATAAAACAGCCTGCCACATAGTACTTGTCTGTCAGGTTCTTGACGTTGACCCGCGCGCTGAGGCCCTGAAGCTGGGAGTCTGCCTTGCCAAAGTCGTAACTGATCATCGCGTCAATCAAGGTATATGACGGTACCTTGAAGGTGTTCTGCGCATCGCCATAGGTCGAGCCGGTGTAGCGTGCTCCGATACCAAAGCCCAGCCCTGCCAGCGGTCCGGTTTGCAGGGTGTAGTCACTCCACAGCGAGGCCAGTTGTTCAGGCGTACGGAACGGCGTCTTGCCTTTGGTGCTTACTCCGGCAGCATTGGGATTATCCTTGGTTACCTCGGTGCGACTGGTCGTGTAGGACGCAATCAGGTTGAGCCCTTGCAGCGGCTCGAATGTACCCTCCACTTCGATGCCGCGAGAAGTCACTTCGCCTTCCTGGACACTAAAACCCTGGCGCGCGGTATCAGCGGTCAGCACGTTCTGGCGACGCAGATCGAACGCAGCAATAGTCAGATAACTGTCTTGCCCGGTCGGCTGGTACTTCACGCCGGCCTCATACTGTTTGCCGGTCTCTGGTTTGAATTGCGCACCCTGAGCATCGGTACCGCTCAGCGGCGTGAAAGACTCGCTATAGCTCACGTAAGGAAACAGGCCAGAGTCAAACAGGTAGCCGAGGCCCAGCCGGCCCGTGAAATCCTCTGCATCGGTGGCTTTCAGGCCTCCGCTGGTCAGACCTGTTGCGGCGCTCAGGGTCCGGCTGTCGGTATCGGTGCTGGCCCAGTCATAACGACCGCCAATCGAGGCGACCCAACTATCCAGTTTGATCTGGTCTTGCAGATAGATGCCGGTCTGGCGGGTGCGCTCATGGGTGTCGAGAATGCTGGTATAGCGGCTGGTATCGATGCGCACACTGCGATCCGGTGCATAGACGTTGATCGACGGTGCATCGCCGGTCTGCACATGGTTCTCGCGTTTACTGTGCTGGTAATCCACGCCGGTGAGCAGGGTATGGGCCAATGGGCCGGTGCTGAATTTGCCGAGTAACTGGTTATCCACCGCATAGTTGTCATTGCCATAACCGCGCAACTGGTAATAGCGATTGATGGTGGTGTCATTGATGACGCCGCTGTTACGGTACAGCTGGTGTTCGTAACCTGTGTAGTGGGTGTAGCGCAGGTTCTGCCTGAAGGTCCAGGTGTCGCTCAGGTTATGGCTGAATTCGTAACCAATGCTGGTCTGCTCGCTTTTTTCCGCATCAAAGCCCGGTTCGTTCAGCGAGCGATGGCGGGGTACCCGACCGTTGGGGTTGGAGCCGTCGAACATCGAGTAGGGCATATTGCTGGTAAACAGGTTCTTGTTGCGCTGGTAGGCGGTCAGCAGCGTCAGCGAGGTGTCTTCGTCGGGAGCCCAGGTCAGGCTCGGCGCAACATACACCCGGTCGTCCTTGATGCCGTCGATGCTGTTGTCGGCGTCGCGACCCAGAGCTACCAGGCGATAACTCAGAGTCCTCTGCTCATCCAGCACATCGCCGACATCGAAACTGGCCTGGGCACGATTGTCGCTGCCGGTGGACAGGCCCACTTCCCGGTGGCTGGTGAATGTCGGGCGTTTGGAGACAAAGTTCAAGGTGCCGCCTGGCGAGCCTTGACCATAAAGCACCGATGCCGGCCCGCGCAGCAGTTCGATACGTTCCATGCCATAGGGCTCGGGCGCGTAGTAGCCGATCTGCTGATTGCGCAGTCCATCGGTGTAGGCATTGGCGTTGATCTGCTGAAAGCCACGGACAATAAGTGTGTTATCGGTGGGGTTGTTGCCCGAAACATTGGCATGTACGCCAGCGGTATACCCCAGGCTTTCGCTGACAGTCTGGGCTCCCTGAGCGGTCATTCGATCACGGGTGATCACCGAGATTGACTGGGTGGTTTCCAGCAACGGGGTATCGGTCTTGGTCGCGGTGGTGGAGTGGCTGGCCAGGTAGCCTTGCACCGGCCCCTTGGGGTTTTCAGTGGCGCTGCTGATGATGCTGGTGGCTTCCAGTTGCAGGGCGTCGCTACGGTCAGGTTGTGCAATCAACATGTAACCGACCGCCGTCTGGCTGAAACCATAGCCGCTTCCTGTCAGCAGTTGTTGCAGGCCCTGCTGGACATCGAAGCTGCCACGCAGGCCCGGGCTGCGCAGACCTTTGATCTGGCCACCATCTACCGATATATCGATTCCGGCCTGGGTGGCGAACTGGCTAAGCACATCGCCCAGCGGTCCCGGGGCAATGTTGTAGACCAGCGTCTGTTGCTGGGCGGCGTGCGCCAGGCTCGCTGCGGCCAGAGGCAAGGCGAAGGCCAGTTGAATGGCGAGTAACAATGGCTTGAAGCGTGGCTGTGGCATGATAAAGCGTCTCCCCTGATCTGATTCTTTCGAACCTCAACGAGCGAGAAGAAGAAAGGCGAACCGGCGGTCATCTTTTTTCTTGCGGACGGTCGGGCAGAGGGCTGGTGTGGTCTTTGGTAAACGGTAAGTGAGTTTTTCAAGGCTCCTGAGGTTGTACCCTGATCAGCCATGGCGTCAGGCGCGTGATCTTGATCGGCAGGGTGGTTTCCAGCAATTGCAGTGCGCGCTGCGGGTTATCCAGAGGCAAGGCGGCGAATACTTGAATGTGGGCCAGAGCCCTGTGGTCGAAGCTCAGTACACCAGCGTACTGGCGCTCCAGCTGGCTCAGTACATCGGGTAGTGGCAGGCCGCGGGCGATCAGCCGGTGCTGTTGCCAGGCCTGATCCAGGATCTGCGCATCGATGTTGTGCACTTCACCCAGTCCGTTCTGGTGAATGCGCACCTGTTGTCCGGCGCTTACCACCAAGCCTTGATCCTGCGCCTGGCTGGCACGGGCCAGGACACGGGACTCCAGCATGCTCAGAGTGGTCGCGCCCGCCTGTTTGTCCACCATGAAGCGGGTGCCGAGTGCCCGAATACTGCCTTCCCGGGTGACGACCTTGAAGGGGCGCTGCGCATCGGCGGCAACTTCGACGCGGATCTCGCCGCGCAGCAATTCGACTTCCCGACCTGTCGCGCTGAAATGCACATTCACCGCACTGCCCCCGGCCAGGGTCAGACGACTGCCGTCTGCCAGGCGGGTGTCCTGCCATTGGCCGATGGGCGTATCCAGATCGGCCAGCAACCACAGCCCCGGCCGCTGCTGCCAGCTCAGCCAGGCCGGGATCATCAGCACCAGACAGATGCCCAGGGCTGTGCCCAGACGAGCGGAACGCCGTTGCTGCCGTGTATGGCGGATTTCGTTGTCGATCAACCGGTGCAGACGCTGCTCGCTGGCTGGTTCCTCACGCATGTCACGCAGGCTGGCCAAAAGACGTTCCATACCGGCAGCCGCCTGGGCATGCTCCGGGCTGGTCTGTTTCCAGTGCTGAAAGTCCTGCTCGGCCCGCACCCGTTCAGCCTCGTCGTCACTGCTCAGTAGCACCAGCCATTGGGCCGCCTGGCGTTGCAGATCGGTTTGCTGGCTCACACTCAATTCTGTGCCTGCTGGCAGTGAATCAGCACTTGAACCAAATACTTCTGCACCATGCGCACACTGATGCCCAACTGTTCGGCTACGTTGGCCTGGGTCATGCCCTCAAGGTAATGCAGCAAGAACGCCTCTCGTGGCCTGGCTGGCAGACCTTCGAGGATCTGGCAAATCTGCTCCAGCGCCTCAATGGTTGCCCACAGCCGCTCGGTGCTGGGCGCACCCTCGTGGTCTTGCGCCAGCAGCGATAGCTCCTGCAAATAGGCTTGCTCCAGACGTCGACGGCGAGCGCGGTCGATCAGCAGGTTACGCGCGATGGTCGCGATGTAGCCCCGCGAGTCGCTGGCTCTCAGCAGTGCATCGCGAGACGAGAGGATGCGTACAAAGGTGTCTTGCGCCACATCCGCCGCGTTGTGTGCACAACCGAGTTTGCGCCGTAGCCAGCTGAACACCCCGGCGTGGTGTTCGCTGTAGACGTCATGCATCAGCTTGTCGGAGTCGGCCACGGCGAGAGGCTCTTGGCGAAATGGGATTGAGAAGTTATCTCATTCGTGGGAGGGATGCCATGTCTCATTTCATGCACCGCAGGTGACATAAGGCTGTACCTATGTTCGCAGCAAAGCGTGTAAGCTTCATTTGATGTTTTTTTTCAATTCAAATGACGGTTTTCCCATGAGCGCTACAGCCCTGAACCGATCCGCTGCCAGAAAAGACGAAGCCAATGCAGTGATTTCTGCCTTTTGGGAGTTCAGCTCCGGCCGCGTCGGGCTCAGTGAGTCTGAGCGGCTTGTGCAGATTCGTGCGGGTTTCTCGGCCAGCCTTTTTCAGGCGATCCGGGTTACGTTCGGTTTGCCTGAGCGCAGCCTCGAAACGCTGCTCAACGCTTCGATCTCAACCCTGGAGCGTCGGCGTCGAGAGCACAAAAACCTGGATCTGGTCGCATCCGAGCGGCTTGACCGGATAGGTTCGGTTTGTCATTTGGCTGAGGAGGTCTTTGAGAGCCGGGAAGAGGCGGTCAGCTGGATGTCGAGAGCTAACCGTGCCTTGGGTGGTCAGGAGCCTGTCATGTTGTGTGAAACCGAGATTGGCGCCCGACAGGTCCGGCGGGTCTTGCATGCCATCGAGTGGGGCGGCGCGGCCTGATGAGAGCATGGCGAGTAGCAAAAGCCAAGCGTGCGACTGACCTGTCAGGCAAGGGCGCAGCCATCGATGGTGGGCGCTGGAATGACCCGGACGTGCCATGTGTTTATCTGGGACTGACACCGGCCATCTGTTGTCTGGAAACCTTTGTACATGCCGAAGGCCCACCGTCGGTGCCATTGAAGATCACCTGCTTTGATCTACCGGATGATGAATCCTTGTATTGGCAACCTGATGTGACGGTTTTGCCCACGGGCTGGGATGCTTTGCCGAGCGACCGACCCAGCATGGATTTTGGAACCCGCTGGCTGGCTTCCAAATCTCATCTTGGCCTGGTTGTGCCCTCGGCAGTTTTGCCTTTGGAGCACAACCTGATCATTAACCCGAACCATCCGGCTATCAGTGAGGTTCAGGTGGTCGCGGTGTATGACTTCACTTACGACCCCCGGATGTTCAAGCCCTGATCACCAGTCACTCCCCTGCCCAAGCAACTCCAGCGCATGATGACGCAGCTCCAGCAGCCTTGGATCATCCCGCCGGCGTGGGTAAGGCCGGTCGACCTTGAGTTCGGCCAGCACCCTGGCCGGGCGTGCGGAGAACACCAGCACGCGGTCACACAGCAGCAATGCCTCTTCGACGTCATGGGTGACCAGCAGCGAGCTGTAGCGTTGCTGCTGCCACAGGCGAATCAGTTCGCCCTGCATGGCGATGCGGGTCAGCGAGTCGAGCTTGCCCAGCGGCTCGTCGAGCAGCAGCAGGCGCGGTTCGTTGATCAGGGCGCGGGCCAGGGCGGCGCGCTGGGCCATGCCGCCGGAGAGCTGGCGTGGGTAGGCGTCGCGAAATTCCAGCAGTCCGACCTTGCCAAGAGTCTCATCAACCCGGTGCTTGTGGGTCTTGAGCTGGCCTCGGGCTTGCAGGCCGAGCGCGACGTTGTCCCACACGCTGCGCCATGGGTAGAGGGTCGGGTCCTGAAACACCAGCACCCGCGAGTGGTGCGGGCCAGGAATCTGCGCGCCGTCAGCCTGTAAATGGCCGGCTTGCAGCTTTTCCAGGCCAGCGACCAGGCGCAGCAGGGTCGACTTGCCACAGCCTGACGGCCCCAGCAGCCCCACGCTTTCGCCAGGTGCCAGTTGCAGGTCGACCTTGTCCAGCACCGGCAGGCGGCTGTCGCCCAGATCGAAGGCATGGCTCAGGCCGCGAATATCCAGGGCCATGCCGATGTCCTGGGTCTGAATTGCAGCTGCACTTGCTACCATTGCACCGCTCCTTTCTGCCACGACAACACCCGGTCACGCACCTTGAACAACAGGGTGATCAACCCCGAGCACAGCAGCGCCATGACGATCAGCGCGGCGTACATGTTGGCGTAAGCGGCCCAGCCCTGCGCCCATTGCAGGTACCAGCCAAGGCCTGCTTTGACGCCCATCATCTCCGCCACTACCAGCACCGAGAACGACGCACCCAGGCCCATGAACAGGCCGACGAATACGTTGGGCAGTGCGGCGGGAATCGCCACGCGCAGGATCAGAAAGCGTGAATTGGCGCCCAGCGTACGGGCCACTTCGTAGTACGCCTTATCGACCCCGGCCACGCCCGACCAAGTCAGCACCGTGACCGGGAACCAGGTTGCCAGGGCTATCAGAAATACGCTGGCGCTCCAGCTGGTGGGGAAGAAGAAAAAGCAGATTGGCAGCAGTGCGGTGGACGGCACCGGGCCGAGAATGCGCAGTACCGGGTGCACCCAATAGCCGATGCGTTGCGACCAGCCGATCGATACTCCGGCGATAAAGCCAGTCACGCCACCCAATACCACGCCGTTGAACAGCAACCACAACGAGTGCAGCAAGCTTTCGCCCAGGCGTGGCCAGTCATCGACAAACACCTCGATCAGCGCTTGCGGCGGGGCGAAGAACGGCACCGGCAGCAGAACGATCTTGGCGGTCACCAGCACCCACACGCCCAGCAGCAACGGCAATACCACCAGCCAGGGACCTGCCGGTTTTAAAACCCTGACCAGCCGGGCGAACACGCCGGGGAACACGGCGAACAGGGTCAGCAGCAGGGCGACGGCGCCGGCACCGAGGGCCAGTTCGCGAGTGAAGGGCCAGGGGCGTCCGCCGTCCGGGTACAAGCCGGTGAACAGCGCGAAGGCCAGCCAGGCAGCGGCGGCCAGCAGCCCGCTGCACCACAGCGCAACGCTTGTGGGCTGGGCGGTTTGGGTCTGCTCAAGCGAATACGTCGGCATGGATACTCTCCGCGAATTGCGCAGGATCGGTACGCGGCTTCAGAACTTCGACCTGCTTGAGGTCGCGGGCGTACACGGCGATTTCCTGCTCGAAGGTCTTGCCCACCGAGTAGTAACCGTGGGTGTGCTCGGTGAGGATGGCGCGCACCTCTTGTTTGTTGGTGTTGAGCGCGAACTTGAGGAATTCATCGGCCACCGCATCGGGGTTTTTGAAGGCCCAGGCATGGGCCTGCAAAATCGAGTGAGTGATCGCAGCGGCAACCGGCTGCTCGTTGCGCGCCAGCTTGCCGCTGACCCCGACCACGCAGCAGCTCATGTTGGCGTATTCCTCAATCATGTTGGTCGCCAGCTCACGGAACGCCGGTTGCTGCTTGACCCGGTACATGATCGGGTCGGAACCGCTGGCGGCCTGAATCTCGCCTTTCTCCAGCGCCACACTGAGCAGGTCGATAGGGTAGACCCGCCAGGTCACGTCACGGATCGGGTCCACCCCATGGCGCTTGAGCATCAGCGAGAAGAAGTTCTTGTCGGCGGCGGCCATGTCGGTCACGCCGATGGTCGTGCCTTTGAGCGAGGCCAGATCCTGTGGGCCATCCTTGAGGGTCAACAGGCGCAGGCAGCCACCGTGGGTGCCGGCAGTCAGCTTGACGTCAAAGCCCTGTTCCAGTGCCTTGAGCCAGCGCAGCGCCATGCCGGTGGCGGCGTCGGCCTTACCGGTGGCCATCGATTCGAGCAGCACTTCGGTGGAATTGCCGAAGTTGACGAACTCAACATCCAGGTTATGCCGTTTGAAGATGCCCTGGCTGTCAGCGACCGCCACCGGGGCCAGGCAGACAGCATTGAGGTTGGTGGCGATCTTGACCTTGCGCGGCTCGGGCAGCACCCAGCGCGTGCTGTCCAGATCCAGCCCGCTGCCTGTTGGCGCAGTGCCGTGCCCGGCATGACCTGCATGGCTGCTGTCAGCAAACCCCAGCCGACTGACCAGCGCCGCCGCCGTGGCGGTGCCGGCCATGGCCAGAAGACGACGGCGATTGATGGACGTGATGCTCATGGAGCCTCCGGTGGCGAATGAAAGGGGCCAGGAGGCGATGCGCATGCCTTATGAAGAAAATCGCCATTCCCTGAATGAATTACACGTTATCGGTAATAATCATCATCAGGGAAATTCAATTTAGGAATAACCTAATATGCAAGTTGTTTTGCCGTGAAGGGCTCCGGGGCGACGCAAAACTGTAGGAGCCGCTTCAGCGGCGAAAGCTGCGGCGCTGAAGCAGAACGCCGGCCTGCCGTGCTTACCGGGCAATCGCCAGTGCCACGCCTTGCCCGCCGCCAATACACAGTGTCGCCAGGCCCTTCTTCGCATCGCGGCGGATCATTTCGTGCAGCAAGGTCACCAGCACCCGGCAGCCTGAGGCGCCAATCGGGTGGCCCAAAGCGATGGCGCCGCCATTGACGTTGACCTTGCTCGCGTCCCAGCCCAGTTCCTGACCCACCGACAGCGCCTGCGCTGCGAAGGCTTCGTTGGCTTCGATCAGGTCCAGCTCGTTCAGTTGCCAGCCGGCCTTGTCCAGGCAGCGACGGGTTGCCGCCACCGGGCCGATGCCCATGATCGCCGGATCGACCCCGGCGTTGGCGTAGGCTTTGATGCTGGCCAGCACCGGCAGGCCGAGTTCCGCCGCCTTGGCTGCGCTCATCAGCAGCACCGCAGCGGCGCCGTCGTTGAGGCTGGAGGCGTTACCTGCGGTGACGCTGCCGTCCTTGCGAAACGCCGGGCGCAGCTTGGCCAGCGACTCGGCACTGGTCTCGGCGCGGGGTTGTTCGTCGGTGTCGAACAGCCGGGGTTCGCCCTTTTTCTGCGGGATCGAAACCGGGGTGATTTCATCCTTGAAGCGTCCGGCCTCAATAGCTGCGATTGCCTTGTGCTGCGAGGCGGCGGCAAAGGCGTCCTGGGCTTCGCGGCTGATGCCGTACTTTGCCACCAGATTTTCGGCAGTGATGCCCATGTGGTAATCGTTGAAAGCGTCCCACAGACCGTCGGTGATCATGCTGTCGACCATCTGGGCATGGCCCATGCGCAGCCCGGTGCGCGCCGCTGGCAGCACGTAGGGCGCCAGGCTCATGTTCTCCATGCCGCCCGCGATGATTACCTCGGCATCGCCGCAACGGATCGCCTGGGCGCCCAGATGAATGGCCTTGAGCCCCGAGCCACATACCTTGTTCAGGGTCAGCGCCGGTACGCTGTGCGGCAGGCCGGCCAGGATCGATGCCTGACGTGCGGGGTTCTGGCCGCTGCCGGCGGTCAGCACCTGACCGAGGATCACTTCATCGACCTGCGCGGCGTCCAGCCCGGTCTGCTCCAGCAGCCGGCGGATGACCAGCGCGCCCAGCTCCGGCGCGGGAATGCCGGCCAGGGCACCCTGAAAGCTGCCGATGGCGGTGCGGGTCGCCGCAACGATGACCACGTCTTGCATGATGCTTCTCCTGTGCAGAGGCTGCTTTTTGTAGGTATGAGTACCCCAGTGTCGAGCCTGGAAAATGATTTGTTAAATTTGTTTTTCTTCTGAATTGTTTTGCAAAGCTGATTAATGCCCCTAAAGCTGAGTAGCTGAAATCAGAAACTGCTGAAACGCCCGCGCCGGCTCGCTGAAGGTCAGGTCGCGGCCCCAGATCAGGCCCAGCTCCATGGGCGGAATATTGCCGGCCACCGGGCGCACCTCGATCTTTTTACCCTCCAGCGACCAAGGACGATAGACCATGTCCGACAGGATGCTGACTCCGAAGCCATGGGCCACCAGGCCGCGCAAGGCTTCGATCGACGAGGTGCGGAACACCACTTTCGGTTGCAGGCCGGCCGCCTGCCAGTAGCGCAGCGCCGAGCTTTCGCCTTCATCCACGGTGGCCATGATGTAGGCATGCCCGGCGACGTCAGCCAGGCTCACCGACTCCACTTGCAGCAGCGGGTGGCCGCTCGGCAGCCACATCTGTCGCCGTGAGCGCATCAGCACATGGCGCTCGAACGGCAGGGCGCTGTCGACGTTGGAAACAATGGTCAGGCCCAGCTCCAGCGATCCGTCGGCAATGCCCTGCTCGATGCCCGGTGTGTCCATGTCGATCAGATCGATTTCGACTTGCGGATAACTGCGTTTGAAGCGTGCCAGCAGGTTCGGCAGGAAGTAGCCCAGTACCGTGTAAGACGCGCCCACGCGCACTGTGCCTTGCAGGTTATGGCTGAGCAGTAGCGGATGGCTGACCGCATCTTGCAGGGTGTCGAGAATGTGCCGGGCATGCTGATAAAACTTGTGCCCTTCGGCGGTCAGGCTCACCCCGTGGGCCAGGCGTTCGAACAGTCGCACACCCAGCATGTCTTCCAGCTGGCTGACCGCCGTGGTGATGGCCGACTGCGAAACGTGCACGGTCAGGGCGGCCTGGGAAAACTGCCCGAGTTCGGCGGCGGCGACGAAATAGCGCAATTGGCGCATGGAGATATCGTTTCGGACTGACATGTGTTTTTCAGATACCTCGATGCATTTTTTATAAATTTACGATAGCGGATCGGCGCTTCTAGACTCCAGAAAAACAAGCTCCACCAAACCACTCCAGAACAAACCGGCGGGCCGAACCCTACAGCCCCCCGGATAACAAGAATCGGAGGATTGGCCGTGACCGCATCGCTGACCGTGCTCGACGACAAATACACCCAGACCCAGGGAAAAGCCCTGATGACCGGCATCCAGGCGCTGGTGCGGCTGCCACTGATGCAGCGCCAGCGCGACCTGGCCGCGGGGCTGAACACCGCAGGGTTTATCTCCGGTTACCGTGGCTCGCCGTTGGGCGGCTTCGACCAGGCATTGTGGAAAGCCCGTGAGCATCTGCAGGCACAGCACATCAAATTCCAGCCTGGCCTCAACGAAGACCTCGCCGCCACCTCATTGTGGGGTACTCAACAGGTCAACATGTTCGACGGCGCGCGCTACGACGGTGTATTCGGCATCTGGTACGGCAAGGGGCCGGGTGTTGACCGCTGCGGCGATGTGTTGCGGCATGCCAACGCAGCAGGTTCTTCGGCCTTCGGTGGCGTGCTGGCGATTGCCGGTGATGACCACGGCGCCCGCTCATCGTCGCTGCCGCATCAGACCGAGCACATTTTCAAGGCGGTGATGATGCCGGTGCTGGCGCCTTCCGGCGTGCAGGAGTACCTCGATTTTGGCCTGCACGGGTTTGCCATGTCGCGCTACAGCGGTTGCTGGGTGGCGATGAAGGCGGTGGCCGACACCGTTGAAAGCGGCGCCGTCGTAGACCTGAGCCTGGACCGTGTGCAGCCGGTGCTACCCGACTTCGAACTGCCCGAGGGTGGCCTGAATATCCGCTGGCCTGACCCGCCGCTGGCCCAGGAAAAACGCCTGCTCGAACACAAACTGTACGCCGCCGCCGCTTATGCGCGGGCCAACGGCCTGGACCGGATTGTCATGGATGCGCCCAAGGCGCGGATCGGCATCGTCACCTCGGGCAAATCGTACCTGGACGTTTGCCAGGCGCTGAAGATCCTCGGCATCGATGAGGCGCGCGCCGCGCAGATCGGCCTGCGCATCTACAAGGTCGGCATGGTCTGGCCGATGGATGCCGAAGGCGTACGGCACTTTGCCGATGGCCTGGAAGAGATCGTCGTGGTCGAAGAAAAACGCCAGATGATCGAATACCAGCTCAAGGAAGAACTCTACAACTGGCGTGAAGACGTGCGCCCGCGCATCGTCGGCAAGTTCGACGACAAAGGCGAGTGGACCCGGCCGCATACCGACTGGCTGCTGCCAGCGATTGGCGACCTGACCCCGTCGCAGATCGCACGGGCGCTGGCGCGGCGTATTTTGCGCCACCACCAGAGCGGCGAGTTGCAGGTGTGCCTGGCGGTGCTTGAAGCGCAACTGTCGACCGGCCAGCGCTTTGCAACCCTGATGGACCGGGCGCCGCATTACTGCTCCGGCTGCCCGCACAACAGTTCGACCAAGGTGCCGGAAGGCAGCCGGGCACTGGCGGGCATTGGTTGCCACTACATGGCGGCGTGGATTTATCCACAGACCCGCACCTTCAGCCAGATGGGCGGCGAGGGCGCCGCGTGGATCGGCCAGGCGCCATTCACCGACACGCCGCACGTGTTCGCCAACCTTGGCGATGGCACCTACTTCCACTCCGGGCTGCTGGCGATTCGGGCGGCGGTCGCGGCCAGGATCAACATCACCTACAAGATTCTCTACAACGACGCCGTGGCGATGACCGGCGGCCAGCCGGTGGACGGCAGCCTCAGTGTGGCGCAGATCTCCCGGCAACTGGCTGCCGAAGGAGTCGGGCGCATCGTGGTGGTGACCGACGACACCGAGCGCTATCGCGATGTCCAGGATCTGGCACCGGGTGTGCCGGTGTGGCGCCGCGACCGCATGGATGAACTGCAAAAAGAACTGCGCGAATTCAGCGGCGTGTCGTCGATCATCTATGACCAGACCTGCGCCGCGGAAAAACGCCGGCGGCGCAAACGCGGCAAATTCCCCGACCCGGCGCGTCGGGTGGTGATCAACCAGGCGGTGTGCGAAGGCTGCGGCGATTGCAGCAGCCAGTCGAACTGCATGTCGGTGACCAGTGTCGAGACCGAGTTCGGCAACAAACGGGAGATCGACCAGTCGTCGTGCAACAAGGACTTCACCTGCCTGAGCGGCTTCTGCCCAAGCTTCGTCACCGTCGAGGGCGGCGCCTTGCGCAAGCCCAAAGCGCTGGGCCAGGGCGAGGCCGAGCAATGGCCGCTGCCGCTGCCGGTGCCGGTAACAGCTCCTCTACAGCAGCCCTACAGCATCCTGATCACCGGGGTCGGTGGCACCGGGGTGGTGACCATCGGCGCGCTGCTGGGCATGGCTGCGTTCATCGAGGGCAAGGGCACCCTGAGCCTGGACATGGCCGGCATGGCGCAGAAGGGCGGCGCAGTGTGGTCGCACCTGCGCATCGCCGCCCGCCAGCACGACCTGCATGCACCGCGCATCGCCGAAGGCGAGGCCAGCCTGTTGCTGGGCTGTGATCTGGTGGTCAGTGCCAACCACGAAACCCTGTCGAAAGTCCGCCAGGGCGTGACCCATGCGCTGGTCAATTGTGAAGAAAGCCTGACCGGCGCCTTTGTGCGTAACTTCGCCGCCCAGGCAGAAACCGGCGATTTGCAGCGCTACCCCGACGCGCAGTTCCGTACCCCGGAAATGACCGCGCAGATCCGCGAAGCGGTGGGCGATGAGCAGGCACTGTTCGTCCAGGCCAGCCAGCTGGCGACCGCGCTGATGGGCGATTCCATTGCCACCAACACCTTCATGCTCGGCTTTGCCTGCCAGCAAGGCTGGCTGCCGGTGGGCATCGAAGCCCTGCAGCAGGCCATTGAACTGAACGGCACCGCCGTGCCGTTCAACCTGGCGGCATTTACCTGGGGCCGCCGTGCAGCGGTGGACCTGCCACGGGTACAAGCACTGATCGCCGATCAGCGCGCGCCCAAGTTGGCCAGGACGCTGGACGAGCAAGTGGCGCGTCGTGTGGCGTTTCTTACTGATTACCAAGACGCTGCCCTGGCCGCTCGTTACAAAGATCGGGTGGATGCTTTTGCTGCCGCCGAGACCCGGCTGGCCGGCCAGCCCGGCGCGTTGAGCGAGGCGGTGGCGCGTTATTACTTCAAGGTGCTGGCGATCAAGGATGAGTACGAGGTGGCCCGGCTGTTCACCCAAGGCGACTTTCTCAAGCAGATTGAATCCACCTTTGAAGGCGACTACAGGTTGCACTTTCACCTGGCTGCGCCTTTGCTGAATAAAAGCGCGGCGGGTGTGCAAGGCAAGAAAACCAGTTATGGCCCCTGGATGCTCAAGGCCTTCGGCTGGCTGGCACGGTTGCGGCGGGTGCGTAACACCTGGCTCGACCCCTTCGCCCACACTCATGAGCGCAAGACCGAGCTGGCCTGGCTGCGCAGTTATGAAGCCATACTCGATGAACTGCTCGGCGGCCTGCGCAGCGACAACCTGGCGCTGGCCAGCCAACTGGCGGCGCTGCCCGATGCGGTGCGCGGTTATGGCGCGGTGAAAGAGCGGTATCTGGGCCATGCTCAACTCAAGCGTGAGCGCCTGCTGGATGAATGGCGCAACGGCCCGCAGTTTCATGCTGCAGAGCCAGGCCAGGGCGAACGGATTGATACCGTGCAGCTGTAAACGGCACCCAACCCATAATCATAAGAACGGAGACACACCATGATCCCAGGACTGAATTTTTTCCTCGGCGAGGAAATAGACATGCTCCGCGACTCGGTCGCGGCCTTTGCCGCCAAGGAGATCGCCCCGCGTGCCGCAGAGGCTGATCGCAGCGACCAGTTCCCGATGGATCTGTGGCGCAAATTCGGTGACATGGGGCTGCTGGGCCTGACCGTCAGCGAAGAGTACGGCGGCACCGGCATGGGCTATCTGGCGCACATGATCGCCATGGAAGAAATCTCCCGCGCCGCAGGCGGCATCGGGCTGTCTTACGGCGCGCACTCGAACCTTTGCGTCAACCAGATCAACCGCAATGGCAGCGATGCGCAGAAGCGCCGCTTCCTGCCCAAATTGATCAGCGGCGAACACATCGGCGCGCTGGCCATGAGCGAACCCAACGCTGGCTCTGACGTGGTGTCGATGAAGCTGCGTGCCGACAAAAAGGGCGACCGCTACGTGCTCAACGGCACCAAGATGTGGATCACCAACGGCCCGGATTGCGATGTACTGGTGGTCTACGCCAAGACCGACCTGAGTGCCGGTGCCAAAGGCATGACCGCGTTCATTCTGGAAAAGGGCGCACCGGGGTTCTCGGTGGCGCAGAAGCTCGACAAGCTCGGCATGCGCGGCTCGCACACCGGCGAGCTGGTGTTTCAGGATGTCGAGGTGCCGGAAGAAAACATCCTCGGCGGCGTTGGCGAAGGCACCAAGGTGCTGATGAGCGGCCTGGACTACGAACGCGCGGTGCTGTCCGGCGGCCCGTTGGGGCTGATGCAGGCGGCCATGGATGTGGTGGTGCCGTACATTCACGACCGCAAGCAGTTCGGCCAGAGCATCGGCGAGTTCCAGCTGATCCAGGGCAAGATCGCTGACATGTACACCACCCAGCAGGCCTGCCGCGCCTACCTGTATGCGGTGGGCAAGCACCTCGACGCGCTGGGCAGCAGCCACGTGCGCCAGGTGCGCAAGGACTGCGCCGGGGTGATTCTCTACACCGCTGAAAAAGCCACCTGGCTGGCCGGTGAGGCGATCCAGATTCTCGGCGGCAACGGCTACATCAACGAGTTTGCGGTGGGCCGGCTGTGGCGCGACGCCAAGCTGTATGAGATCGGTGCTGGCACCAGCGAAATCCGCCGCATGCTGATCGGCCGCGAGCTGTTCAACGAGACGATGTGAGTGAGGCCGTCATGACTATCCTGCAGACGCAAATCAACACCCGCTCACCTGAATACCTCGCCAACCAAGCGGCCATGCAGGGCCAGGTTGAGGCGCTGCATAGCCTGCTGGCCAGCATTCGCGAAGGCGGTGGCGCCAAGGCTCAGCAGCGCCACACATCACGCGGCAAGCTGTTGCCCCGTGAACGCATCGATCGCCTGCTCGACCCCGGTTCGCCGTTTCTGGAAATCGGTCAGTTGGCCGCTTATGAGGTGTATGGCGAAGACGTGCCGGCAGCCGGATTGATCGCCGGTATTGGCCGGGTCGAAGGCGTCGAGTGCATGATCATCGCCAATGATGCCACCGTCAAAGGCGGCAGTTATTACCCGCTGACCGTGAAAAAACACCTGCGCGCCCAGGCCATCGCCCGCGAAAACCGCCTGCCGTGTCTGTACCTGGTTGACTCCGGTGGCGCCAACCTGCCGCGCCAGGACGAAGTGTTCCCGGACCGTGAGCACTTCGGGCGGATCTTCTTCAACCAGGCCAACCTCAGTGCCCAGGGCATCGCGCAGATCGCCGTGGTGATGGGCTCGTGCACCGCAGGTGGTGCCTATGTGCCGGCGATGAGCGACGAGACCATCATGGTCCGCAACCAGGCGACCATCTTTCTGGCCGGCCCGCCGCTGGTCAAAGCCGCCACCGGTGAGGTGGTGAGCGCCGAAGATCTTGGCGGTGCCGATGTGCACTGCAAGACCTCCGGGGTCGCCGACCATTACGCCGAAGACGACGCCCATGCCCTGGCCCTGGCGCGGCGCTGCGTGGCCAACCTCAATTGGCGCAAGCTTGGGGCGTTGCAGGCGCTGGCACCGGTCGCTCCGCGCTATGGCGCCGAGGAGCTGTACGGAATTGTTCCGGCAGACCCGAAACAACCGTTCGACGTGCGCGAAGTGATCGCGCGGATTGTCGATGACTCGCAGCTCGACGAATTCAAGGCACTGTTCGGCGCCACCTTGGTGTGCGGCTTTGCGCGGATCGGCGGCTACCCGGTGGCGGTGCTGGCCAATAACGGCATTTTGTTTGCCGAAGCCGCGCAGAAAGGCGCGCACTTTATCGAACTGGCCTGCCAGCGCGGCATCCCCCTGGTGTTCTTGCAGAACATCACCGGCTTTATGGTCGGCCAGAAATATGAAGCCGGTGGCATCGCCAAGCATGGCGCCAAGCTGGTCACCGCAGTGGCCTGCGCCAGCGTGCCGAAGTTCACGGTGATTATCGGCGGCAGCTTCGGTGCCGGTAACTACGGCATGTGCGGCCGTGCCTTTGACCCGCGCTTTTTGTGGATGTGGCCCAATGCACGAATTGGCGTGATGGGCGCCCAGCAGGCGGCGGGCGTGCTGGTGCAGGTCAAACGCGAGCAGGCCGAGCGTGCCGGCCAGGCGTTTTCCGACGCCGACGAGCAACAGTTGCGCCAGCCGATCGTCGAGCAGTACGAGCGCCAGGCCGCCGCCACTTACTCCAGCGCACGGCTGTGGGACGACGGCGTCATCGACCCGGCGCAGACCCGCGAAGTGCTGGCCCTGGCGATTTCCGCCAGCCTCAATGCACCGATCGAAGCGACCCGCTTCGGTGTGTTCCGCATGTGACGGGAGGAGCGCTGATGAACGCATTCAACACCATCGAGCTGGTTCACGAGCCACGCGGCATCGCGACCCTGTGGCTGAACCGCCCGGACAAGCACAACGCCTTCAACGCCGCGATGATCGACGAACTGATTCAGGCGCTGCGCCAGGTCGGTGATGACGATGACGTGCGGTTTCTGATCCTGCGCGGGCGCGGCAAACACTTCTCGGCCGGTGCCGACCTGGCCTGGATGCAGGCCAGCGCCCGGCTCGACTACGCCGCCAACCTCAAGGATGCCCATCAGCTCGGCGAGTTGATGAACCTGCTGTATCGCCTGCCGTGCCCGACCCTGGCCGTGGTGCAGGGCGCAGCGTTTGGCGGTGCGGTGGGGCTGGTCGCCTGTTGCGACATCGCCATTGGCAGCACGGACGCGCTGTTCAGCCTCTCGGAAGTGCGCATCGGCCTGGCGCCTGCGGTGATCAGCCCGTACGTGGTGCAGGCGCTCGGTGAGCGCGCCAGCCGTCGCTATGCGCTGAGTGCCGAACGCTTCAACGGCGAGCGTGCCCGTGAACTGGGCCTGCTTGCCGAGTGCTACCCCGACGGGCAACTGGACAGTGCGCTGGCGCAGTGGACCGCCAACCTGTTGCTCAACAGCCCGCACGCGATGCGGGTGTGCAAAGCGCTGCTGCACGACGTGGGCAGTGGTGAACTCAGCGATGGCCTGCGTCAGCGTACCGAGAGCGTGATTGCCGGCATTCGTGTCAGCGAAGAAGGCCAGGAAGGGCTGGGCGCCTTTCTCGACAAGCGCAAACCCGCGTGGCAGTGAGCCGCCCGTCAACCGACTGAGCACACCGATATGAACACAACAACAATCAATACCCTGCTGGTTGCCAACCGTGGCGAAATCGCCTGCCGGGTGATGCGCACCGCCAAGGCGCTGGGCATCACCAGTGTGGCCGTGCACAGTGCCATCGACCGCAACGCCCGCCACGTGCGCGAGGCGGATGTGGCCATCGACCTGGGCGGCGCCCGGCCTGGCGAAAGTTACCTGCTGGCCGACAAAATCATTGCAGCGGCCCGTGCCAGCGGCGCCGATGCCGTGCACCCCGGCTATGGTTTTCTGTCTGAGAACGCCGCCTTCGCCAGACGTCTGGAAGACGCCGGGCTGGTGTTTCTCGGCCCACCGGCCAGCGCCATCGAAGCCATGGGCAGCAAGTCCGCTGCCAAAGCCTTGATGGAAGCCGCCGGGGTGCCGCTGGTGCCGGGCTATCACGGTGAAGACCAGGACCTGGAAACCTTTCGCAGCGCCGCCCAGCGCATCGGTTACCCGGTGCTGCTCAAGGCTACGGCGGGCGGTGGCGGCAAGGGCATGAAAGTGGTCGAGCGCGAAACCGAACTGGCCGAAGCGCTGGCCTCGGCGCGGCGTGAGGCGCAGTCTTCGTTTGGTGACGCACGCATGCTGGTGGAAAAGTACCTGCTGCAACCCCGCCATGTGGAGATCCAGGTGTTTGCCGACCGTCACGGCCACTGCCTGTACCTCAACGAGCGTGACTGTTCGATCCAGCGCCGCCACCAGAAGGTGGTCGAAGAAGCACCGGCACCGGGCCTGACCCCGGCATTGCGCAAGGCGATGGGCGAAGCGGCAGTGCGCGCCGCCCAGGCCATCGGTTATGTCGGCGCCGGGACAGTCGAGTTTCTGCTCGATGCCCGCGGCGAATTCTTCTTCATGGAAATGAACACCCGCCTGCAGGTCGAACACCCGGTGACCGAAGCGATCACCGGCCTGGACCTGGTGGCCTGGCAGATTCGCGTGGCCCGCGGTGAGCCGCTGCCGATCACTCAGGAGCAAGTGCCGCTCAACGGCCATGCGATTGAAGTACGCCTGTATGCCGAAGACCCGGAAGGCGGTTTTCTGCCGGCCAGCGGTCATCTGGCGCTGTATCGCGAAGCCGCACCAGGAGCGGGGCGCCGGGTTGATAGCGGGGTGCAGGAGGGTGATGACATTTCGCCGTTCTACGACCCGATGCTGGCCAAGCTGATTGCCTGGGGCGAGAACCGCGAAGAAGCCCGGCAGCGGCTGCTGGCGATGCTGGCTGAAACCGTGGTGGCCGGGTTCAAGACCAACCTTGTGTTCCTGCAACGTATCCTCGCCCACCCGGCGTTTGCCGCTGCCGAACTGGACACCGGGTTCATCGAGCGGCATCAGGCGCAACTGCTGCCGGCGCCCGCACCCTTGCCCGATGCTTTCTGGCAACAGGCTGGCGCCGCTGTGCTGGCCAGTGAACCGGCCCGGCTGCGGGCCGATGATCCGCATTCACCCTGGGCGGCGCGCAATGCCTGGCGCAGTGGCTTGCCGGCTGTAACCGGTCTGGTCCTGAGCTCTGGCGAAGCGCTGCGGGAGGTGAAAGTCAGCCCGGACACAGCCCCGCCGCGCAGCGTGTTGCGTGAAGGTGACACGCTGTACCTGCGGTGGGGGCTTGAATGGCTGGCGGTCAAACGCTTCGATCCGATTGCCAATGCTGCCGCTGGCCATGAGCAACAGGCAGGGCTGGTCGCGCCGATGAATGGCAGCATCGTCAACGTGCTGGTCGAGGTCGGCCAGCGTGTCGAAGCCGGCACGCAACTGGTGGTGCTCGAAGCAATGAAAATGGAACACAGCATTCGGGCAGCCGAGGCCGGAGTGGTCAAGGCGCTGTATTGCCAGGAAGGTGAATTGATTGCTGAAGGCACTGTGTTGGTGGAGCTGGAAACTCATGATTAGAGAGTCCTGTGTAGGCGCTCACCCGCGGCCTTGTCACCGCTGCGCAGGACCGGGCGGGCGGCGATCCGCTTTAGCCGGGAAGCCTTCGCGGCTAAAGCCGCTCCTACGGGATGCGCCAGGGAGATCATCATGAACCTGCCGCAACACGTTCGGCTGGTCGAAGTCGGCCCCCGCGACGGGCTGCAGAACGAAGCCCGGCCCATTGCCGTGGCTGACAAGGTCCAGCTGGTCGATGACCTGGCGGCGGCCGGGCTGAGGCATATCGAGGTGGGTAGTTTTGTTTCGCCCAAATGGGTGCCGCAGATGGCCGGCAGCGCCGAGGTATTTGCCGGTATCCACCCGCGAGCTGGCGTAACGTACAGCGCCCTGACCCCGAACCTGCGCGGCCTTGAAGCCGCCATTGAAGCCGGAGTGCGCGAAGTGGCAGTGTTTGCCGCCGCCTCCGAGTCATTCTCGCAGCGCAATATCAACTGCTCGATCAGCGACAGCCTGGAGCGCTTCGTACCCGTCATGCAACTGGCCGCGCAGCAGGGTATCCGCGTGCGCGGTTACGTGTCCTGTGTGCTGGGTTGCCCTTACGAGGGTGATATCGCGCCGACCGCCGTGGCGAATGTCAGCAAGGCGCTGCTGGCGCTGGGCTGCTATGAAATCTCGCTGGGCGACACCATCGGCGTCGGTACGGCCACGGCCACCCGCCGGTTGCTCGACGTGGTGGGGCGGGTGGTGCCACGTGAGCAACTGGCCGGGCATTTTCATGACACCTATGGCCAGGCGCTGACCAATATCTACGCCAGCCTGCTCGAAGGCGTCGCGGTGTTCGACAGCTCCGTGGCCGGCCTGGGCGGTTGCCCCTATGCCAAGGGCGCGACCGGCAATGTCGCCAGCGAAGACGTGGTTTATCTGCTTAATGGGCTGGGCATTGAAACCGGCATTGAACTTCGAGCGCTGGCCGAGGCGGGGCAGCGAATCTGTACCTTGCTGGGGCGGGTCAATGGCTCGCGGGTGGCGACGGCGTTGCTGGCGAATAGTTGTTAACGCCAAACAGCGATGCTGTGAGTCAACGTCCAGAGTGCGCACCGGTTCTCGAAGCAAGCGGGCTGGCCTACATGTTTTGCAAAGCGTGACTAGACTGTGAGCAAACGTGCACGTAGCGATGCGGCCGTTTACCACGGCCCTTTGGCTGGGGCGGTCCGTTGCAGACATGGAGGTAGATGTGCCGTTAGCGCAGGATGAGTCGCTGGAAATTCTGGTGGTCGACGACCAGCAAGATATCCGTGAAGAAATGATCGAGCTGCTGGAAGACCTGGATCGGCCCGTACGCTGCGCCGGTTCCGGGGACGAGGCGCTGGAATGTGTGAGCCGGGGCAACATCGGCCTGGTCCTGATGGATGTCGAGATGCCGCGCATGGGCGGTTTCGAAGCCGCCCGGCGCATGCGTGCCGAGCCGCAAAGCCGTTACACGCCGATCATCTTCATTTCCGGGTTGCGCCAGACCGATGCCGTGCTCAATGAGGGCTATACCTCCGGCGCGGTGGATTTCCTGACCAAGCCGGTACAACCGGCGGTCCTGTTGCACAAGGCCAGGATATTGCTGGAGCACGAACAATACCGGCGCAGCCTGCTGCGGCTGACCCAGCAACTGGAGCAGGAGCGCGCCTTCAACGCCTCGATCCTCGACAACACCGCCGAGGGTATTCTGGTGGTCGGTGATGACGGCCGGGTGCGTTACGCCAACCCGGCCATCACCCGCATGCTCGGCTGTTCCAGTGAAGAACTGCAAGGCAGCGACCTGCTGTCGTGGGTCGAGTCGCCGCACGAAAACAACTGGCAGACCTCGGTGTTCCATGACTCGCGGCAACGCGGCGATAACCTGCGACTGCACGACGCCAACCTGCGCGGCCGGGACGGTAGCAACATTCCGGTGGCGATGTCCTGCTCGCCGTTACCGGGCGAGCAACAGAGCATGACCGTGCTGGCAGTGGACATGTCAGTGGTCCGTGACCTGCACCGGCAACTGGAGCTGCAGGCAATCACCGATGCCCTGACCGGCCTGCTCAACCGTCGTGGCTTCATGCAGGCACTGCACGGCGCCGTGTCCCGCACCCAGCGCACCGGCTCGTTAAGTGCCTTGCTGTATCTGGACCTCGATGGCTTCAAACTGATCAACGACACCCTGAGCCATGAAAAGGGCGACGAAGTGCTGCGCTGGGTCAGCGTCCAGATGCAAGCCTGCCTGCGCCCCTACGACCGTCTGGCGCGCATTGGCGGCGATGAGTTCGCGGTGATCGTCGACAGCATGCACACCCCGGCCGACGCGGCGGCCATTGCGCAGAAACTGATCGAACAGGTCACGGTGGATGAGGGACCGTTTCGCCTGGGCGCGAGCATCGGGATTGCGTTTATCCCGTCCAGCGGCAACCACGTCGAAGACATCCTGCGTGCGGCCGATGCGGCGATGTACGCCGCCAAGCGCGGGGGCAAGGGGCAGTACCGGTTTCATGAGACGGTAGATAACGTGATTACTTGAGGTGGGGCCTGGTCGTTGCGCAAATCGGCGCATAGGGCCAAAGAGGCATTTTCCAGATTACAGATATGACAAAGGCGCCTTACGGCGCCTCATTCACAGACAGGTCGGCTTGTCATCGCCATGTACCTGCCTGGCTCTACGATTGCTAGTTACCCAGGATCCTTAGAGTCTCGCAAGCCCCTTTCGGGAACGGGGTCAACTATACCTGCTACTCGCTGTGATTAAGTAGCCTGTAGTCACAGTGCGACACTGACTTAGCTACCCATCCTGTTCAGATAAGCACCGCAGACCCGGTGGGGTTGGCTTGCCGACGAAGGCGGCGGTAAGTGCACAGCAGATACCGCAGTTTTACCGACCCTTTCACTGGCAACCCGAGCGTGCGCATCTCCCGGGGTGACCAATTCAAGCATGTGTTCGATGAATTTCAGCTCACCGCAATCTGATAACGAGTACTACGCCCACCACCCGGCAGTCGCACAAGACAGCCCTTTTCCATCAGATCACTCAAGTGCCGTGTGGCGGTAGCCTTGGAAACCTTGGCAACGGCCTGATATTGCGCTGCACTGATGCCCTCTTCAAAGCCCCGCTCACCACCATCGAGCAGGCGGTTAAGCACTTTGATTTGCTCTGCCGACAGGGCCTGATCACGATGCGCCTGCCAGAAGCGGGCCTTGGCCAGTACCCGATCGATCCGGGCCAAGGCTTGTTCCAGGCTGTTCAGCAGCGTGCTCAGGAACCATTGCAGCCACGCGGTGATATCCAGGCTGCCTTTCTGGCTGGCCTCAAGAATGCGGTAGTAACCGGCGCGATCTTCCAGAATGCTCGCCGACATTGCATAGAAGCGGATGGCCTGCTGCTCGCTTTGGGCCAGGGCCAGATCGGTGATGGTGCGCGTCAGGCGGCCATTGCCGTCATCGAACGGGTGAAGGGTGACAAACCAGAAATGGGCGATACCGGCGCGTAGCAACGGATCAAGCTGGCTATCGCTGCGGCTGTTCTCGAACCACGCAAGAAACGTATCCAGTTGCTGCTCCAGTCCCTCACGGGGTGGCGCCTCAAAGTGCACGGTAGGCCGATCAAGCCGACCGGAGACAACCTGCATCGGCTCATGGCCGCGCAACGTGCCGATACCGAGCGGGCGAGCTAACAATCCCTCATCAACCGGGAACAGCCAGCGGTGCCAGGCAAACAGCCGCTGCAGATCAAGCGGTTGTGAAGACGTGCCGGTGGCATCCACCAGCAACTCGGCCAACCCTTCAGAGCGAGGCGACACCGGACCTTGCTCGTTAATGCCCAAGCGCCGGGCCAGAGAGGAACGCACCGAGCCAGCATTCAACTGCTCGCCCTCAATGGCTGACGAGGTAATGATATTGCGCAACATGGCATCCAGACGGCTCTGCGCCTCGGCATCCGCACTGACGGCACCGACCATACCGAGCAAACGACCCTGAGCCATCGTGCAGGCACGCAGCAGCGGCGCCAGTATGTCGGCTTGCCAATTAAAATGCGGCCATTGGGGCTGCTGCCAGATCCAGAAGGGGTTCTGCATAGCATTCTCGCTCATGAGCCGATTAGAGAGCCTATTCGGCTCATCGAATGAGCTTATAGTGCTGGATATTCGGCTCACTGTCTAACGTACATCCATAACAGCCAACTGCTCACGTATCTCACTAGCCGTTAAACCTCGGGTTTCCACCATCATGCCCGGCGCCCGAATCCTGGCAATCTCCGCATCGGTCAGCCCGTTACTGCGCAAACTGTCCGCCCAGCGCTGCAAGCGAGCCGGAGCCGTGTGTCGCGCATTCGGCCCCTTGGCGCGCAGGCAGGCTTTGCATGTGTCGTCAGGAGAAGGGCGGTTGGCCCACGTGCCGGGGCGTCGGTACTCGAACAGACCGCAGTCGCATCGGCATAGCCAGACCGTGCCTTTGCCGGAGCGGCTGGAGCGATACCAGGCGATTGCCGTCAGGGTGCCGCGGCGCTTGCCGGTGTGATCGGCGGCGTTGTCGGGGCGGGGTGAGAGGGTAGGTAGATGGTTGAGAGTGATTGGGGATATGTGATGGCTCATGAACTCCTCCTTGGATGGACGATGAGGATGGGTTGATCGCATAAAGATGCGTTTCGTTACCGGATGCATACTTCCTGTTCTGGTTTTTGTGCAACGTGTTGAATGCTCATTTTTTGAGCAGCCACAGATGGACTACAACGTTGCCTTCGGCACAACCTTCAAGCGCCTGCGACGGCTAAAGGGCCTGACCCAGGAAGACTTCGGTGCGGTGGTCAGCGAGCGCTATGTCCGGATGCTGGAAAAGGGCGAGTACTCGCCGACGCTGGGGACCATTGGGGATCTTGCGCAGGTTCTGGGTGTGAGCCCGATTGCGTTGATCGCGCTTGTGCAGGCGGAGTTTCTTGGTGCGGATGTGGGGAAGTTGATGGATGAGGCGCTGGGTGATGTGCTGGGCTTTGCTGAGCCGATGTCACAGGACTGAGTTGCGGCTACTGCTTTCGAGTATGCGATGCGGCCAAGGGGGCCTTGAGTGTTTATCTCTAAATAACGTGTCGCTGTTTTTGAGTTTTAGCGACACGTTGTGCCCTTATGTCGCTGGTGGCGACCTATGTGCGCGACGTATTTTTTGCGGTATGCAAGTTCTGAAGCGTCTTGCCCGCCGGCTGGCTGAGTGGCGAAGGTGCGGACGTTTTGTGGACGATGAGAGGGGGCGAGACGAGATGAGCGACGCTTCCCGCAAGATACAAAAAAGCCGCGCAATGCGCGGCTTTCGATTTTCTGGTGGGCCCACACGGACTCGAACCGTGGACCAAAGGATTATGAGTCCTCTGCTCTAACCAACTGAGCTATAGGCCCTTTTGCAGGTCGCGGATTATAACGGTGCTTGGCGGGCGGCACCATCGGCATTTTCCAAAAACCTCGTTACAACACATTTTTCCTGAAAGTCCTCCGCCGCCAGCGGGGCGCCGATGAGTGGCCCCTGGAGCTGCCGGCAGCCTTCCGCTTCCAGCACCCGCCGTTGTTCCGGGGTTTCGATGCCTTCGGCGATGACGGTCAGTTGCAGGCTGTGGCCCAGGGCGATGATGGCGCGGACGATGGCGGTGTCGTGGCGGTCTTCGGGCAGGCTGCGGATGAAGCTGCGGTCGATTTTCAGGGCGTCCAGCGGCAGGCGTTTAAGGTAGCCCAGTGAGGAATGGCCGGTGCCGAAGTCGTCGATCGCCAGGCGGATGCCCAGGCGTTTGAGGCTGTGCAGCACGCTGAGGGTGTGTTCGGGCTGGTTCATGATGCTTTGTTCGGTGATTTCCAGTTGCAGGCTGGCAGGTTTCAGGCGAAAGGCGCTGAGCAGTTGCAGCATCCGCTCGGGCAGTTGCGGCTGGCGCAGTTGGGCGCTGGTCAGGCTGATGGCCAGCGGGCCGAAGCCGGGTTGTTGTTTTTGCCAGTGCTGCAGTTGTCGGCACGCGGTTTCCATCAGCCATTCGCCGATCTGGCGGCTGCTGCCGCTGGCTTCGGCCAGTGGCATGAAGTGTTCGGGCGTCAGCAGGCCGAGTTGCGGGTGGTTCCAGCGCAGTTGCACGGCGGCGCCGCTCAGGCGCTGGTCGGGCAGGCTGATGCGCGGCTGGAAGCTCAGGCTTAGCTGGTGGTTGTCGATGGCCTGTTGGAGTTGCTGTTCCAGGGCGATGCGCTCGCGGCGGCGTACGCTGAGGTCGTGGCTGTAGCGTTCCACGCAGTTACGGCCTTTGGCTTTGGCGCGGTACATGGCGGCATCGGCGTTTTTGAGCAGGGTGGCGCTGTCCAGGCCGTCATCGGGGAACAGGCTGATGCCGATGCTGGCACCGATCACCAGTTGGTGTTCGCCAGCGGGCAGGGGCGTCTGCAGGCTGGTCAGCAGTTTGCTGGCGATGCTCTGGGCGTCGCTGGCTTGCAGCAGGCCGGGCAACAGGACCACGAATTCGTCGCCGCCCAAGCGGGCCACGGTATCGATGTCGCGCAGGTTGTCTTTGAGGCGCTGGGCCAGGCTTTTCAGCAGCAGGTCACCTACGGCGTGGCCGAGGGTGTCGTTGACGGGTTTGAAGCGGTCCAGGTCGATGAACAGCACCGCGCCGAGGCTGGCGGAGTCCTGGCTGTGTTGCAGGGCGCTGCTCAGGCGGTTTTCGAACAGGGTGCGGTTGGGCAGGCCGGTCAGCGGGTCGTGGTGGGCCTGGTGGTCGAGGCGGGCGGCGGAGCGTTTGAGGTCGGAGATGTCGGCAAACACAGCGATGAAGTGGCTGATAGTGCCGTCGGCGTCGCGTTGGGTGTTGATGCTCAGCCAACTGGGGTAGGTGTCGCCGTTCTGGCGGCGGTTGCAGATTTCGCCTTGCCATTGGCCTTCGGCGTTGAGCTTGTGCCACATGGCGGCGAAGAACGCGCTGTCGTGCTGGCCGGAGGCAAGCAGGCGGGGTGTCTGGTTGAGGGCTTGTTGTTCGCTGTAGCCGGTGATGATGCTGAACGCCGCGTTGACCGCCAGGATGCGCTGGTGGGTGTCGGTGATCATTACCGCAGCGGTACTGTGTTCAAAGGCCGTGGCGGCGAGCTGCAGGCGGTTGTCCGGCTCGTGGGCCAGTGCGGCAGGTAAGGGTGCCGGGGAACTGTCGATTGACGGGCAAGCGTCGAGGTCGAGTATAAGTCCATGCATGAATGCACATCCTTGTTGAAGCGGGCGAGTGAGGCCGGCTACAACAGGGGGCCGGTGCGCACAGGTTTTTTGCCCGTGGCGTACATAGGTGTAGGACATATTTGCCGGGCTTGCCGGGTAAATGATGATTGGTGGGATTGGGGAGGTATGTAAGAGCTGCTTTGCTGCGAAGCTTCGCGGATAAAACGGATCGCCGCCCGGCCGGTCCTACAGGGTTATGGGTAGGGCTCAGAAACGCAAAACCCCCGGCAAGCCGGGGGTTCTGGTGAACGCTGAAGCGCTTACTCGTCCAGGAACGAGCGCAGGTGCTCGCTACGGGTCGGGTGGCGCAGCTTGCGCAGCGCCTTGGCTTCGATCTGACGGATACGCTCACGGGTCACGTCGAATTGCTTGCCGACTTCTTCCAGCGTGTGGTCGGTGTTCATGTCGATACCGAAACGCATACGCAGGACTTTGGCTTCGCGGGCGGTGAGGCCCGACAGCACTTCGCGGGTGGCTTCCTTGAGGCTCTCTACGGTCGCCACGTCAATTGGCGACTGCATGGTGGAGTCCTCGATGAAGTCGCCCAGATGCGAATCTTCGTCGTCACCGATCGGGGTTTCCATGGAGATCGGCTCTTTGGCGATCTTCAGTACCTTGCGGATCTTGTCCTCAGGCATTTCCATGCGCTCGCCCAGCTCTTCCGGGGTCGGTTCACGACCCATTTCCTGCAGCATCTGCCGGGAAATACGGTTGAGCTTGTTGATCGTCTCGATCATGTGCACCGGAATACGGATGGTGCGCGCCTGGTCGGCAATCGACCGGGTGATGGCCTGACGGATCCACCAGGTGGCGTAGGTCGAGAACTTGTAGCCGCGACGGTATTCGAACTTGTCCACCGCCTTCATCAGACCAATGTTGCCTTCCTGGATCAGGTCGAGGAATTGCAGGCCACGGTTGGTGTACTTCTTGGCGATGGAGATCACCAGACGCAGGTTCGCCTCGACCATTTCTTTCTTGGCGCGGCGGGCCTTGGCCTCACCGATCGACATGCGACGGTTGATGTCCTTGATTTCAGCAACGGTCAGGCCGGTTTCTTCTTCAAGGTCGCGCAGCTTCTGCTGGCAACGCTTGATGTCAGGCTGGAAGCGCACGATGGCTTCGCCATGCTTGCTCTTGCTGTTGGCCAGCGAGTCGCTCCAGGCCAGGTCAACTTCGTTGCCAGGGAACTGGCGCAGGAAGTCGGCACGTGGCATGCGGGCATCACGCACACACAGTTGCATGATGGCGCGCTCTTGGGCACGCAGGCGCTCCAGAGCACCACGGACGCGTTCGACCAGCACTTCGAATTGCTTCGGCACCAGCTTGATCGGCATGAACAGATCAGCCAGGGCCAGCATTTCAGCGATGGCCTGCTTGTCGTCACGGCCTTTTTTCAGGGCCTTGAGGGCGATTGCCAACTGGTCGGCAACAGCACCGAAACGCTGCTGGGCAACGACCGGGTCCGGACCGCTCTCGGCCTCTTCCTCGTCGTCGCCGCTTTCGGACTCTTCGTCTTCGTCGTCGTCACCTTCGGCAGCCTTGGCGGTCTTTTCGTCCATTGGCGGCGGCACTTCGGCTGGCGGCGCAATGCCGTCATCCGGGTCGATGTAGCCGCTCAGGACGTCGGACAGCCGACCGCCTTCGCTGGTGACGCGAGTGTATTCGGAGAGGATGTATTCGACGGTGCCAGGGAAATGGGAGATAGCGCCCATGACTTCCCGGATACCTTCCTCGATGCGTTTGGCGATTTCGATCTCGCCTTCGCGGGTCAGAAGCTCGACCGTACCCATTTCGCGCATGTACATGCGCACCGGGTCGGTGGTGCGGCCGATGTCGCTTTCTACCGCCGCCAACGCTGCGGCGGCTTCTTCAGCGGCTGCTTCGTCGGTGTCGGCATCGGCCAGCATGAGGGCGTCTGCATCCGGAGCACTCTCGTGGACCGGGATCCCCATGTCGTTGATCATGCGGATGATGTCTTCCACCTGCTCAGGATCTGAAATATCCTCAGGCAAGTGGTCGTTGACCTCTGCGTAAGTCAGATACTTCTGCTCACGACCCAGGGTGATCAACTCTTTAATACGAGACTGCTGTTGCGCTTTTCCGGACATAACACCCTATCCACTGAAGGTCTTGGCGGGCAAAAAACAAGCCGAGGATTATACCCGAGCTAGGACCTCACGCGCCAGTTGAGGTCGGGTTTTGTGTCTGCTCTTTGCGACAAAGCAGACTCAAGAGCTGGATTTTTTCATCTGCAGTCAGCCCGGTCTGCTTTTCCTTGGTGATCAAACGGTCCAGGAGTCGCTCGCGTTGGCGGGCGGTTAACCTAGTTATAGTGTCGAAAAACTGTTGTTCAAGGTTGTCGGCCTCGATCAACCATTCCTTTTCGGCCAGTGCGCGCAGCAAACGGCCCTGTTCGGTGCCGTGCCAGCGGGCTATCAACTGTAACGACCGCAACCCCGGATTCTTTTGCCGGGCTTCGATCAAAGCGACCAGCAGCTGCGCCTGGAAATTGTCTTCATCGGCAAACCGGCTCGCATTGTCGACCTTTTCGGCCAGTTCCGGGTGGTGCAGCAAGGTGCGCAGAGCGGTCTGCATCGGTTGCTCGACCGTAACCGGCGTGCGCGGCTTGCGTTGTTCAAAGTCCTGACCCTGGCCTTTCTTGTTCCAGGGCTTGCCGTCCCATTTTTTCTGATTCTGACGACCGGCACCGCCGCCACCTCTGGGCGGCGTCCACTGCGGCTCCTGATCGTAGGCTTCATAGCCGCCCGCCGGAGCAAAGTCGGCGTAGTCAGGCATGCCGTTGTAGTCAGCATGGCTGTCATGGGCCGGCATGCTCTGCGCCGGGGCATTGTGCGCCATCTGGCTCATGGCCTCGCCGCTGAGCCCGGTAATCTCGCTAAGGCGCTGGCGCATCAGGGTGCGCAGGTTGGCGCCGGGGACTTTTTCGATCAGCGGCGCGGCCAGCGTTACCAGGTGTGCCTTGCCCTCCAGTGAGCGCGGATCGGCCTCATGGGTCAGTTGTTCGAAAAAGTAATCAGCCAGCGGTTGTGCATGCTGGTTGATCCGCGCCTTGAAGGCGTCCGTGCCTTCGGCGCGCACCAGGGTGTCCGGGTCTTCGCCTTCGGGCAGAAACAGAAAGCGTGCCTTGCGCCCGTCCTGCAGGCTCGACAGCGTCGCTTCCAGTGCGCGCCAGGCGGCATTGCGACCGGCCTGGTCGCCGTCGAAGCAAAACAATACGCTGGGCACCACGCGAAACAGCCGCTTGAGGTGTTCTTCGCTGGTGGCGGTGCCCAGCGTGGCGACGGCATTGCGCAGGCCTTGCTGGGCCAGGGCAATGACGTCCATGTAGCCCTCGACGACGATGATTTCGTCGAGGTTGCGATTGAATTTGCGCGCCTCATACAGGCCGTACAGTTCCTGGCCTTTGTGAAACACCGGGGTTTCCGGTGAGTTCAGGTACTTGGGCTTGTCGTCGCCGAGCACCCGGCCACCAAAGGCGATCACCCGACCTCGGCTGTCGCGGATCGGAAACATCACCCGGTCGCGGAAGCGGTCGTAACGCTTGCCGGTCTCGGTGTTTTCGATCAGCAGTCCTGCGTCGATCATCACCTTCTGTTGCAGGCTGTCACTGCTCAGGTGTTTGTAGAGGTTGTCCCAGCCGGGTGGGGCAAAGCCCATGCCGAAGTCGCGGGCGATTTCACCCGACAGGCCGCGGCCTTTGAGGTAATCGACGGCAGCTTTGCGCGCCGGGTGGTTTTTGAGTGCCTGGCGGTAGAACTCGGCGGCGGCTTCCAGCAACGGGTACAGCGGCGAATCGGTTGGCTGGCGCGGTTTCTGGCCGCGCACGCTCTGCTCGCGCGGCACTTCCATGCCAGCGGCCTTGGCCAGTTCTTCGACAGCCTGGGGAAAGTCCAGGTTGTCGTGGTCCATGATGAAGCCCAGCGCGTTACCGCCCGCGCCACAACCGAAGCAGTAGTAGAACTGCTTGTCGGGGCTGACGCTGAACGACGGGCTCTTTTCCTTGTGGAACGGGCAGCAGGCCACATGGTTTTTGCCGGCCTTCTTGAGTTGCACGCGCGAACTCACCACGTCGACGATATCGGTGCGGTTCAGGAGGTCGTCAATGAAACTCTGGGGAATCAACCCGGCCATGGCGTTCTCATCAGGCGAAATGCGGTGTTACAGCGCTCGTCATTGTGCGGTATGAATGACGTCAATGCACTCGGCCCTGATACGACAGGGAGCTTTGTTGAGGTGCTTTTTTGAAAGATGCGCTTGAGCCGGCCCTGGTGTGGCCGGTTGAAACGTAGCCCCGTTGGCTTTAAGCGAGAAAAGTCGCGAGGGCATAACGTCTTTGTGCGTTGAAGCGCTTTACAGGAAAACGCATCGCACGGCCTGGAGTCAGGCTGGAAGTGCGCTGACCAAACCCGCTTGCTCAGGCAATGCCTGATGGGTTTTGTCAGTAAACAACAACTGCCGACAGCCCGGCTTATGGCCGGGCAAGGCAGAAGCTTGCGGCGTCAGTCTGTATTAGTACAGACGAACGGCGCGGCGCTGTTCGCGCTGAACTTTCTTGGCGTGACGCTTTACGGCTGCCGCTGCTTTGCGCTTACGCTCTGCAGTTGGCTTCTCGTAGAATTCACGGCTGCGAACTTCAGCCAGAACACCGGCTTTTTCGCAGGAGCGCTTGAAACGACGCAGAGCTACGTCGAAGGGTTCGTTCTCTTTTACTTTGACGGCTGGCATCCAGAGCTACCTTCATTCATTACCGGGGGGCAACGCTTCGTGCAAACGTTGCACTGAATACGTCGGTTTTTAAGGGTTGCGGATGTTACCCCTTCGTCAGCAGGAATGCAAAGCCTCTGATCGAAAAGCACTGGTCGGCATGCGGGTCGGCGACTATGATGCGCGCCTTCTTGAGGCTGAGCGCTCAGGCTTTTGCGCGGTCTCGTCAAGTTTGCCCCCCTGAAAAGGCGCACCCCATGCTAGTACTGGGATTAGAAACTTCCTGCGATGAAACCGGCGTCGCATTATACGACAGCGAGCGCGGCCTGCTGGCCGACGCGCTGTTCAGCCAGATCGACCTGCACCGGGTGTATGGCGGTGTGGTGCCCGAGCTGGCCTCGCGCGATCACGTCAAGCGCATGCTGCCGCTGATTCGTCAGGTGCTGGCCGAAGCCGACTGCGTGGCCACCGATATCGACGCCATTGCCTACACGGCCGGCCCCGGGCTGGTCGGCGCGTTGCTGGTCGGTGCGTCGTGTGCGCAAGCGCTGGCGTTTGCCTGGGACATTCCGGCGCTGGGCGTGCATCACATGGAAGGCCATCTGCTGGCACCGATGCTTGAAGCCCAGCCACCCGAGTTTCCGTTCGTTGCTTTGCTGGTTTCCGGTGGTCACACCCAACTGGTCCGGGTCGATGGCATCGGTGAATACGAACTGATGGGCGAGTCGCTGGATGACGCGGCCGGTGAAGCCTTCGACAAGACCGCCAAGATGATGGGCCTGCGCTACCCTGGCGGCCCGGAAATTGCCCATTTGGCGAGCAAGGGCGTGCCAGGGCGTTTTACTTTTCCGCGGCCGATGACCGATCGTCCGGGCCTGACGTTCAGCTTCAGCGGCCTGAAAACCTCGGCGCTCAACACCTGGCAGCAGTGCCAGGCGTCTGGCGACGACAGCGAACAAACCCGTTGCGACATCTCGCTGGCCTTCCAGCAGGCGGTGGTGGACACTTTGACCATCAAGTGCAAGCGGGCACTCAAACAGGCCGGGCTCAAGAGCCTGGTGATCGCCGGTGGTGTGAGCGCCAACAAGGCGCTGCGTGCGTCGCTGGAGAGCATGCTGGGTGAGATGAACGGCCAGGTTTTCTACGCACGGCCACAGTTCTGTACGGACAACGGCGCGATGATCGCCTATGCCGGCTGCCAGCGGTTGCTGGCCGGGCAGAAGGAAGGGCTTGGGATCAGTGTTCAGGCCCGCTGGCCGATGGAGCAGTTGCCGAGCCTGTGAGCGGGCGACGTGCAGCGGTTTTGGTGCTGATCAATTTTCATACGGGCATTCAAAAATGTCGTTCGCGTCCTTCGAGCAGGTCGCGTAGATTGCCGCGATGACGCCAGACAATCAGCAGGGTCAGGACGCTGACTGGCAGCAGCACTCTGGGTTCCTGCCAGGCCAGCAGTGGCAGGGTCAGGGGCGTGGCGATCAATGCCGCCAGCGAGCTGGTGCGGGTCAGATGAAAGGTCAGTAGCCAGATGAGCGCAGCCAGCAAGGCCGCCGGCGGATACAGCCCGAGCAGCATGCCGGCGGCGGTGGCGACACCCTTGCCACCCTGAAAGCGGAAGTACAGCGGAAACAGATGCCCCAGCACCGCGCAGACACCGATCCAGGCCTGCTCGTTGTGGCTCAGGCCGCAGTAGTCGGCGATCAGCACAGGCAACAGGCCTTTGCAAAGATCGCCCGCCAGCGTCAGGATGGCGAGTTTCTTGCCGGCCAGGCGCAGCATGTTGGTTGCCCCGGCGTTGCCTGAGCCGCTGGCACGTGGGTCCGGGCTGCCAGTGAGGCGGCTGAGCAGGATGGCGAAGGACAGTGAGCCGAGCAGGTAGGCGAATATCGCCAGTAACCAAAACATGCTAACCATTCCGGGCGAGGATGCCCTGATTCTAACGGCGCATCGCGCCCTTGTCGTGCAGTGGAGAGTAGTGCTTGGACAGAGTGTTCATCGAAGGGCTGGAAGTTGACACCGTCATCGGCGCCTACGATTGGGAGCGCAGCATTCGTCAGTGCCTGCGTCTGGACTTGAGTTTCGCCTGGGATAACCGCCCGGCAGCCGAGAACGACGACCTGAGCAAGGCACTGGATTACGCCAGTGTGTCCGAGCGCATCCAGGCTTTTGCTGCGCAGAGCCAGTTCCAGTTGGTCGAGACGTTTGCCGAACGGCTGGCCGAGGTGTTGATGAGTGAGTTCAACATTCCGTGGTTGCACATCAAACTGACCAAGCCCGGCGCCGTTGCCGCCGCCAAGGGTGTGGGCGTGGAGATCGAGCGCGGATGTCGCTGACGCGGATTTTCCTGGGCCTGGGCAGCAATATCGAGCGCGAACGGCACCTGGCAGCCGGGCTTGATGCCCTGGCCGGGTTTCTTACCGACCTGAATTGCTCGCCCGTGTTCGAAAGCCATGCGGTGGGGATCAAGAGCGGGCCGTTCTTCAATCTGGTGGTTTCGGCGCTGACTGATCTGCCGCTGATTGAACTGGACCGCCGGTTGAAATTCATCGAGGCAGATAACGGCCGTTACGCGCCTGATCGCGTCGGTTTGCCGCTGGATATCGACGTGTTGCTGTACGGTGATCTGGTCGGCAATTTCGACGGGCTGATCCTGCCGCGCGCTGAAATTCTCAAAAATGCCTTTGTTTTGTGGCCGTTGTCATTGATCGCCCCGGAGCGTGTGCATCCGGGAACTGGGCAGTCGTTTGTCGAGCTCTGGGCCGGCGCCCAGATCGACCAGCAATTGTGGCCGGTGGCGTTTGAATGGCGGGGGCAGGCTTTGACGCCACCGGAGCTGCTTGAGACCGCTCTGTCGCACGGTAAACACGGCGCATCGCAGGAGCCGCTTTAGCGGCGAAGCCTTCGCGGCTGAAGCCGCTCCTACGGGGGCAGATGTTTACCGCAAGAGCAGCCGGGCGGCGCTCTGTTTCAGCCCTGAAGTCCTTGCTGATACTCGGCCTTGTAGATCTTCAGCCGATCCAGCCGCGCTTCTTTCAGCGCATTGCCCAGTTCCTGGCCTTTGAGGCCTTTTTCCAGTAGCGGTTGTACCGACACGGCGCGTGCGGTTTCGGCGGCGCCCTGCAGGTAGCTTGCCTGTGGATAATCGCGCTGTTCGAACCCCAGCCGGCCGCGAGCGTCCATTTCGCAGGCGCAGATAAACTCCTGGAACCGCTGCGGGCGCCGGTACACGTCGAAGCTCTGCAGCAGCTCCAGCAGGGTCGAGGGCTTTAGCTCCAGTGCCCGGTGCCCATGGGTGTGGTACTGGCCGACCAGCAGTGCCAACTCCTGGCATTCCCGAGGCGCGCGAAACCGTTCGTTGAGTGCCTTGATCAGTGGCAGGCCGGTGTGTTCATGGGCGATGTGCCGGGGCCATTCGCTTTCCGGGGTGACGCCTTTGCCCAGGTCATGCAGCAGGCAGGCCCAGCGTACGCTCAGTGGTTGCTGGTGCCGTGCGGTCTGTTGCAAAACGTTCAGTACATGCTCACCGGTGTCGATCTCGGGGTGATGTGCCTCGGGCTGCGGTACGCCAAACAAGGCTTCGACCTCTGGCATCAGTTCTTTGAGCGCGCCGCAGTCGTGCAGCACTCGAATGAACACCTCAGGGTGGTCCTCCATCAGGGCGCGGGAGATTTCTTTCCAGCTGCGCTCCGGCGTCAACGCCTGAAGTTCGCCCGACTCGCTGAGCTGGCGCATCAGGTCCATGGTTTCGGGCGCGATGCTGAACCCATGACCGGCGTAACGTGCCGCAAAGCGGGCGACGCGCAGCACGCGCAGGGGATCTTCGGCAAAGGCCGGGGACACATGACGGAGTATGCGGGCCTCAAGGTCGTGCTGGCCGCCGTAGGGGTCGGTCAGGTTGCCGTCCTTGTCTTCGGCCATCGCGTTGATGGTCAGGTCGCGACGGATCAGGTCCTGTTCCAGCGTAACCTCGGGGCTGGCATGAAAGACGAAGCCGCCGTAGCCGACCCCGCTCTTGCGCTCGGTACGCGCCAGGGCATGTTCTTCACCGGTCAGGGGATGGAGGAATACCGGAAAGTCCGTGCCCACCGGGCGATAGCCCTTGATCAGCATTTCGTCGCTGGTCGCGCCGACCACGACCCAGTCGATATCGGTGACGGGTTGCCCCAGCAAGCGGTCGCGCACGGCGCCGCCGACTTTATAGATCTGCATAAGAACCTCCGTAAGCCCGACAGGATAAACCCTGTGTGGGGCTGACGGAGGTTAAAAGTGCATGACGATCTTTCTGAAACCTCCCCAAACGACCTGCTGGCTGCCGCGCTTAGGTTGTTGCAGCCGCCCTTTCAGAGGTGGTGGACCACCGCCAGATCCAGGCGCGGGTATTCGCTTTCGGCACCCTCGCCACGGGGCGGCACGTGATGGGTCTTGACCACCTGGTCGCCCTGCAGGGTTTCCAGATGTACGTCAAAGCCCCACAGGCGATGCAGGTGCTTGAGTACCTCGTCAGTGGACTCGCCCAGCGGCTTGCGGTTGTATTGCTGATGGCGCAGGGTCAGCGAGCGGTCGCCGCGTCGGTCGATGCTATAGATCTGCACATTGGGTTCGCGGTTGCCGAGGTTGTACTGCGCGGCCAGGGTTTCGCGGATGGTGCGGTAACCGTCCTCGTCATGAATGGCCGGCACCAGCAGTTCATCTTTCTGGTCGTCGTCCATGATGCTGAACAGCTTCAGGTCGCGCATGACCTTGGGTGACAGGTACTGGAGGATGAAGCTCTCGTCCTTGAAGCTGCTCATGGCGAACTTGATGGTGCTCAGCCAGTCGCCACCGGCAATGTCCGGGAACCAGCGGCGGTCTTCTTCGGTGGGGTTCTCGCAAATCCGGCGGATATCCTGAAACATCGAGAAGCCCAGGGTGTAGGGGTTGATGCCGCTGTAATAGGGGCTGTCAAAACCCGGCTGATAGATCACGCTGGTGTGCGATTGGAGGAACTCGAACATGAAGCCGTCGGTGACCAGGCCCTCGTCGTAGAGGTCGTTGATCAGTGTGTAGTGCCAGAAGGTCGCCCAGCCTTCGTTCATCACCTGGGTCTGGCGCTGTGGATAGAAGTACTGCGCGATCTTGCGCACGATGCGCACCACCTCACGCTGCCAGGGCTCCAGCAACGGGGCGTGTTTCTCGATGAAGTAGAGGATGTTTTCCTGCGGCTCGGCCGGGAAGCGGGCGTTGTCTGACTGGCTGTTTTTCCCTGCGTTTTTCGGGATGGTGCGCCACAGGTCGTTGATCTGCCGTTGCAGGTGTTCTTCACGGTCTTTTTGCCGGCGGCGCTCTTCCTCGGCGGAGATCGGATACGGCCGCTTGTAGCGGTCCACGCCGTAGTTCATCAGTGCGTGGCACGAGTCGATCAGGTCTTCGACGGCATCGATACCGTGGCGTTCTTCGCACTGGGTGATGTACTGCTTGGCGAACACCAGATAATCGATGATCGAGCTGGCATCGGTCCAGGTGCGAAACAGGTAGTTGCCCTTGAAGAAACTGTTATGCCCGTAGCAGGCGTGGGCCACCACCAGTGCCTGCATGCAGATGGTGTTCTCTTCCATCAGGTAGGCGATGCACGGGTCGGAGTTGATGACGATCTCGTAGGCCAGGCCCATTTGCCCGCGGGAATAGGATTTCTCGGTGCTCAGGAACTGCTTGCCGTAGGACCAGTGATGGTAGCCCAGCGGCATGCCGACCGAAGCGTAGGCGTCCATCATCTGTTCGGCAGTAATAACCTCGATCTGGTTGGGGTAGGTGTCCAGGGCGTAACGGTCGGCAATACGGCTGATTTCACGGTCGTAGGCCTGGATCAGTTCGAATGTCCACTCTGACCCCGTGGAGAGGGGCTGGCGTTTCTGATCTCTAGCGGTCATGTCACTAACCTGCGCTGGAAGAGTTCACGGAATACCGGGTAGATATCACCGGCGGAAACCAGTTGCTGTTGGGCGAAGGTGTCGGCGAACTCTTCGCCGATGCGTTCGTATTCGAACCACAGCGCTTGGTGCTCGCGCGGGGTGATCTCCACATAGGTGTAGTACTGCACGAACGGCATGATCTGCTTGGTGAGAATTTCCCGGCAAATGGGCGAGTCGTCGTTCCAGTTGTCGCCATCGGAAGCCTGTGCGGCGTAGATGTTCCACTCGCTGGCCGGGTAACGCTCGGCCATGATCTCCTGCATCAGTTTCAGAGCGCTGGAAACGATGGTGCCGCCGGTTTCGCGTGAATAGAAAAACTCTTCTTCGTCGACTTCCCGGGCACTGGTGTGGTGACGGATGAACACGACTTCGATCTTGTCGTAGTTACGCTTGAGAAACAGGTACAGCAGGATGAAGAAGCGCTTGGCGACGTCCTTGGTGGCCTGGGTCATGGAGCCGGATACGTCCATCAGGCAGAACATCACGGCCTTGGAGCTGGGGTTGGGTTGCTTGACCAGCAGGTTGTATTTGAGGTCAAAGGTATCCAGGTAAGGAACGCGACGAATACGGCCCTTGAGCCGTTCTATTTCTGTTTCAAGTTCCTGGATATCGCCGAAGTTGTCCGGCTCTTCCAGCTTGATTCGCTCAAGTTCGGCCTGGGCCTGCTTGAGCTTGGCGCGGCTGCTGCCGGACAGCGCAATGCGCCGCGCATGAGCCGAGCGCAGGGTGCGGATGATGTTGATGCGTGAAGGGTTGCCCTCGTTGCTGATCCCTGCACGTACGGTCTTGAAGGTGTCGGTGCCGGTGAGGTTGCGCTTGACCAGGTTGGGCAGCTCGAGGTCTTCGAACATGAACTCCAGAAACTCTTCCTGAGTGATCTGGAACACGAACTCGTCCATGCCTTCGCCGCTGTTGCTGGCCTTGCCGGCTCCTTTACCGGCGCCACCGCCTTGCGGCCGGGCGATGCGCTCGCCTGCGGTGAATTCCTTGTTGCCGGGATGCACCACGGTCTGTTTGCCGCCGCGCCCGTGGTGCAGCACTGGCTCGTCGATATCGCGGCCAGGAATGCTGATCTGTTCGCCATGTTCCATATCGGTGATGGAACGACGGCTGACGGCTTCTTCCACCGCCTTCTTGATGTGGTCACGGTAACGCCGCAGGAAACGCTGGCGGTTCACCGTGCTCTTGTTCTTGCCATTGAGGCGTCGGTCGATCACATAGCTCATACGGGCCCCTTAGGGGAGCTGCAAGCTCCAAGCTACAAGCTGCAAGTTAGACTGTCGAAACGCCGGCTTCACGCGACCATCGGTCAGTGCGTCGAACCTGTGAGGACGACGCACTGACGTGCTGGCCACTCGAAGCTTGTCGCTTGTGGCTGTCTTATTGCGATTTGCGTACGCGCAGGTACCACTCGGAGAGTAGCCGTACCTGTTTGTCGGTGTAGCCCCGCTCGACCATTCGAGTGACGAAGTCGTTGTGTTTCTGTTGGTCCTCTTTGCTGGCTTTGGCGTTGAAGCTGATGACCGGCAGCAGGTCTTCGGTGTTGGAGAACATTTTCTTCTCGATCACCACCCGCAGCTTTTCATAACTCAGCCAGGTCGGATTCTTGCCATTGTTGTTGGCCCGCGCACGCAGGACGAAGTTGACGATTTCGTTACGGAAATCCTTCGGATTGCTGATGCCGGCCGGTTTCTCGATCTTTTCCAGTTCTTCGTTGAGGGCCACGCGGTTGAGGATCTCGCCGGTTTCCGGATCGCGATATTCCTGATCCTGAATCCAGAAGTCCGCATACAGCACGTAGCGGTCAAAGATGTTCTGCCCGTATTCGCTGTAGGACTCAAGGTAGGCGGTCTGGATTTCCTTGCCGATGAACTCGATATAGCGCGGTGCCAGGTATTCCTTGATGAAGCGCAGATAACGCTCGCGGGTTTCGGCCGGGTATTGCTCCTGCTCGATCTGCTGTTCGAGCACGTACAGCAGGTGAACCGGGTTGGCGGCCACTTCATGCGGGTCGAAGTTGAACACTTTGGACAGGATCTTGAAGGCGAAACGGGTCGAGAGACCGGTCATGCCCTCATCGACACCGGCGCTGTCGCGGTACTCCTGAATCGACTTGGCCTTGGGGTCGGTGTCCTTGAGGTTTTCGCCGTCGTACACGCGCATCTTGGAGTAGATGTTGGAGTTCTCAGGCTCTTTGAGGCGCGACAGGGTGGTGAACTGCGCCAGCATCTTGAGCGTATCCGGCGCGCAGTGAGCGTTGGCCAGGGAGCTATTGATCAGCAGTTTCTCGTAGATCTTTATTTCATCGCTGACGCGCAGGCAGTACGGCACCTTGACGATGTAGATCCGGTCGATGAATGCCTCGTTGTTCTTGTTGTTACGGAAGCTGTGCCACTCCGACTCGTTGGAGTGAGCCAGCAGGGTGCCGTTGAACGGAATCGCGCCCAGACCTTCGGTGCTGTTGTAGTTACCTTCCTGGGTAGCGGTGAGCAGCGGGTGAAGGACCTTGATCGGCGCCTTGAACATCTCGACGAATTCCATCAGGCCCTGGTTGGCACGGCACAGCGCGCCCGAATAGCTGTAGGCGTCAGCGTCGTTCTGCGGGAATTCTTCAAGCTTGCGAATATCGACCTTGCCCACCAGGGCAGAGATGTCCTGGTTGTTCTCATCCCCCGGCTCGGTCTTGGCGATACCGATCTGGTTGAGAATCGAGGGGTAGAGTTTGACCACCTTGAACTGGCTGATGTCACCGCCGAATTCAGCCAGCCGTTTGGTGGCCCAGGGCGACATGATGGTGCTGAGGTAGCGACGCGGAATGCCGAAGTCCTCTTCGAGAATTTCGCCGTCCTCGGCTGCGTTGAACAGCCCCAGCGGCGACTCGAATACCGGCGAGCCCTTGATTGCATAGAAGGGCACTTTCTGCATCAGTTGTTTGAGTTTCTCGGCCAGGGACGATTTACCGCCGCCCACTGGACCCAGCAGATAGAGAATCTGTTTCTTTTCTTCCAGGCCTTGGGCGGCATGGCGGAAATACGACACGATCTGCTCGATGCACTCTTCCATTCCGTGGAAGTCGGCGAAGGCCGGGTAACGTCTGATGACCTTGTTGGAGAACACCCTCGACAGCCGCGAATTGGTGGAGGTGTCCACCAGTTCAGGTTCCCCAATGGCCATCAGCAGTCGCTCTGCTGCCGAAGCATAGGCGCTGCGATCCCGTTTGCAGAGCTCAAGGTACTCCTGTAATGAGAGCTCTTCCTGCCGTGTGGTTTCGAAGCGTTGTTGGAAGTGGCTAAAAATACTCATGACGTCACCTCGCTCGATACGTTGAGCCGGCGGCGGATCGTCAGTCGATGCTGGCGGCAGCTGAGTCTCCAGATGCCGTTACCCCCCAGAACACCATAAAAGTAACTACCGATGACCCACGCGCCGGTGTACCGGCTCTCCCCGGATTACGGATGGCCTGAGGGTAAGGATAGTTGGATTTCGCAAAGGTACAGGAGCGATATGCTCACAGGGCCCTCAACCGTTCGTCGGTTTCGGGCCCCAGCCCGCGCAGAATGCGGGGTGAGCCTTATGAATTTTTTTTTCAGTCAGCCTTGCGCGGTTTCGCCCGGATAGGTGCTGCGCCACAGTTCGAAACCGCCGTCCAGGCTGTAGACGTCCGAGAAGCCCTGGCTGACCAGATAGGCCGCTGCACTCTGGCTGGAGTTGCCGTGGTAGCAGACCACGATCACTGGCTGGTCGAGGTCGGCCTTGGCAATGAAGTCGGCCAGCGAGTGGTTGTCCAGATGCCGGGAGCCGGCGATATGGTTGCTGGCGAAGGTTTGCGGGTCGCGGATGTCGACCAGTGCCGCGCCCTGTTCGCGCAGGCCCTGGGCCTGCTCGGGGGCGATACGTTTGAATTCTGTCATGTCGGAGGCTCCTGGGCGTTGATGAGGCGGGCGGGTGTCGGCGTGATCGGGTTGGGGGCGACCGCCCGGCCATTATGATCGCAATCGCAGCGGTGGCGCGCCAGCGTGTCGAGGTTGAGCAAGGTCATGCTGCCGCCCCACACGCAGCCGCTGTCCAGAGCAAAGACGCCAGGCTCGTCGCAGCGGCCTTCGAGTGCCGCCCAGTGGCCGAAAACGATCTTCACCTCACGGGTCTTGCGTTGCTTGTGGCTGAACCAGGGCGCGTAGCCGGGCATCGCGGTGTCGATGCCTTCCTTGCCCTTGAGGTCGAGCTTGCCCTCGCTGGTGCAGAAGCGCATGCGGGTAAAGTAATTGGTGATGACCCGCAGGCGCGTGGTGCCCTCCAGGTCGTTGTCCCATTTGGCCGGCTCATTGCCGTACATATGCGCCAGAAACGGTTCGTACTGCTTGTCGTCGCGCAGCGCCTGTTCGACTTCGGCGGCCAGCCGGAGGGCTTTTTTCAGTGACCACTGTGGCGGGATGCCGGCATGGGCCATGGCGATATTACGCTCGGCGTCATAGTGCAGCAGCTTCTGGCGGCGCAGCCAGTCGAGCAGCATCTGGCCGTCGGGTGCGTCGAGAATTTCGCTCAGGGTATCGGACTTTTTCAGGCGTTCGGTCCTGCGCGACACGGCCAGCAGGTGCAAGTCGTGATTGCCCAGCACGCAGGTCACTGAGTCGCGCATGGCGTACAGGTAACGCAGGGTTTCCAGTGACTGCGGGCCGCGGTTGACCAGGTCGCCGACCAGCCAGAGATTGTCCTGGCCAGGCGTGAAGCGGACTTCTTCAAGCAGGCACTTGAGCGGCTCAAGGCAACCTTGCAGGTCGCCGACAGCATACACCGCCATCAGTGCAGGGCGCCCGGCACGGCCAGGCGGAACGGGACGATCACGGCATCGAAGCGCTTGCCGTCCTCGGCGAGCATCTGGTAACTGCCCTGCATGTTGCCCACCTTGGCCGGCATCACGGTGCCGCTGCTGTAGGTGTGGCTCTGTCCGGGCTGGATCAATGGTTGCTGACCGACCACGCCGTCGCCGCGTACTTCTTCGACATTGCCGTCACCATCGGTAATGATCCAGTGGCGTGACAGCAGCTTGGCTGGCAGCAGGCCATTGTTGTGGACGGTGATGGTGTAGGCAAAGGCGAAGCGGCTCTGCTCGGGATTCGATTGTTCAGCGAGGTAGCGGGTTACGACGCTTACATCAATCTGGTAGCGAGGGTCGGACATGCAGTGGGCCTTGAATGCAAAGGGCGGAAAACTCAAGCACTGGCTCAGTTTAGGGTCTGTTGCCATCCCATCACAACCGCGCCGAGGCCTGTTTTGTTGGCCAGTATAGGCGCCACTCTGTTGGAGTGCGTGTAACAAAACAGCCACGGCCCTACGGGTTGCGCGCCAAATCGCGCCATGCTTCGTCGAAGGACTTGAAAAGGGAGCGACCCTTTCCTGCGTCCTTCGCCTCGCCTGACACGATTTGGCGCTGCAACGCGGCCTGCGCTGAAACGGCAACAGACCCTACGCCATGTACGGAGAAAGTCATCGGCAGCGATGCTCCCCGTACCGGTCTTTGGGGTCAGTGCGCCTGGCTTTTTTCGCTGAGCTGATCAGCCAGACGGACGAACGCCGCCAGGTCGAGCTGCTCGGGACGCAGGCTGCCGTCTACGCCTGCGGCCTCGATGTCTTCGCTGCTGAGCAGCAGTTTGAGGGTGTTGCGCAGGGTCTTGCGGCGCTGGTTGAAGGCTTCGCGGACGATGCGTTCGAGCAGGCGGTGATCCTTGGCAGGGTGCGGCAGGGTTTCGTGCGGGACCAGCCGTACGATGGCCGAGTCGACCTTGGGCGGCGGGTTGAACGCGCCGGGGCCGACGTTAAACAGGTGTTCGACGCGGCAATGGTACTGGACCATGATCGACAGGCGACCCCAATCACCACCGCCAGGGCCGGCGGCCAGACGCTCGACGACTTCTTTCTGCAACATGAAGTGCATGTCGCGGATCAGCGCCGAATTGTCCAGCAGGTGGAAAATCAGCGGTGTCGAGATGTTATACGGCAGGTTGCCGACCACTCGCAGGCTGTGCGGCGTCGCGCCCAGGCTGTTGAAGTCGAACTTCAGTGCATCGCCCTGATGCAGGTTGAAGTTGGTCTTGCCGGCGAACTGATGATTGAGGATCGGGATCAGGTCCTTGTCCAGCTCAATCACGTCAAGCTGTGCCCCGCTGCCCAGCAGGCCTTCGGTCAATGCGCCCTGGCCAGGGCCGATTTCCAGCAGGCGGTCTTCAGGGCGGGCACGGATGGCGCGCAGGATACGGTCGATAACTCCGGCGTCGTGCAGGAAGTTCTGGCCAAAGCGCTTGCGCGCCCGGTGTTGGTATTGCTCGGTCATGAATGGGTCTCGGCCATCTGGTAGGCGGTTTGCAGAGCCACGAACAGGCTGCCGGTGTCGATCCGGCCGGTGCCGGCCAGATCCAGTGCGGTGCCGTGATCGACCGAGGTGCGGACGATCGGCAGGCCCAGGGTCACGTTGACCGCAGCGCCGAAGCCTTTGTACTTGAGGACCGGCAAGCCCTGATCGTGATACATCGCCAGCACCGCGTCGCAGTGCTCCAGATATTTGGGGGTAAACAGGGTATCGGCCGGAAGCGGGCCGCGCAGGTCGAAGCCCTCGTTGCGCAGGCGCTCCAGCGTAGGTTCAATGATGTCGATTTCTTCGCGCCCCAGGTGCCCGCCCTCGCCAGCGTGGGGGTTGAGGCCGCAGACCAGAATGCGCGGTGTGCTGATGCCGAACTTGCCGACCAGATCGTTGTGCAGGATGCGGGTCACGCGCTCCAGACGTTCTGCCGTGATGGCGTCGGCCACTTCGCGCAGAGGCAGGTGAGTGGTGACCAGCGCGACACGCAGATCGCCGGTCGCCAGCATCATCACCACTTGTTCGGTGTGGGTCAGTTCTGCAAGAAACTCGGTGTGCCCGGAAAAGGCGATACCGCCTTCGTTGATCACGCCCTTGTGCACGGGGGCGGTGATCATGCCGGCGAAATGGCCGTCGAGGCAGCCTTGCGCGGCACGGGTCAGGGTCTGCAGGACGAACGCGGCATTGGCCTTGTCGAGCTGGCCGGTGCGCACCGGTGCCGCCAGTGGTGTGTCCCAGACATACAGGCTGCCAGCAGGCGCGGGCGTGTCAGGAAAGGCGTCAGCGCTGAACGGCAGCAGCTCAACGGCCAGCCCCAGTTGCGCGGCCCGCTCAAGGAGCAGGTCGCGGCTGGTGATGGCGATCACAGGGTGTGGCTGGGGCTGCGCGGCGATCAGCAGGCAAAGGTCAGGACCAATGCCGGCCGGCTCGCCGGGCGTCAGGGCGAAGCGGCGTGGCTTCACTGAGTGGCCTGGGCAGCGCCAGGAAGTTTGATTTCCACGTAGGCTTCGTCGCGGATCTGACGCAGCCAGGTTTGCAGCTCTTCATCGTACTTGCGGTTGCGCAGGGCATTGAGTGCCTGCTGCTCGCGGGCCTGGCTGGTGGCGTCAGTCGAGCGACGTCCCAGCACTTCCAGTACGTGCCAGCCATAGGCGGTCTTGAACGGTTTGGACAGCACGCCTTGCGGCGTCTCGTTCATGACCTGGCGGAACTCTGGAACCAGCGAGTTGGGGTCGACCCAGTTCAGGTCGCCGCCGTTGAGCGCCGAGCCAGGGTCTTCCGAGAAGCTTTTTGCCAGCTCTGCGAAGTCTTCACCGGCCTCGATACGGTCATACAGCTTGCCGGCCAGACGACGGGTTTCGGCTTCGCTGCGGATTTCGCTTGGCTTGATCAGGATGTGGCGAACGCGGACTTCGTCACGCAGTTGCACCTGGCCTTCACCGCCACGCTTGTCGAGCAGCTTGAGGATGATGAAGCCGCCGGGGGTCCGCGCAGGCGGCGTGATCTCGCCGGGTTTCATCGAGCTGAGCATGTCGCCGAACGGCGGCGGCAATTGAGCAGCTTTACGCCAGCCCATGTCACCGCCGTCCAGGGCGTTTTCGGTTGCCGAGCGAGCAATGGCCAACTGGGCGAAGTCTGCGCCTTTCTGCAGTTGTGCGTAGATGTCCTGGGCCTGACGTGCCGCTGCCTGGATATCGGCAGAGGAAGCACTGTCAGAGGTGGCGATCAGGATATTGGCCAGGTGCAGGTCTTCAGACATTTGTGCCTTGCCCAGGTCCGAAGCGAGGAAGTTCTTCACTTCCTGTTCCGAGACCTGAATACGTTCGGCCACCCGGCGCTGACGCACGCGGCTGATGATCATCTCGCGGCGGATCTGTTCACGGGCATCGTTGTACGACAGGCCATCGTGGGCCAGCGCAGCACGGAACTGTTCGATGCTCATGCCGTTGCGCTGGGCGATGGTCTCGACTGCCGAGTTGAGTTCTTCGTCGCTAATGCGAATGCCGGCGCGATCACCCATCTGCAGTTGCAGGTTTTCCAGAATCAGACGGTCGAGGGCCTGTGGCTGCAGCGCTTCGGCAGGCGGTGTGCCACCACCGCGCTTGGCGATGGTTTGCTGGACTTCGCGCACGCGCTGGTCGAGCTGGCTTTTCATGATGACGTCGTTATCGACGATGGCCACTACGCTGTCGAGCGGTTGGACGGCCGCATGGGCCGCACCGCTCAGCAGCAGGGCGCCCAGCATCAGCGGGCGCAGGCAGTTACAGAGCTTTGTCTTCACGTTCACGATAACCTTGAATGCCGTTGTTCAGGAAGCTCTCGACCTTGGCGCCTGTGACGCCACCGAGGCCCTTCAACACAATTTGCAGGAACACGCCACGGTCGCCTTTCTCGTTCTGAGGGGCTTCCTGGCTGTATTCGTCGTAGTCGACCCAGTAGCGGCTGACCAGGCGCAGCTTCCAGCAGCAGCTGTCATATTCGAAGCCGCCGAAGGCTTCCAGGGTGCGGTCACGGTTGTAGTCATACTGCCAGCGGCTGATCAGGCTCCACTGCGGCACGATTGGCCAGATGACCGAGAAATCGTGCTGCTGGATCTTGTAGTAGTCCTTCACGTAGCCAGGGGTGCCCGGCGTGCCGTAGTCACCGCCGCCCACGCTCCAGCGACCAGTGTTCTGGTCGTAGCGCACCAGGTCATTACGGTAGCGGTAGCCGGCGTTGATGATCTTGCCCGGGTTGTCTTCAGGCTGGTAATGGAACATCGCGCTGCCCGAACGGGTGCTGCGGCTGTCCGGGTCCCAGTTGAAGTCGGACGAGAAGCGCCAGTCGCGGTTGAAGCGGAACTCGTATTCCAGGGCATAAGGCGAAACGTTGGCCTGGGCGTCGTCGCGGTCGGCGAACACCACGCCTGGCAGTTGCACCTTGCGGTCGCGGAAATACAAGGCCTGGCCGATGCTGAAGCGTTGGCGCTCGAAGCCGTTGTCTTCGATCCAGCGGTTGGTCACGCCCAGCGACAGCTTGTTCTCGTCACCGATGCGGTCGGCGCCGACGAAGCGGTTGTCGCGGAACAGCGAGCTGTAGTTGAAGGTGGTTTCAGCCGTGTCGAACACCGGAATGTCGGTCTGGTCCTTCTCCGGTACGTAGAGATAGAACAGGCGAGGTTCGAGGGTCTGACGGTAGTCCTTGCCGAACAACTGGGTGTCGCGGTCGAAGTACAGGCCGCTGTCGACGCTGAACACCGGAACGCTGCGGTTCTGGCTGCTGCTGTACTGCTCGTCGGCCAGCAGGCTGTTCTGGCCACGGTTGTCGAGGTCCAGGTCGTACTGGGTGTAGACGTACTTGAGCTTGGGCGTGACGAAGCCCCAGGTCCAGTTCAGCGGCAGGCTGACCGATGGTGCCAGGTTCAGACGGTCGCCGTTGGCGCGGGCCAGGCCTGTGACGTTGTTGTCCAGGCGCGGGCTGGCATTGCCGTTTTCGTCGATGAAGCTGCCGTTGCGCAGGTCACGTTCGAAGCGTACCAGCTCGGTTTGATAATCGAACTGCAGGCCGCCCGGGTTGTACGGCAGGGTGCCGTTCAGGGTCAGCTGTGGCAGACGGTTGTAAGGCGTGATGTTGGCCACGGTGGCCAGCTTGTAGGCCTGTGCGTTGAGTTGCGCGGTGTAGCTGTCGCCGCGGTAGGTCAGCACGCCTTGCTGGTTGATGTAGTCGGTTTTCGACACGCCAATCTGATCGGTCTGCAGGTCCTGGAAGTAGTACGGATCGCTGATGTCGGTGTAGTCGACCTTGGTCATCCAGCGCGAATCCAGACCCCCCTTGTGCTGCCAGTTGATCATCCAGCGGGTCTTGTCGTAGTCGGTCTGCAGCTTGCGTTCGTCTTCTTCGTCGTTGAGCCAGGCACCGCCGAACTGACCTTCGCTGCTCTTGGTCAGGTAACGGAATTCGCCTTCCATCAACAGGCCACGCTTGCTCATGTAACGTGGGTACAACGTGGCGTCGTAGTTTGGCGCCAGGTTGAAGTAGTACGGCGTAACCAGCATGAAGCCGGTGTCGCTGCCGGTGCCGATGGTCGGCGGCAGGAAACCGGACTGGCGACGATCGTCAATCGGGAAGTAGATATACGGTGTGTAGAGGACCGGTATGTCTTTTACCCGCAGGGTGACGTTGGTCGCGGTGCCGAAACCGGTGGCCGGGTTCAGCGTGATGTTATTGCCCTTGAGCGTCCAGGCATTGCTGCCCGGTTCGCAGGAGGTATAGGTACCGTCCTTGAGGCGAATGATGGCGTTCTCGGAGCGCTTGGCGTACTGCGCATTACCGCGGATGTGCGAGTCGTGCAGGACGTATTCGGCGTTGTCGACCTGGGCTTCACCGGTGTCGAGTTGCAACTCGGCACGGTCGCCGACGATCAGCGCGCCTTTGTCGCGCAGGCGTACGTTGCCGGTCAGCTCGCCACGGTTTTCAGCCTGGTGCAGAGCGGCCTCCTGGGCCTCGATCTGCATGCTGCCCTGGCGCATGACCACGTCACCGGCCAGCGAGGCGATCTGCTCTTGCTGCTGGTAGCGCGAAGCCTTGGCACCGATGAAGGTCGGCGCCTCGTTCTTTGGCGTGGTGTCGTCCATGCCCGGGCGCAGCGGCTCGACATAGGCACCGGCACAATAAGGCGCGGTTTCGGCCAGCTGCGCAGGTGTCAGCTTCTCGCGCGGTACCCAGTCAAGGTGGCTGTAGTCGGCACTGCGCGACTTCAGGCCTTTGCCTTTGGCTTGGGTAACCTGTTGGGCGGCGGGCTCTGCTGTCGAGGCGCTGTCGGACACAACGGTGCCGCTGCCGGCGCTGACGGCCGTGGCGGTGTGTGCAGGACGGGGCGGCAATGGCGCAGCGCTGGATTTCGGCGCGCAGTTCCAGGCTCCCGAAGCGGACACCGAACAGTCATACTGGTCGGCGGCAACCACGGAGGTGGAAACCAGAGGTTGCATCGCCAGCAGACTGCCGGTTACCAGCAACGGAAATTTTTTACGAAACGCGGGGGATTTCAATGCCATCTTATTAGTCCGGGCTTCCTGCGCGCCATCTGCCCGCGTGGGGCCGCACGCCTTTCGATGGGCTGAAAAAGATCCCGGATGATAAAGCATGACCCGCTTGACGGCTAGCGCCGTCGGAGACCCTTGTAATGCCAGATCAAGATATACGTCTGCAAAAGCTCAAAGTTTGGCTCGATGAACAGTTACCGCTGCTGTTTCAGCGTCATGGTTGGGGCGATGTTCCTGCGGCGAGCCTGACCGCAGCCAGCAGTGACGCCAGTTTTCGCCGTTATTTCCGCTGGCAGGCTGGCGACCGCACGCTGATCGTGATGGACGCGCCGCCGCCGCAGGAAAACTGTCGGCCGTTCGTTGATATCGCGCAACTGTTGGCAACTTCCGGTATCAACGTGCCGGTTATCCATGCCCAGGACCTGGAACAGGGTTTTCTGTTGCTCAACGATCTGGGCCGGCAGACTTACCTGGATGTGATCAACGAACACAATGCCGATGAGCTGTTCGATGACGCCATTGCTGCCTTGCTCGCCTTCCAGCAACTGCCGATGGACGCGCCGCTGCCCAGCTATGATGTGGCGCTGTTGCGCCGCGAGCTGGAGCTGTTCCCGGAGTGGTATGTAAAGCACCATCTGGGTATCGAGTTCAGCACGGCGCAGCAGGCAGCCTGGCAACGCGTCAGTACCCTGTTGATCGACAGCGCGCTGGCCCAGCCCAAGGTCCTGGTGCATCGTGATTTCATGCCGCGTAACCTGATGCTCAGCGCGCCTAACCCCGGCGTGCTGGACTTTCAGGATGCGGTCTACGGCCCGGTGACTTATGACGTCACCTGTCTGTTCAAGGATGCCTTCCTGAGCTGGCCTGAGGAGCGTGTGGCTGGCTGGTTGCAGCAGTATTGGGACAAGGCTCGTGAAGCGGGTATTGCAGTGCAGTCCGAATTTGCCGAGTTTCAGCGCGCCAGCGACCTGATGGGCGTGCAGCGGCACCTGAAGGTCATCGGTATTTTTGCCCGAATCTGCCATCGCGATGGCAAACCGCGTTACCTGAGCGACGTTGCGCGCTTCTTCTCTTATATAGAGGCGGTGCTGGCCAGACGGCCGGAGCTGAGCGAACTGGGACAACTACTGGCTGGGCTGCGTCAACCTGGCGAAGCGCCGGCCTGAGCATTTCTGGCTGATCATTGAAGAGGGCCTGATGAAAGCGATGATTCTCGCTGCCGGTAAAGGCGAGCGAATGCGTCCACTGACACTGACCACCCCCAAGCCGCTGGTGCGTGCTGCCGGGGTGCCGTTGATTGAGTATCACTTGAAGGCGCTGCATGCAGCGGGCATCCGTGAGGTGGTGATCAACCACGCCTGGCTGGGGCAGCAGATCGAGGATTACCTGGGCGACGGCCAGCGTTATGGCTTGAGCATTGGCTACTCCCCGGAAGGCGAGCCGCTGGAAACCGGAGGTGGAATCTTCCGGGCCTTGCCGTTGCTGGCCAATGAGCCTTTCGTGGTGGTCAATGGTGATGTCTGGACCGATTACGACTTCAGCCAATTGCGCCGCAAGATCGATGGCCTGGCGCATCTGGTGATGATCGACAATCCGCCGCACCACCCTGATGGCGACTTTTCCTTGCTGGGTGACCGGTTGGCTGAAGAGCATTCAGGTGATGAGCGCACCGATGCCCGGCGCCTGACCTACAGCGGTATCTCTATTATTGACCCGGCGCTGTTTGCCGGTTGTCAGGCGGGTGCCTTCAAACTTGCCCCGCTGCTTCGCGAGGCGATGCGTGCCGGTCGGGTGACTGGCGAGCATTTCCAGGGGCGCTGGGTGGATGTCGGCACCCTTGAGCGGCTGGCAGAAGTCGAGCAACTGCTGGCAGGCAACGCCTGATGCTGTGGCCGGGCACAATTATCGGTGCGGGCGCGGGCTATGCGCTGGCCAACATTCCGGGCGCCTTGTTGGGCGCGTTGCTGGGTCAGGTCATTGATCGGCGCCTGAAGCTGCGCAACTGGGCGTATTTGCGTGAGCGGCTGGGTGGCCGGGCGGCGATTCACGACGCTGACTTGCTGTTCGTACTGCTGGGTCGCCTGGCCAAGAGCGAGGGCCGGGTGGTGCCCAGCCATATCCATCAGGCACGCAATGAGATGGACCGGCTGCGCTTCAACGAGGCCGAGCGCTTGCGAGCCATTGAGGCCTTCAATCGGGGCCGCGATGGCAAGGAAGGGTTGCGCGGTTATCTGCGTAGCCTGCGCAGCGAGCCGGAAACCGGCGAGGCGTTGTTGCGCGCCTGTTGGCGCATGGCCTGGGCGGACGGCAAGGTAGCGCGCATCGAGCAGGAAATGATCGCGGCCTGGGGGCAATGGCTGGGCTGGTCACCGGTACGGATGCAGAGCCTGGCGGCCGAGTACGACCCGATGAAGCGTAACCGGGTCAGTGCCAGTGACGAGTATCAGCAGGCGCTGACGTTACTGGGGGTAGATGCTGATGCTGACCAGAAAAGCGTCAAACGAGCTTATCGACGTCTGCTCAGCCGCCATCATCCGGACAAGCTTGAAGGCGCCGGGGCCAGTTCCATGAGGGTTCGGGAAGCCACGGAAAAGACCCGCGAATTGCACAGCGCCTATGCCTTGATCAAGACACGGCGCGGTTTCCGTTAGGGTCGCGCCGCGTTCATCAGCGGGGCCGGTTACTCGGCCTGCACCCAGCCGCGGACCCGGCGGAACACCTGTTCCTGTTCGGCCTCGGAAATACCCGCCATATTGACCAGGTTTATCTGCGTAAAGCCTGGGCCTTTGCTGCGCTTGCTGACTTGCAGGCGCTCTTCGGCGGCGCGCGAGGTCTGGTTCTTGTAGACGAAGTCGGCGGTTTTAACCTTCAGGGTCGGGATGATTTCCGGCAACGAGAGCGTTGCATTGACAGGCTCCCGGGCGGCGATCATGACCAGTTTGTGCACTTGCGCGGTGGAGCGCTCGTTGACGAAGCGAGCGGCCCAGTAGGCGCCGCTGCCGTGGCCGAGCAGGATAATCTGGCGGGCCTGGTGTTGCTGGGCGAAGGCAATTGCGCTGTCGATGCGTGCCAGCACGCGTTCGGCTTCAGCCTCCGCGAGCGCTTTTGCCGCTGCGGCCAGTGCGTCTTGCGCCTGTTGGCGTGCCTGCTCACTGTCGGCTTCGGTTGCTGGCTGGGCAGCGTCCTTGGCCGGTTGCTTGGCAGCCTCTTTGGTCGGTTCAGCAGATCCCGGTTGCGCGGCGTCGGCCGCTTGTGGCTCGCGGGCCTGCAAGGCCGGGTCCTGGATGTCAGGCATCGCCAGGCTCAGGCTGGCCCAGCCGACATCGGGGAATTTGCGCCGCATGGGGCCGATCACATCCGGCCAGTCCGGCGACTCGTCGGCGCCCGGGACGATGATCACCACACCTTGCGGGTCGTCGCTATTGGCCGGCTTCCACAGGGCCAGAAAGGTGGTATCGCCGGCCTGCAGTTGTTGCAGGTCCTGACGTGGCAACTGACGCTCCAGGGCTTGGGCTTCTTCTTGCTCGCGCGGCAGCGGGGCCGGCCGCTCGGCAGCCGTCTCGGCCGGCGCGGTTTCGCTGGCTGGCGCGGGGTCGGCAGCCATCGCGGGCATGATGTGCGTCAGGTTCAGTGACAGCAACAGCGCAGGAAACATTGCGCGAAGGAGGTAGGGCATTGAATATTCCAGGCCAGTATCAAATGCTGGCAACCTGACAAGGCAGCAGCGTACAGGTGGGTTTGCCTGTCCGGGTATGGGAACAGACGAGAATGAAGCCTTGATGATAGCGGTTGTGCGTGGTTTTTTTATCGGCAGCCTGACGCTGCTCTTGATGCTGGCCACGCTGCCAGTGCGAGCGGATGAGCCTGAGCCTTCGTTTTGGGCGCCCCTGACCCGCGAACAGCGTGCCTGGCTTGACCAGCATGGCCCGCTGCGCGTTGGTTTATTGCTGCGTGCACCTTACGCGCAGTTTGATCAGCGGCTGCAGCAGTTGTCCGGGGCCAACGTCGACCTGATGAAGTCGGTGGCCAGCGCACTGCGGGTGGAGCTGGTATGGCGGACCTACCCGGATCAGGCGGCCATGGAAAAGGCCCTGAAGGATGGCGAGCTGGATCTGGCCCCAGGTTTGATGCAGACCCCGGCCGGGCTGCGCCACTGGCTGTTCTCTGATCCTTACCTGCGGGTTTCGCAACTGCTGGTGGGGGAGCGCGACGGTGGCGGGACGGTGGACCTTGAAACTCTGGATGAGCGTTCGCGGGTGGCGGTGCGCATGCCCGGTGCTACGGCGGATTATCTGCGCAGCAACTTTGCTCATCTGAACCTGCAAGGCGTGCCGCTGGAGCGTCAGGCGCTGCAACTGCTGCTCAGTCAGCAGGCGCGTTACGCGGTGGTGGACGAAGCGCAACTCAGCCGCCTGTTTCGTGAGCCGGAGTTCGCCGGCCTGGCGATTGTCGGCGATATCGGCTTGCCGCAGTTGTTGCGCATCGGCTCGCGGCGTGACTCGCCGGAGCTGGCGGCAATCGTCAGCGAAGCGCTGCTGGCGATTCCGGCCAAGGAGCTGGACCAGTTGCATACCCGCTGGATGCCGCTGACCTCATCGCGGTTCACCGAGTCCACGGGCTTGTGGAAGAACCTGTGTCTGCTGCTGTTGGCGCTGTTGCTGGCCAGTGCGGCGATTGTCGTGTGGCAGCGGCGCATGCAGCAGAGCCTGGAGCGGCAGTTGCTCGATGCCCGGGAAGACATTACCCGGCGCCTGGCCAGTGAGGAGGCGTTGCGCCTGGCGCAGTTCTCCATCGACCAGAGCACCGTAGGGATTCTCTGGGTCAATTGGGACAGCCGGGTGCGCTACGCCAATCATGCTGCCGAAACCATGCTGGGTTATGCCGCAGGCAAAGTGGTCGACCGGCCTTTGATCGATTTTGAGCCTGGCCTGCACATGGATCGCTGGCTGAACCTGTGGCGTAACGCCCGCTCCAGCGAAGACAGCCCGCAGGTGTTCGAAACCAACTGCATTCGCGCCGATGGCAGCGTGTTGCCAACCGACGTGTCGCTGAGCTTCCTGCGCTTTCGCGAGGCCGAGTACCTGGTGGTGTTTCTTAGCGATGTCAGCGAGCGACGCCGTGCCCACGAGCAGCTACGCGAGTTGTCAGCGCACCTGGAAAGCGTGCGTGAGGAGGAGAAGGCGCGGATTGCCCGTGAGGTGCATGACGAACTGGGGCAGATGCTCACCGTGCTTAAACTGGAAACCTCCATGTGTGAGCTGGCCTATGCGGATCTGGACCCAGGGCTGGGCGAACGCCTTAACAGCATGAAACGCCTGATCGCCCAGTTGTTTCAGCTGGTGCGCGATGTCGCCACGGCGCTGCGCCCGCCGATTCTGGATGCCGGAATCGCCTCGGCCATCGAGTGGCAGGCGCGGCGTTTCGAAGAGCGCACCCAGATCCCGTGCCTGGTGCAGGTGCCGGATAACCTGCCGGCGCTCAGTGATGCCCGTGCCGTCGGTCTGTTTCGTATCCTTCAGGAGGCGTTGACCAATGTCATGCGCCATGCCGCTGCGCACTCGGTTCAGATCAGCCTGACCCTGGCCGATAACCTGTTATGCCTGAGCATCGCTGATGACGGTAAAGGCTTCGATCCGCAGACCGAGCGGCCGGCGTCTTTCGGTCTGGTCGGCATGCGTGAGCGGGTGCTGATGCTGGGCGGCAGTCTGGAGCTGGACAGCGAACCGGGCGAGGGCACAACCTTGCATATCTATATCCCCATCCCGCAGCAGGAGTGAGCACTGTGATTCGTGTACTGGTAGCCGAAGACCACACCATCGTGCGCGAAGGCATCAAGCAGCTCATCGGTCTGGCCAAGGACATGCAAGTGGTTGGCGAAGCCAGCAACGGCGAACAGTTGCTGGAGACTTTACGTCAGGTGCCTTGCGAGGTGGTGTTGCTGGACATCTCCATGCCCGGCGTCAACGGTCTGGAAGCCATTCCACGGATTCGCGCGCTGAACAACCCACCGGCAATCCTGATGCTGTCAATGCATGATGAAGCGCAAATGGCCGCCCGGGCACTGAAGTTCGGTGCGGCGGGGTACGCGACCAAGGACAGCGATCCGGCATTGCTGCTGACCGCGATTCGCCGGGTGGCGGCCGGTGGGCGCTACATCGACCCGGAACTGGCCGACCGCATGGTGTTTGAGGTCGGTCTGACTGACAGCCGGCCACTGCACTCGTTACTGTCCGAACGCGAGTTTTCGGTGTTCGAGCGTTTGGCTCAGGGCGCCAACGTCAACGACATTGCCCATCAGTTGGCCCTCAGTAGCAAGACCATCAGTACCCACAAGGCGCGGCTGATGCAGAAACTCAACGTCAATTCGGTGGCCGAACTGGTCAAATATGCGCTGGAGCACAAGCTGCTTTAACCCTGCACTTATCTGTAACCGACTGGGTAGGAGCGGCTTCAGCCGCGAATAATCGCGACGGTTCGCGGCTAAAGCCGCTCCTGCGAGGTTCAAGGCAATTTTGCATATTCAATAGCGTCATCCGTGTAGGGCGATCCCTACAAATCACCTTCCATCGCGCTTAGCTCATTCTCTCCGCGCTGCCGATTTGCGCGGCTTATGGCCTGCACTAATCTTGAACTCACGCAGTCATAGTCATAACAAAGGTGTGGGTAATGAGCGACGTCGATTCAAGTGCTGGGGCCAATGATGTTCTGGTCAGCTTTCGTGGTGTGCAGAAGAGCTACGATGGCGAATCACTGATCGTCAAAGACCTGAACCTGGATATTCGCAAAGGCGAGTTCCTGACCCTGCTCGGGCCGTCCGGCTCGGGCAAGACCACCAGCCTGATGATGCTGGCCGGCTTCGAGACGCCGACCGCCGGGCAGATCCTGCTTAACGGTCGGGCCATCAACAACGTGCCACCGCACAAGCGCGACATTGGCATGGTGTTCCAGAACTATGCGTTGTTCCCGCACATGACGGTGGCCGAGAACCTGGCATTCCCGCTCTCGGTGCGTGGCCTGAGCAAGACCGACATCGGCGAGAAGGTCAAACGTGCCTTGGGCATGGTCCAGCTCGACGCCTTCGCGCATCGTTACCCGACCCAGATGTCCGGTGGTCAGCAGCAGCGTGTGGCGCTGGCCCGTGCGCTGGTGTTCGAGCCGCAACTGGTGCTGATGGACGAACCGCTGGGGGCCCTCGACAAGCAGTTGCGTGAACACATGCAGATGGAGATCAAGCACCTGCACCAGCGCTTGGGCGTGACCGTGGTCTACGTGACCCACGACCAGGGCGAGGCGCTGACCATGTCCGACCGCGTGGCGGTATTCCATCAAGGCGAAATCCAGCAGATCGACGCCCCGCGCACGCTCTATGAAGCGCCGAAAAATACTTTTGTAGCCAACTTCATTGGCGAGAACAACCGCCTCAATGGCCGCCTGGTCAGCCAGGAAGGTGAGCGTTGTGTGGTGGAACTGAGCCGTGGCGAGAAGGTTCAGGCGCTGGCGGTGAACGTCGGCCAGAGCGGCGACCCGGTGACGTTGTCGATCCGCCCTGAGCGCATCAGCCTCAATGGCCGCAGTGAGAGTTGCGCCAACCGTTTCTCTGGCCGGGTGGCCGAGTTCATCTACCTGGGCGACCACGTCCGGGTGCGTATGGAGGTCGCCGGTAAAACCGACTTCTTCGTCAAACAGCCAATCGCCGAACTCGACCCTGCCATGCGCGTGGGCGATGTCGTGCCGATCGGTTGGCAGATCGAGCACGCCCGTGCGCTCGATCCGCTGCAGCAAGTGCACTAAAACCCTGAACAGAGACGATCCATCGTCCTCACTCATTGCTTAACCAACACTGCCCGTGGAGAGAAGAATAAATGCTCAAACCATTGAAGTTCACCGCTATTACGCTGGGAATGATGTGTGCAGCGCACGCCATGGCAACCGATCTGACCGTTATTTCCTTCGGCGGCGCCAACAAGGCCGCCCAGGAAAAAGCCTTCTATGCCCCGTGGGAGAAGGCTGGCAACGGCAAGATCATTGCAGGTGAGTACAACGGTGAAATGGCCAAGATCAAGACCATGGTCGACACCAAGAGCGTGTCCTGGGACCTGGTAGAGGTCGAGTCGCCGGAGCTGGCACGCGGTTGCGACGAAGACATGTTCGAAGAGCTGGATCCGAAGCTGCTGGGTGATGCTGGCAAATACGTCAAAGGCGCGATTACCACCTGTGGCGCAGGCTTCTTCGTCTGGTCCACGGTCCTTGCCTACAATGCCGATAAAGTCAGCACCGCACCGACCAGTTGGGTTGATTTCTGGGACACCAAGAAATTCCCGGGCAAGCGCGGCTTGCGCAAAGGCGCCAAGTACACCCTGGAATTCGCCCTGATGGCCGATGGTGTGGCACCGAAAGATGTCTACACCGTACTGGCCAGCAAAGACGGCCAAGACCGCGCCTTCAAGAAACTCGACGAGCTCAAGGCAAACATTCAGTGGTGGGAAGCCGGTGCCCAGCCGCCGCAATACCTGGCCTCGGGTGACGTTGTCATGAGTTCGGCCTACAACGGTCGTATTGCTGCGGTGCAGAAAGAAAGCAACCTGAAAGTGGTGTGGAACGGCGGCGTGTATGACTTCGACGCATGGGCCATTCCGAAGGGTTCGAAAAATGCCGAGGCGGCCAAGAAGTTCATTGCCTACACGTTGGGCGCCGAACAGCAGAAGACTTATTCGGAAAACATCGCTTACGGCCCGGCCAACACCGACGCTGTGAAGCTGCTGGACAAGACCATTCTGGCTGACATGCCGACCACCGAAGAAAACATCAAAGACCAGGTGCAGATGAACGTTACGTTCTGGAACGACAACGGCGAAACCCTGGAGCAGCGCTTCACTGCCTGGGCTGCCAAGTAAGCGTCTGCCCCTGCGTAAGACCGGGGGTATTTCCTGTCAGGGGAATGCCCCCCTCGTTAAAAGATTTCGGAGTTCGCTATGGCCACCGCCGTGCCCCTGTCTGAAGGCGCCAGTCCCAACCTCAAGCAACGTCTGGCTCGTGCCGAACGGGTCAACCGTTTCAAGGCTCAGGCATTGATCGCGCCGCTGGTTATATTTCTGCTGTTGGTGTTTCTGGTGCCGATTGCTGCGCTGCTTTACAAGAGCGTGGGTAACCCAGAGGTCGTTGAAGCACTGCCTACCACCATCGTTGAGGTGGACAAGTGGGATGGCAAAGGCCTGCCGCCGGAAGCGGCGTACAAGGCGTTGAGCCTGGACCTGGCCGAAGCCCGCAAGAATTCGACTGTAGGTGAGCTGTCCAAGCGCCTGAACCAGGAACTGGCCGGTTATCGCAGTCTGTTGAGCAAGACCTCCCGTGCGCTGCCGTTCGCGACTGAACCGGTGTCGTACAAAGAAGCACTCGAAGCGCTGGACGAGCGTTGGGGCGACCCGGCCTATTGGCAGGCGATTCGTCGTAACACCAGTAGCGTCACCCCATATTACCTGCTGGCAGCGCTCGATCACCGTATCGACGATGTTGGCGAAGTGGCCCCGGCCTCACCGGATCAGGCCATCTACCTGGATATTTTTGCCCGCACCTTCTGGATGGGGCTGGTGATCACCGCCATCTGTCTGGTGCTGGCCTACCCGCTGGCTTACCTGCTGGCCAGCCTGCCGTCGCGGCAGAGCAACTTGCTGATGATTCTGGTGCTGTTGCCGTTCTGGACCTCGATCCTGGTGCGGGTGGCGGCGTGGATCGTGCTGCTGCAATCGAGTGGCTTGATCAACAGTGCGCTAATGGCCATGGGCATTATCGATAAACCGCTGGAGCTGGTGTTCAACCGGGTCGGGGTGTACATCGCCATGGTGCATATCATGCTGCCGTTCATGATCCTGCCGATCTACAGCGTGATGAAAAACATCTCGCCGAGCTACATGCGTGCGGCGATTTCGCTGGGTTGCCACCCGTTCGCCAGTTTCTGGCGGGTGTACTTCCCGCAGACCTACGCCGGGATCGGTGCTGGTTGCCTGTTGGTGTTCATCCTGTCGATCGGCTACTACATTACTCCGGCGTTGCTGGGCAGCCCGAACGATCAGATGGTCAGCTACTTCGTTGCCTTCTACACCAACACCAGCATCAACTGGGGCATGGCGACAGCGCTGGGCGGCCTGCTGCTGCTGGCGACCATCTTGCTGTACCTGATCTATAGCTGGTTGGTCGGCGCCAGCCGCCTGCGTCTGAGCTGAGGAGAATCGCCATGCTGACCCCTTACACTTCGCCCGTCGAGCGCATCTGGTACTACAGCCTGCGCATCCTCTGCGCGCTGATTCTGCTGTTTCTGGTGCTGCCGGTGCTGGTGATCGTGCCGCTGTCGTTCAACTCCGGAAGCTTTCTGGTCTACCCGCTGCAAGGGTTCTCGCTGCAGTGGTATGAAAACTTCTTCGAGTCAGCCGAGTGGATGCGCGCCCTGAAAAACAGCCTGATCGTCGCCCCGGCAGCGACCTTCCTGGCCATGGTGTTCGGCACCCTGGCTTCGATCGGCCTGACCCGTGGCGATTTCCCCGGCAAGCCGCTGGTCATGGCCCTGGTGATTTCGCCCATGGTCGTGCCGGTGGTGATCGTGGGTGTTGCCAGCTACCTGTTCTTCGCGCCATTGGGGCTGGGCAACAGCTACACCGCGCTGATCCTGGTGCATGCGGTACTGGGTGTGCCGTTCGTGATCATTACTGTGTCGGCCACTTTGCAGGGCTTTAACCATAACCTGGTGCGTGCCGCCGCCAGCCTGGGCGCTTCGCCGCTGACCGCGTTTCGCCGCGTGACCCTGCCGCTGATCGCCCCTGGCGTGATCAGTGGCGCGCTGTTCGCCTTCGCCACCTCGTTCGACGAGGTGGTGGTGACCCTGTTCCTCGCCGGTCCCGAGCAAGCGACCCTGCCCCGGCAGATGTTCAGCGGCATCCGCGAGAACCTTAGCCCGACCATCGCCGCTGCCGCGACCTTGCTGATCGGCTTCTCCGTGGCCCTGTTGCTGGTGCTGGAATGGTTGCGCGGGCGCAGCGAGAAACTGCGCACCCAGGCGGAATAAAGCAGCCACAAGCTGCGAGCTTCAAGCGGCAAGCAAGAGCGCTCCGTGGTGAAGGCTGCTCTTGCTTATGGCTTGCAGCTTGCGGCTTGAAGCTGCTACTGGGGTACAATGCGCGCCACCGTGATTCAGTCCAACAGGTGCGCCATGCAGCCCTTCGTTATTGCTCCATCGATTCTTTCCGCCGACTTCGCCCGCCTCGGGCAGGATGTCGACAGTGTCCTGGCCGCTGGAGCCGACTTCGTGCACTTCGATGTAATGGACAACCATTACGTGCCGAATCTGACCATCGGCCCGATGGTATGCAGCGCTTTGCGCAAGTATGGCGTCACCGCGCCGATCGATGTGCATCTGATGGTCAGCCCGGTCGATCGCATCATCGGCGACTTCATCGAGGCCGGTGCCAGTTACATCACTTTCCACCCCGAAGCCAGCCAGCATGTTGATCGGTCCCTGCAACTGATCCGTGACGGTGGCTGCAAGTCGGGCCTGGTGTTCAACCCGGCCACGCCATTGAGCGTGCTGGAGTACGTGATGGACAAGGTCGACATGATCCTGCTGATGAGCGTCAACCCAGGCTTCGGCGGGCAGAAGTTCATTCCCGGTACGCTGGACAAGCTGCGTCAGGCACGTGCGCTGATCGACGCATCGGGCCGTGACATTCGTCTGGAAATCGACGGCGGTGTGAACGTGCAGAACATCCGCGAGATTGCTGCCGCCGGGGCCGATACCTTCGTGGCCGGCTCGGCGATTTTCAATGCCCCGGACTACAAGCAAGTCATCGACAAAATGCGCAGCGAGCTGGCAGCGGCCCGCCCATGAGCGGCTTCGAACAGCTTTTTCCAGGCCAGTTGCCGAAACTGATCATGTTCGATCTGGACGGCACCCTGGTCGACTCGGTGCCCGACCTGGCCGTGGCAGTCGACAAGATGCTGCTGGGGCTTGGGCGTCCGGCGGCGGGGCTGGAGGCTGTACGGGCCTGGGTTGGCAATGGCGCACCGGTGCTGGTGCGCCGTGCCCTGGCCGGGGATATCGAGCATGCGAGCGTCGATGCCGGGTTGGCCGAACAGGGGCTTGAACTGTTCATGCAGGCCTATGCCGAGAAGCATGAACATACCGTGGTGTACCCCGGTGTGCGCGAAACCCTGAAGTGGCTGCAGAAGAAGGGCGTGGAAATGGCCCTGATCACCAACAAGCCGGAGCAGTTCGTCGCGCCGCTGCTTGATGAGATGAAACTGGGGCGGTTTTTCCGCTGGATCATCGGCGGCGATACCCTGCCACAGAAAAAGCCCGACCCGGCGGCGTTGTTTCAGGTCATGAAAATGGCCGGGGTAGACGCCTCCCAAGCACTGTTCGTGGGCGATTCGCGCAGTGATGTGCAGGCGGCCAAGGCGGCCGGGGTTGCCAGTGTCGGCCTGACCTATGGTTACAACCATGGGCGACCGATTGCCGAGGAGTCGCCGTCGCTGGTGATTGATGATCTGCGCAAGCTGATTCCCGGTTGCCTGGACATGGGCGCTGAGATACTGTTGCCCGACATTGAACATCCCTCGCAAAGAGATTCCATCGTGGTGGTCACTCGCAAACTCTGGATGAAAGTCATCAAGGCCCTGGCCCGCTGGCGCTGGCGCGCCTGACTTGTTCCTGGCCGCGCATGCGGCACGTTTGCCATGGGCAACTTGCCCGACTGACTGTTTATCCTCATACCACGAGGCGTTTCATGAACCGCGAAGAATTCCTGCGTCTGGCCACTGAAGGCTACAATCGTATCCCGTTGGCCCTCGATACACTGGCCGATTTCGATACTCCCTTGTCGATCTATCTCAAACTGGCTGACCAGCCCAACTCCTATTTGCTGGAGTCGGTGCAGGGCGGCGAGAAGTGGGGGCGTTACTCGATTATCGGCTTGCCGTGCCGCACGGTATTGCGCGTCTATGGCCACAAGGTCAGCGTGACCCGCGATGGCGTCGAGATCGAGAGCCTGGAGGTTGAAGATCCGCTGGCGTTCGTTGAGACCTTCAAGGCCCGCTATAACGTGCCGACCCTGCCGGGGTTGCCGCGTTTCAATGGGGGGCTGGTCGGTTACTTCGGTTATGACTGTGTGCGCTATGTCGAAAAACGTCTTGCCACCTGCCCGAACCCGGACCCGCTGGGCGTGCCCGATATCCTGCTGATGGTTTCCGATGCGGTAGTGGTATTCGACAATCTGGCCGGCAAGATGCACGCCATCGTGCTGGTCGACCCGGCGCAGTCCGATGCTTATGAAAACGGTCTGGCCCAGCTTGATGCGTTGATGGAAAAGCTCCGCCAGCCGATCACCCCGCGTCGTGGGCTGGACCTGTCGCGTCCGCCGGCCGCCGAACCTGCGTTCCGCTCAAGTTACACCCAGAGCGACTATGAGCGGGCCGTAGACACCATCAAGCAGTACATCCTGGCAGGCGATGTGATGCAGGTGGTGCCGTCGCAGCGGATGTCCATCGACTTCAAGGCTGCGCCTATCGATCTGTATCGGGCGCTGCGTTGCTTCAACCCGACGCCGTACATGTACTTCTTCAACTTTGGCGACTTCCATGTGGTGGGCAGCTCGCCGGAAGTGCTGGTGCGGGTCGAGGACAACCTGGTCACCGTGCGACCGATTGCCGGGACCCGTCCGCGTGGCGCGAACGAAGAAGCCGACCGGGCGCTGGAAGAAGACTTGCTGTCCGACGACAAGGAAATTGCCGAACACCTGATGCTCATCGATCTGGGGCGTAACGACACGGGGCGGGTTTCTGAAATCGGCACCGTGAAACTGACCGAGAAGATGGTCATCGAGCGTTATTCCAACGTGATGCACATCGTCTCCAACGTCACAGGCCAGCTCAAGAGTGGCCTGACGGCCATGGATGCATTGCGGGCGATCCTGCCGGCCGGCACCCTGTCAGGGGCGCCGAAGATCCGTGCCATGGAAATCATCGACGAACTGGAGCCGGTCAAGCGCGGCGTCTACGGCGGTGCGGTGGGTTACCTGGCGTGGAACGGCAACATGGACACCGCCATCGCTATCCGCACCGCAGTGATCAAGGATGGCGAGCTGCACGTGCAGGCTGGTGGCGGCATCGTGGCCGACTCGGTGCCGGCGCTTGAATGGGAAGAAACCATCAACAAACGCCGCGCCATGTTCCGCGCCGTTGCTTTGGCTGAGCAGCAGTAGCAGGGGCCGGGTGGCGATCCGCTTGTAGGACCGGCTTTAGCCGGGAAGAAACGGTTAACGATTCCCGGCTAAAGCCGGTCCTACAGCTCCCGCTCGCTTCAGAAATCCAGACTCACTCCGACACTGACCCCTTGCTGGGTCAGTTCGTCGTTCTTGCGCCAGTTGTAATTGGCGCGCAGGCTCAGGTCGCGACTGATTTTATGTGCCACCCCAAGGCTGGCGCGGTTGAGGTTGCGCTGAGGCTCATAGCCTTGTAGCTCGAAGTTGATCGACGACAGGCTGGTCAGGGCCATGCGCAGTTGTTGCGGGTCGGTTTCGAACTCGCGCTCGTGGGCGATTTCGCCGAACACTTGGGTGGCATTGCTCAATTGCCATTTGCCCAGCAGGCCGACCCCGGCGCGCTTTGAGGTGCGCTCTTGATCGTCGATGGTCAGGGCGGTCGAGCCATTACCGCGCTCGCGATAGCCATCCACGTTCACCCGGGCATAGTCGGCGCTGATGAACGGCGACAGGTGCCAGGGGCGGTTGGCGCCGGCCAGGTCATAGCCCAGTCGTGCACTCAACGCCCACAGGTGACCGTCGGTGTCACCTTTTTGCTGGGCTTCGGCGACGCCCAGAGCGAATTTGCGCTCGGCCCGATCATAGTCGAGACGCCCGCCGGACGCGGCCAGATCAGCCCACAGGTTGTTGGCCTGGTACTGCAGGAAAGCGCTGGCGATATAACCATTGAGGCGGTAGTGCGAATCAAGCGTTCCTGCTTTCAAACTCTGCCGATAGGCTCCGGCAACCAGACCGCTGCGCCAGTGCTCGGCAAACCGGTAGCTGCCGCCGAGGGTCAGGTTGTAGCCACGGCCATCGGCTTGGGCGCCGCTGCTTTGGGCGTCGATATCCAGATGCTGACCGCCGGCGGCGACCAGGCTGCGCCACTGGCCAATCGGTTGCCATGCACCGAAGTCTGCCAGCCATTGCGCGCGCAGCTCATCCTGTTGGCTACGCAAGGTACTGTGACCCATTTCCGGCAGCAGGGTCAGTTCCCAAGGTGCAGAGAGGATCGACCAGCCGTAATCGGCGAGCAGTTGTTGTGCTGCGGTGGTGGGGTGTACGCGGTCATTGAAAAACAGCTTGCTCGGGTCCGGGCTGCTGCCGTTCAGGCCGTAGATCGGGTTGGCTGTGCAGCTGTCGCCGCTGAAGCAGGTGCCGATCAGATTGGTATTGGCTGCAAAGCCGTAACGGGCCGGGTCGGCCAGGGTTTCGCTGATGAACAGCGGAATGTTCAACGGGATGATCTGCGCATCGATCTGCGCCAGTTGCGCGACCAGCTGGCTGTTGAAGGCGGAACTGAGTTGAGAGACCAAAGGTTGTGCCGGATTGCCGCTGAAGGCCGGAGTCTGGCCGATGTCCGGCAGCAGCCAGACCATGATGTAGCGTGCACCGGCCTGCTGCAGTGCTTGGGCGCTGTCGGCCAGGCGGCCACCGGCGGCCCGCGCATCGCTGGCACTCAGTACCCGGCCCTGGAGGAAGTCGTTGCCGCCGCCAGTCAGGTAATACAAGGCATCGGGATCAGCGCGAAAGTTATTGCCGGGCAGGTAACCCGGCCGGGTGCGCAAGGTGGTTCCCGAGTTGGGGTCGACCACGCTGGACTGCGAGGTGATGGCCGCCAGGATCTGGTCAGTGCGATACCCGCCGACCGCCCAATTGTTGCCGTCGGGCAGACCCAGGGCGGCGTTGAGCGGTGAAGTCGAGGCATTCAGATCGGCAGGCGCAATGCCGAGCATCATGCCCAGCAGGGTCGGAGAGCTGTAGCCGGTCATTTCACCGCTGCCGTAGGTCGGACCAGTGCGGTTGGTAAACCGCAGGCTCGCGCCGCTGGGGCCGGCGAGATCCGGGAATTGCCCGGCATCGGCCAGGCTGTCGCCGAAGACGAACAGGGTCGAGTAAGGCGCTGCGGTGCCCGGCGTCGGCAGGCAGCCCAGTGATAGCAGGCAAGCCAGCAGCGGCTTGCGCAACGAGGAAAACGGCGAGACGAGTGAGCGCATGGTAGCCATCCGTGTTGTTGTTTTTACCGGCCCCAGACACCCTAGCAAGCATTGGCACAGTTGCCAGGCCGATGGCCGGTTACGCGCAGCATTGGGCGTAATACGCGATGTCTGTCTGGGCAAATGATGTGCTTGTGGGCTGATGCGCTTTAACTGTCGGTTTCTGATGGGATATTGCGTCGGTTTTCTTGCGTACAATGATTGCGCGGTGTGACCCGGTACGCTAATGTCCCGAAACGTTTAGAAGAGACTCCTTCCGTGACGACTGTCAGCAAACTCTTGATGCGCGTTATCAAGGCTCACGCCCGTTGGCGTTGGCGCGCCTGACTATTCTCCTTCCGGCCACGCCGGACTCGTAACAATGTGCCCTCGTAATCTGTCTGCTGGTGCGCCCCGGATGCCTGACCATCCTGGTGATGGTGACCTGTGAGCGACGACCTGCGCGGGGCGGTTTCAAAGTCAGCGAATTCAAGAGGTGAGCTACATGCTGCTGATGATCGATAACTACGACTCCTTTACCTACAACGTCGTGCAGTACCTGGGTGAGCTGGGTGCCGATGTCAAAGTGATCCGCAACGACGAATTGACCATTGCCCAGATCGAGGCGCTCAACCCTGAGCGTATCGTGGTATCGCCAGGGCCTTGCACGCCTAACGAGGCTGGCGTGTCGCTTGAAGTGATCCGTCACTTTGCCGGCAAGCTGCCGATTCTCGGTGTCTGCCTGGGCCATCAATCGATCGGTCAGGCGTTTGGTGGTGATGTGGTGCGCGCCCGCCAGGTGATGCACGGCAAGACCAGCCCGGTGGCCCATGAAGACCTGGGCGTGTTCAATGGGCTGAACCAGCCGCTGGTGGTGACCCGTTATCACTCGCTGGTGGTCAAGCGCGAGACGTTGCCCGACTGCCTGGAAGTCACTGCCTGGACGGCGCATGCCGATGGTTCAGTGGACGAGATCATGGGCCTGCGGCACAAGACTCTGAATATCGAGGGTGTGCAGTTTCACCCCGAGTCGATCCTCACCGAGCAGGGTCATGAGCTGTTCGCCAACTTTCTCAAACAGACCGGCGGCAGTCGTCAGGCATAAGGAACTCCCATGAGCAGCACAATCAATATCAAGACTGCCCTGGACCGGGTGGTCAATCATCTGGACCTGAGCACTGAAGAAATGAGCCAGGTGATGCGCGACATCATGACCGGTCAGTGCACCGAGGCGCAGATTGGCGCGTTCATGATGGGCATGCGCATGAAAAGCGAGAGCATCGATGAAATCGTCGGCGCTGTCTCGGTGATGCGTGAGCTGGCAGGCCAGGTGCAGTTGCAGACGCTGGAGCGGGTGGTCGACATTGTCGGCACCGGTGGTGATGGCGCGAATATCTTCAACGTATCCACCGCCGCCTCGCTGGTGATCTCCGCTGCTGGCTGCACCGTGGCCAAGCATGGCAACCGTGCGGTGTCGGGCAAAAGCGGCAGTGCCGACCTGCTTGAAGCTGCCGGTGTCTATCTGAACCTGAGCCCGGTGCAGGTCGCTCGTTGCATCGACAGTGTGGGCATCGGCTTCATGTTCGCGCAAATGCACCATGGTGCCATGAAGTACGCCGCCGGCCCCCGGCGAGACCTGGGGCTGCGCACCCTGTTCAACATGCTTGGCCCGCTGACCAACCCGGCCGGTGTGCGTCATCAGGTGGTGGGCGTGTTTACCCAGGCTTTGTGCCGGCCGCTGGCCGAGGTGTTGCAGCGCTTGGGTAGCAAGCACGTACTGGTGGTGCACTCTCAGGATGGTCTGGACGAATTCAGCCTGGCAGCGCCAACCTTTGTCGCTGAATTGAACAACGATCAGATCACTGAGTACTGGGTCCAGCCCGAGGACCTGGGGATCAAGAGCCAGAGCCTGTATGGCCTGGTAGTCGACAGCCCGCAAGCCTCGCTGGAACTGATTCGTGATGCGCTGGGACGACGCAAGACCGAGAGCGGGCAAAAGGCTGCCGAAATGATCGTGCTCAACGCTGGCGCTGCACTTTACGCCGCTGATCATGCCTACAGCCTCAAAGAAGGCGTGGAGTTGGCTCACGATGCGTTGCACACTGGTCTGGCCCGGGAAAAACTCGAAGAGCTGGGCGCTTTTACCGCCGTATTCAAGCTGGAGAATGAAGGATGAGCGTGCCGACGGTTCTGGAAAAAATCCTGGCCCGCAAGGCTGAAGAAGTCATTGCCTGTCGTGCCCGGGTCAGCCTGGCCGAACTGGAACAACAGATTGCCAGGGGTGATGCACCGCGTGGCTTTGCTAATGCATTGATAGAACAGGCCAGGCGCAAGCAGCCGGCAGTGATTGCCGAGATCAAAAAGGCCTCACCGAGCAAAGGCGTGATCCGCGAAGATTTCAAGCCTGCCGAAATCGCCGTCAGTTATGAGCAGGGCGGGGCGACCTGCCTGTCGGTTCTGACTGACATCGACTTCTTTCAGGGCGCTGATGCGTATCTGCAGCAAGCCCGTGCGGCGTGCAAGCTGCCAGTGATCCGCAAGGATTTCATGATCGACCCGTATCAGGTGGTCGAGGCCCGTGCGCTGGGCGCCGATTGCATCCTGCTGATCGTTTCGGCCCTGGATGATGGGCGCATGGCTGAATTGGCCGCAACCGCCAAGGGCGTTGGTCTTGATGTCTTGGTCGAGGTCCATGACGGTGAGGAGCTGGAGCGCGCACTCAAGACTCTGGATACCCCGCTGGTGGGCATCAACAACCGTAACCTGCACACCTTCGACGTTAGCCTGGAAACCACGCTGGACCTGCTGCCGCGCATTCCGCGTGACCGTCTGGTGATCACTGAAAGCGGGATTCTCAATCGCGCCGATGTCGAGCTGATGGAAATCAACGACGTGTATTCGTTCCTGGTCGGCGAGGCGTTCATGCGTGCCGAGCAGCCGGGCACCGAGTTGCAGCGTCTGTTCTTCCCCGAGCGCGGTGCAGCGCCCAGCGCTATCGGGCCGGTGATTGACTGACCCGGTGGCCGGCATGATCGTCGAGGCAGGTGTAGAGCAAGGTCTGCAGGCTGAGCTGGACCTGCTTGGCGCGGTGTGCGCCGGTGAGGCCGAGCATGGCCTGCTGTTCTGGCGTCCTGACCGGCAGGCCTTGGTCATGCCCCGGCGCATGAGCCGGCTGGCCGGGTTCGACGAGGCTTGTAAGGTTCTGGCCGAAAGCGGCTGGCCGGTCTTGCTGCGTGAGACCGGTGGTGAGCCGGTGCCGCAATCACCGGCCACGGTGAACATTGCGCTGGTCTATGCCCAGCCTGCGACGGATGTGGATCGCGACCGTATCGAGACGGCTTACCTGCGGTTATGCCAGCCAATGCTGAAGGTGCTTGCGGCGTTCGGCGGCCAGTCATCGTTGGGCGAGGTTGAAGGCGCATTTTGTGACGGGCGTTACAACGTCAATCTCAATGGCCGCAAGCTGGTGGGCACTGCCCAGCGCTGGCGCCAGGCCCAGGGTGGAGCACGTCCGGTGGTGTTGGTGCACGGCGCATTGCTGCTGGACAACCAGCGTGACGAGATGGTGGCAGCGGTCAATCTGTTCTACCAAAGCTGCGGACTGGCGCCGCGAGTGCAAGCCAGCAGTCATATTGCGCTGCGTGAAGTCTTTAGCGATGACCGGTTGCTTGAGCACCTGGCCGCAGCCTATCGGCAATTGCTCGCCGGGTTGTAACCTGCCTCAGCGGGTGCCGAACACCACCATGGTCTTGCCCTTGACGTGAACCAGGCGTTGTTCTTCCAGTGACTTGAGTACGCGCCCGACCATTTCTCGCGAACAACCCACGATACGGCCGATTTCCTGGCGGGTGATCTTGATTTGCATGCCGTCCGGGTGAGTCATGGCATCGGGTTGCTTGCACAGGTCCAACAGGGTGCGTGCCACCCGCCCGGTGACATCCAGAAACGCCAGGTCTCCGACCTTGCGCGTGGTATTGCGCAGGCGTTCGGCCATCTGGGCGCCCATGGTGTAGAGAATCTCCGGCTCTTGCTGGCTCAGCTCGCGGAATCTGGCGTAGCTGATCTCGGCGATCTCGCACTCGGTCTTGGCCCGCACCCAGGCGCTACGCGGCGACGCATGGCCAAGAGGCTCGAACAGACCCAGCTCACCGAAGAAGTCGCCGCTGTTGAGGTAGGCGACGATCATTTCCCGGCCTTCGCTGTCTTCGATCAGAATCGTCACCGACCCTTTAACGATGAAGAACAGCGACTCCGAAGGGTCGCCTGCGCAGATAATGTGGCTTCTGGCCGGGCAGCGGCGGCGTTGGGCGTGCGTCAGGAGCTTGTCGATGCTCTTGAGTTTTGGATTGAGGGCGATGACGGCCATGCGTATTTCCCGAAAAAGTCTTGCGCCAGATTGCTTGTTATTGATTATCGGCCAAATCGTCATTCTCCCCAGCACGATGAGAGCACTTTGGCATTATTTCCGAAGTTTCCTACACATCTACCTTTAAAGTCATGACTTATATAGGCGGGCGGGAGTAAACACCCGGCTTGCACTCAACGCGCAACAGCCCCTAATCTGGCGACCCTTTTTTCCAGCAGTGGAGTCTGGCGATGAAAGCACGCATTCAATGGGCTGGCGAAGCCATGTTCCTCGGCGAGTCGGGCAGTGGTCATGTGGTGGTGATGGACGGCCCGCCGGAGGCCGGAGGCCGTAACCTTGGGGTACGGCCGATGGAGATGGTGCTGATCGGGCTGGGTGGTTGCAGCAATTTCGACGTGGTGAGTATTCTCAAGAAGTCCCGCCAGCCGGTCGAGAGCTGCGAGGCGTTTCTGGAAGCCGAGCGCGCTTCGGAAGATCCGAAGGTCTTCACCCGCATTCATCTGCACTTTGTGGTCAAGGGCCGAGGTTTGAAAGAAGCCCAGGTCAAGCGTGCCATCGAACTGTCGGCAGAGAAGTACTGCTCGGCCTCGATCATGCTGGGCAATGCCGGGGTGAAAATTACCCACGACTACGAGATCGTCGAGTTGGGCTGACTTTCATGAAAAAAGGCGCTGTCGAAGCGCCTTTTTTCTGTTTGTCATGTCAGATCCGGTAAGTGGTCTTGGTCATGACCTTGGCCACCAGACTCATGCCGAACTTGACCGGCGTCGGGAAGCGAAAACCGCCTGCATCGAGTGCCGTTTCAGCATGATGGGCTTCATCGATGCGCATCTGTTCGAGGATGGCCCGGGACTTTTCGTCTTCGTTGGGAATCTGTTCGAGATGCTCGTCCAGGTGCTTGCAGACCTGATCTTCGGTCGCGGCGACGAAGCCGAGGCTCATCCGGTCGCTGATTAGCCCGGCAGCGGCGCCAATGCTGAATGACAGGCCGTAGAACAACGGGTTAAGCACGCTGGTGTGGCTGCCCAACTGGTGAATGCGTTGCTCGCACCAAACCAGATGGTCAATCTCTTCTTCGGCGGCATGCTCCATGGCCTTGCGTACTTCGGGCAGCTTGGCGGTCAGGGCCTGACCTTGGTACAGCGCCTGGGCGCAGACTTCGCCAGTGTGGTTGATACGCATCAGGCCGGCGATGTGCCGGGTTTCGGTCTCGTCCATCTTGTGCTCCGGCCTCACGATGGCCGGCGATGGGCGCGAAGAGTGACCGCTTGAAGGAAGCAGGGTGCGCATGGCGCTGTCTGCCTGCAGCAGCAGTTTGTCGAGCACAGAGTAGTGGCGTTCGGTTGCCATGGGCACCTCCGAAGATATCGATTGACTCCAGTCTACTGCAATCCTGCCCCTGAGGCTTGAGGCGGATCATCCTGCCGCGATGTGACTGATTGGCGACAGGATGCAGCCGCTGGTCGTGCACTCAGCCCGGAGGCCAGTTCATCTGACGTTGACCCAGTACGTGCATATGAATGTGATAGACGGTCTGGCCGCCGAGTTCATTGCAGTTCATCACGACGCGAAAGCCGTCTTCGCAGCCCTGCTCTTTGGCCAGCCGCTGTGCGGTGAACAGAATGTGCCCGGCCAGGGCTTTATCTTCTTCAGCCAGATCATTGAGGGTGCGGATCGGTTTTTTCGGGATGACCAGAAAATGCACTGGCGCTTGCGGGGCGATGTCGTGGAAGGCCAGAACCTGATCATCTTCGTAGATGATCTTCGCCGGGATTTCCCGATTGATGATCTTGGTAAAGATTGTCTCCACAGCCATGAACTCCTTGAGGGTGGGTGGGCCTTGCCGCAGTGTACTGAGGCGTTATTGCTTCGTCAGTAATTCAGGCAGCGCTTTCTGTTGAGCAAACCGCTGATCCGGCGGGTCAGCCAGCGTGAGGCCAGCCGTGGCCCGAATGTGCGCAGCTTGTTACGCCAGCCGGGCACGATGATTGCGCAATTGCGCTCCAGCGCGCGCACGGTATACAGCGCCAACTCTTCCGGGGTCATCATCTTGCGGTCGTCGGCGCGAACCTGGGCTGTGCGCCAGAAGGCCGTACGGGTCGGGCTGGGACAGAGTACCGAGACCTTGACTCCGTTTTTGTGGCCCTCTTCGCGCAGGGCTTCGGAAAAATGCAGTACATACGCTTTGCTGGCAGCATAGGTGCTCATCCACGGGCCTGGCTGAAAACCTGCCATGGCGGCGATGTTGAGAATCTGCCCGCCGCCATGCAAGGCCATCAGATTACCCACGGTGTGGCACAGACGGGTCAGGGCAAGGATATTCAGGTCGATCAGGTCCTGTTCGGCGGCCCACTCCTGCCCCAGAAAAGGCCCACATGTGCCAATCCCGGCGCTGTTGACCAGCAGGTCGATCTGATGAGGGCTGTCTTCGAGTTCCAGCAGAAATCCGGAAAGACGCAATGGTTCGCCCAGGTCGCAAGCCCGGAACAGGACTTCGATACCGAAACGCTGGGTGAGCTCCAGGGCGATGCTTTCCAGCAGGTCACGCCGACGGGCCACCAGAATCAGGTTGTGACCCCGGCGTGCCAGAGCTTCGGCCATGGCCAGGCCTATGCCGCTGGTGGCGCCGGTGATCAGGGCGTAACGGGTCATGCAGGTCTCCATCGAACATCATGCGTCGGCTTGTCTGCGGCTTACAGGCTTTGTCTTGAGCTCTGCGGGCTGACTGATATCGACTGCGCAGAATGACTGGAGGTCACTTCCATATGCTCTTTGAGCGACTTGAACATTCCGGCCCCGGTGAACAGGACAACCACAAACAGCAAAGCAAGGGCTGCCAGCCACAGGCCGGTGATCACTTTGACCGTGGTGCTGTTGGCGGGCGGCGGCGGGCCATAGGCGTTGACGCCCTTGCTGCCTGGCATCAGGCACATTACCAGCGGGAAGAAACTGCCGACGACAGGCACCAGATTAAGCAACATGCACCAGCCCGACCAGCCGATGTCATGCAGTCGCTGGACACCCATGGGAATCAGCGCCGCTGCGATGCCGACACCGACCAGCAGCATCGCGACACTGCCGGCGCCATCAGAGGCGCTCATCATCAACCCGGCCAACAAAGACAGCGGGCTGGTGATCACCAGCACCAACAGCGACCAGGCCAGATAACGCAGGCGGCCGATGCGCCCGCTCAGGCTGAAGACTTTGAGTTCAGCATAGGCCGACGGGGTATCGACCTGGGCTTTGGGTGGCGCATAGGGTGAGAGCGTATCGGCGTCGATCGCTGGGCGGGTTTGCGGAACCGGCTCAACCTTGTCCAGGCTCAGGCTGATATCGTGCTCGGGCTCTATACGTGCCTGGACGCCGGCTTCTTGCAGTGCCTGCAGATAACGCTCGGCATCCGCCAGCGCCAGACCTTGCTTCAACGCAACGGGCTGGCCACTGAACAGGGAGGCGACGGCCCCCACCTCAGTCTTGAACAACTGGGCGAGATTGAGTTTCGCGGTTTCGAGCTGTACGCCCTCGCGCAATTGTCCGTCGAACACGATTCGGTAGTGGGGGGCGGCCATGCAAGGCTTCCTTATCGAATATCAAGAGATTGCGGTGACCAAACGACGGCACAGGTGGCGCTTGGTCTGTGAGCTATATCGACGCTGGTCTAGAAAGGTTTGACGACCACCAGAATGACGATAGCCAACAGCAGCAATACAGGAATTTCATTGAACCAGCGGTAAAAAACATGGCTGCGGCCCTTTTCACCGCGGGCAAAGCGTTTGATCTGGGCACCACATACATGGTGATAGCCGACCAGCAGGAACACCAGGGTCAGTTTGGCATGCAGCCAGCCTTGGCTAAGCCAGCCGGGGTTGAGCCAGACCAGCCAGGCGCCGAGCAGCAGCGCGACGATCATTGCTGGCCCCATGATACCTCGGTATAGCTTGCGCTCCATGACAATGAAGCGCTCACGGCTGGTGCTGTCTTCGCTCATGGCGTGGTAAACGAACAGGCGCGGCAGGTAAAACAGGCCGGCAAACCAGCAGACAATGGCAACAATGTGCAGCGCTTTGATCCATAAATAGAGCATGTTAGTGGTTCTCCAGGTTCACGGTGGCCGAATAGTAGGGGGCGTGTGGCCTTACGTCACGTTGTCAGTTGTCGCATGGGGTGAATCGCTGGCCCGCGTCACTGCGACGATCGGGCATGCTCTGAGCGGGTCACTGCTGTTGCTATAGTTGACCTGTTTTCTAGGACAAGCGGATAATGTGTCCATTACGCATTACGACGGCTTTAGCCGGGAGAGATCTGACATGAGCGTGGAAAGCTTCACTCCAGTGGCCCTGGAATTCACCCCTGGTGCCGCGCACAAGGTGAAAACCCTGGTTGATGAGGAAGGCAATGATCGCCTGAAACTGCGGGTTTTCGTGACCGGCGGCGGCTGCTCGGGCTTCCAGTACGGCTTTACTTTCGATGAAGACGTTGCCGACGATGACACCATCGTCGAGCGTGAGGGCGTAAGCCTGGTGGTCGACCCCATGAGCTTCCAGTATCTGGCTGGCGCTGAAGTGGACTATCAGGAAGGTCTGGAAGGTTCGCGTTTCGTGATCAAGAACCCTAACGCCACGACAACCTGCGGCTGTGGTTCGTCTTTCTCGATCTGATCGCCCATAACAAAAAGCCGCGCTGATGCGCGGCTTTTTTGTGGGCGCTCGGTCAAGCCGGGTAAATCGCACCCAGGACACGCAGCCCGCGGGCACCGGTCACCGTCGGCCGATTGGCCGGCACGCTTTCCAGACAGCAATGCGCCAGCCAGGCAAACGCCATGGCTTCGACCCAGTCTGGATCGACCCCGAATTGAGCAGTACTGCTGACCCGTGTATTGGGCAGCAGGCTGGCGAGTCGGTCCATCAGCGCCTGATTGTGCGCACCACCACCACACACCAACAGCTCGATGGTTCCCGACTGGGCGCCCTGTAGCGACTGGGTGATGCTGCGTGCTGTGAGCTCCAGCAGGGTAGCCTGGACATCATGTGCGGGCAGTTCTGCAAAAGCCTGCAAATGCTGCTTCAGCCAGCCCAGGTTGAAGACTTCACGGCCCGTGCTTTTCGGGCCTTGAGTAAGGAAGAACGGATCGCTGAGCAGTGCCTGTAACAGTGGCTGATGGACTTCGCCACTCGCAGACCACTCGCCATTGCGGTCGTAAGGCAGATTGCGCTGAGCCTGAATCCAGGCATCAAGCAAGACATTACCCGGCCCGCAGTCAAAACCGGACACCGGACGATCGGACTCGATCAGGGTCAGGTTGGTAAAGCCGCCTACGTTAAGTACTGCACGACGATCCTTGTTATCGTCGAACAGCGCTTCGTGGAACGCCGGCACCAAGGGCGCGCCTTGGCCTCCGGCAGCGACATCGCGACGGCGGAAGTCGGTCACCACGGTGATTTCGGTGAGTTCGGCCAGCAAGGCCGCGTTGCCTATCTGGATGCTGAAGCCGCGCGCCGGCTCATGGCGAATGGTCTGGCCATGGCTGCCGATGGCGCGAATCTGCCCGGCCACCAGTTTCTGCTCGTTCAACAGAGCCTGTACGCCTTGGGCTACCAGCCTTACCCACTTCTGTTCGACGATCGCTGCTCGTGCCAGCTCGTCATCGCCGGGGGAGCAAAGGCCGAGCAGTTCGGCGCGAAGATCCTCCGGCATGGGGATGTAATGCGTCGCCAATAGCTTGGGACGCTGATCCTGCTCAAGCAGAGCGATATCGATTCCGTCGAGGCTGGTGCCCGACATGACGCCGATATAGAAGTGGGCCATGGTTTACCTTTTGTTCAGCGCCAGTTTGCTGGCTTTATCCTGATCCATACGCGCCATTAGCGGCTGACTCATCTGCAGGAAACGCTGCTTTTCGGCCTTGGCGATAGGTTCTGCCATTGGCAGTTTCTGACCCAGCGGATCGACGTGTACGCCGTTGACCTGAAACTCGTAGTGCAGGTGCGGGCCGGTCGACAGGCCGGTGGTTCCAATATAGCCGATGACCTGGCCTTGCTTGACGCTGCCGCCGGTCTGGACGCCTTTGGCAAAGCCCTGCATGTGACCGTACAGGGTGCGGTAGGTGTCACCATGCTGAATGATCACGGTATTGCCGTAGCCACCACGACGCCCTGCAAGCAACACTTTGCCGTCGCCGGTAGCTTTGATCGGAGTGCCCCGAGGTGCGGCGTAGTCAACACCCTTGTGGGCACGGATCTTGTTCAGGATCGGGTGCTTGCGGCCAGCCGAGAACACCGAGCTGATGCGCGCGAAATCAACCGGCGTGCGGATGAAGGCCTTGCGCATGCTGTTGCCTTCGGCGGTGTAGTAGTTCGCGTTACCTTGTTTGTTGACGTAGCGCACTGCGGTGTAGGTCTTGCCCCGGTTGGTGAACCGGGCGGCGAGAATGTTGCCGTTACCGATGCTCTTGCCGTTGATGACCTTCTGCTCGTAGACCACATCGAACTCGTCGCCTTTGCGCAGATCCTGGGCGAAGTCGATGTCGTAGCCGAAGACTTCGGCCATTTCCATGGTCATGGCGTGGGACAGGCCGGCACGTTGCGCCGATTGCGAAAGCGAGCTGTTGATCACGCCGTGGGCATAGGCGTTACGCACATCCGGCTTGCTGAGTTCACGATCGAACGTATAGCCGCTGGCGCTTTTGGACAGGCTGATGGATTCCAGTTCGCTGAGCTTGCTGTGCAGCTTGTTGAGCTGACCGTCCGCAGACAGTTCGAATTGCAGGATCTGACCGTTTTGCAGTTTGCTGAATTGCTTGGCCTGTTTGTCGCTGGCCAGCAGTTCGTGGACCGCAGTGGCCGGCAACCCGACCTTCTCGAACAGGGTCGACAGGGTATCGCCCTTGGCTACGACCACTTCACGGTGATTGGGATCTTTCAGGGCCGGAGCGGTTGCCAGCTGGCCTTGCTCGGACTGGCCTTCCGGAATGACGGTTGCTGTTTCGTTTTCGCTGTCAGCCGATTCGATCTGGGCGAATGGTGAATCTGCGCCCTGAGGTGTGGCTTCGGCGCTGTTTGTAGCGTCTTCATGCTGTGCATGCTGTTCGGCAGGCATTTCCAGATCAAGACTGAGATTGGTGCGTTTTGCTTCGACTTCGCTGGATGGAAAAACCAGCAGCGCCAGGCTGAGGAGGGCTGCGATACCGCTTGCAGCCAGTAGGTGGCTCTTCGGGTAAAGCGGCGGCGCTTTAGGCGGAGTGTCGTTCATGGGCTATTTGACTTTGAAAAAGGTGAAATGGAAAAGATGAATGACATGATGAAGATGAAATAACTGTATAAAATATAACCAAATCCGGCGCGAAGCAACCCTGACCGAGAGACGGTCGGGTGGAGCGCCCGTGTGCCGGGCAAAAACTTGTAATTGGGCGCTGATCTTGTAAGGTTGGTTCCCTTCTGAATTGGGGGTGATATGAAATCGGTTGAAGAGCAGTTGGCGCTGATCAAGCGCGGCGCGGATGAGCTTCTGGTCGAGGCGGAGCTGGTAGAAAAGCTCAAGCGTGGCCAGCCACTGCGGATCAAGGCCGGTTTCGACCCTACTGCCCCGGATCTGCATCTGGGGCATACGGTGCTTATTAATAAGCTGCGTCAGTTCCAGGACCTGGGGCATCAGGTGATCTTCCTGATCGGTGACTTCACCGGCATGATCGGTGATCCGAGTGGCAAGAGTGCGACCCGTCCACCGCTGACTCGTGAGCAGGTGCTGGATTACGCCGAGACCTATAAGGCGCAGGTATTCAAGATCCTCGATCCGGCCAAGACTGAAGTGGCCTTCAACTCCACCTGGATGGATAAGCTCAGCCCGGCTGATTTCATTCGTCTTGCGTCGAACTACACCGTTGCGCGGATGCTTGAGCGCGATGACTTCGACAAGCGCTATACCGGCAACCAGCCGATCGCCATTCATGAGTTTCTGTATCCGCTGGTTCAAGGCTATGACTCGGTTGCCCTGCGCGCTGACGTCGAGCTGGGCGGTACCGATCAGAAATTCAACCTGTTGATGGGGCGTGAGCTGCAGCGTTCCTATGGTCAGGAGGCTCAGTGCATTCTGACCATGCCGTTGCTCGAAGGTCTGGATGGCGTGAAGAAGATGTCCAAATCCTTGGGTAACTATGTAGGGATCCAGGAGGCGCCGGGCGTCATCTATAACAAGCTTGTGTCTATTCCGGATGCGCTGATGTGGCGCTACTTCGAGCTGCTGAGCTTCCGTTCGATGGAAGAGATCAATGCGTTCAAGGCTGAAGTCGAGGCGGGCGCCAACCCGCGTGACATCAAGATCAAGCTGGCTGAAGAGATTGTTGCGCGGTTCCATGGCGAGGAAGCTGCCGCCACTGCGCATCGTTCTGCAGGCAACCGCATGAAAGATGGCGAGCTGCCTGAAGATTTGCCAGAGGTCATCGTTACTTCCAATGAGGATCTGCCGATTTCTGCCGTCCTTAATAAAGCAGGGCTGGTGAAGAATGCTGCCGGTGCACGTGATCTGCTGGCGGCCGGCAGCGTGAAGGTCGATGGTGAGGTGGTTGATCGCGGCTTTATATTCAAGCTTGGTGCTACTCATGTTTGCCAGGCGGGCAAGAAGGCTTTTGCGCGTATTTCCCTGAATCGCGAATGATTTTGAAATAAGTGTTGACGGGGTTTCAGATGTCCTTATAATGCGCACCACTTCCAACGCGGAATGAACGAGAAACTCCTTGGTAATCAACGAGTTAGCAGTTCAGAAAGGGTTGGAGGCGGTGCGAGCCTCCTGGCTCCGGCGGTGAAAAAAGGCAGTTGACAGCAACTTAGGATGCTGTAAGATTCGCCTCCCGCTGACGAGTTAATCGAAAGATGCTCGGCACGCTGTTCGGTTCTAGCGTTTCGAAGTTTTGAATGAGTTTGAAACTTCTGAAAATAAACGCTTGACAGAACAAGAGGTTAGCGTAGAATGCGCGCCTCGGTTGAAGCGAAAGGCTCAACCAACCGCTCTTTAACAATTGAATCAAGCAATTCGTGTGGGTGCTTGCGCTGTCAGACTGAGAGTCAACAGATTATCAGCAACGTAAGTGACCATGCGAGAAATCACATAGTCATTTGAGATTGCTGAGCCAAGTTTAGGGTTTTCTCAAAACCCAAGCAGTATTGAACTGAAGAGTTTGATCATGGCTCAGATTGAACGCTGGCGGCAGGCCTAACACATGCAAGTCGAGCGGTAGAGAGAAGCTTGCTTCTCTTGAGAGCGGCGGACGGGTGAGTAATGCCTAGGAATCTGCCTGATAGTGGGGGATAACGTCCGGAAACGGACGCTAATACCGCATACGTCCTACGGGAGAAAGTGGGGGCTCTTCGGACCTCACGCTATCAGATGAGCCTAGGTCGGATTAGCTAGTTGGTGGGGTAAAGGCTCACCAAGGCGACGATCCGTAACTGGTCTGAGAGGATGATCAGTCACACTGGAACTGAGACACGGTCCAGACTCCTACGGGAGGCAGCAGTGGGGAATATTGGACAATGGGCGAAAGCCTGATCCAGCCATGCCGCGTGTGTGAAGAAGGTCTTCGGATTGTAAAGCACTTTAAGTTGGGAGGAAGGGTCGTTACCTAATACGTGGCGATTTTGACGTTACCGACAGAATAAGCACCGGCTAACTCTGTGCCAGCAGCCGCGGTAATACAGAGGGTGCAAGCGTTAATCGGAATTACTGGGCGTAAAGCGCGCGTAGGTGGTTTGTTAAGTTGGATGTGAAATCCCCGGGCTCAACCTGGGAACTGCATCCAAAACTGGCAAGCTAGAGTAGGGCAGAGGGTGGTGGAATTTCCTGTGTAGCGGTGAAATGCGTAGATATAGGAAGGAACACCAGTGGCGAAGGCGACCACCTGGGCTCATACTGACACTGAGGTGCGAAAGCGTGGGGAGCAAACAGGATTAGATACCCTGGTAGTCCACGCCGTAAACGATGTCAACTAGCCGTTGGAATCCTTGAGATTTTAGTGGCGCAGCTAACGCATTAAGTTGACCGCCTGGGGAGTACGGCCGCAAGGTTAAAACTCAAATGAATTGACGGGGGCCCGCACAAGCGGTGGAGCATGTGGTTTAATTCGAAGCAACGCGAAGAACCTTACCAGGCCTTGACATCCAATGAACTTTCCAGAGATGGATTGGTGCCTTCGGGAACATTGAGACAGGTGCTGCATGGCTGTCGTCAGCTCGTGTCGTGAGATGTTGGGTTAAGTCCCGTAACGAGCGCAACCCTTGTCCTTAGTTACCAGCACGTTATGGTGGGCACTCTAAGGAGACTGCCGGTGACAAACCGGAGGAAGGTGGGGATGACGTCAAGTCATCATGGCCCTTACGGCCTGGGCTACACACGTGCTACAATGGTCGGTACAGAGGGTTGCCAAGCCGCGAGGTGGAGCTAATCTCACAAAACCGATCGTAGTCCGGATCGCAGTCTGCAACTCGACTGCGTGAAGTCGGAATCGCTAGTAATCGCGAATCAGAATGTCGCGGTGAATACGTTCCCGGGCCTTGTACACACCGCCCGTCACACCATGGGAGTGGGTTGCACCAGAAGTAGCTAGTCTAACCTTCGGGAGGACGGTTACCACGGTGTGATTCATGACTGGGGTGAAGTCGTAACAAGGTAGCCGTAGGGGAACCTGCGGCTGGATCACCTCCTTAATCGACGACCCAGCTGCGTCGTAAGTTCCCACACGAATTGCTTGATTCATTGTAGAAGATGACTCTGCATCAAAGCTTAGAAATGAGCATTCCATGGTTGCCATGGTGAATGCTGATTTCTGACCTTTGTCAGATTGTTCTTTAAAAATTCGGATATGTGAAACATTTTAGACTGTGCGCCACTTTCACTGGTGGGGTGCAGGCTAAGGCAAAGAAAGTTTGTTGAATCAAGCTTTCGGCGAATGTCGTCTTCACAGTATAACCAGATAGCTTGGGGTTATATGGTCAAGTGAAGAAGCGCATACGGTGGATGCCTTGGCAGTCAGAGGCGATGAAAGACGTGGTAGCCTGCGATAAGCTTCGGGGAGTCGGCAAACAGACTTTGATCCGGAGATCTCTGAATGGGGGAACCCACTCAGCACAAGCTGAGTATCTTGCACTGAATACATAGGTGCAAGAGGCGAACCAGGGGAACTGAAACATCTAAGTACCCTGAGGAATAGAAATCAACCGAGATTCCCTTAGTAGTGGCGAGCGAACGGGGACCAGCCCTTAAGTGGCTTGGAGATTAGCGGAACGCTCTGGAAAGTGCGGCCATAGTGGGTGATAGCCCTGTACGCGAAAATCTCCTTGTCATGAAATCGAGTAGGACGGGGCACGAGAAACCTTGTCTGAATATGGGGGGACCATCCTCCAAGGCTAAATACTACTGACTGACCGATAGTGAACCAGTACCGTGAGGGAAAGGCGAAAAGAACCGCGGAGAGCGGAGTGAAATAGAACCTGAAACCGTATGCGTACAAGCAGTGGGAGCCTACTTGTTAGGTGACTGCGTACCTTTTGTATAATGGGTCAGCGACTTATATTCAGTGGCAAGCTTAACCGTATAGGGGAGGCGTAGCGAAAGCGAGTCTTAATAGGGCGTTTAGTCGCTGGGTATAGACCCGAAACCGGGCGATCTATCCATGGGCAGGTTGAAGGTTAGGTAACACTGACTGGAGGACCGAACCGACTACCGTTGAAAAGTTAGCGGATGACCTGTGGATCGGAGTGAAAGGCTAATCAAGCTCGGAGATAGCTGGTTCTCCTCGAAAGCTATTTAGGTAGCGCCTCATGTATCACTGTAGGGGGTAGAGCACTGTTTCGGCTAGGGGGTCATCCCGACTTACCAAACCGATGCAAACTCCGAATACCTACAAGTGCCGAGCATGGGAGACACACGGCGGGTGCTAACGTCCGTCGTGAAAAGGGAAACAACCCAGACCGTCAGCTAAGGTCCCAAAGTCATGGTTAAGTGGGAAACGATGTGGGAAGGCTTAGACAGCTAGGAGGTTGGCTTAGAAGCAGCCACCCTTTAAAGAAAGCGTAATAGCTCACTAGTCGAGTCGGCCTGCGCGGAAGATGTAACGGGGCTCAAACCATGCACCGAAGCTACGGGTATCACCTTTTGGTGATGCGGTAGAGGAGCGTTCTGTAAGCCTGTGAAGGTGAGTTGAGAAGCTTGCTGGAGGTATCAGAAGTGCGAATGCTGACATGAGTAACGACAATGGGAGTGAAAAACTCCCACGCCGAAAGACCAAGGTTTCCTGCGCAACGTTAATCGACGCAGGGTTAGTCGGTCCCTAAGGCGAGGCTGAAAAGCGTAGTCGATGGAAAACAGGTTAATATTCCTGTACTTCCGGTTATTGCGATGGAGGGACGGAGAAGGCTAGGCCAGCCTGGCGTTGGTTGTCCAGGTTTAAGGTGGTAGGCTGGGATCTTAGGCAAATCCGGGATCCCAAGGCCGAGAGCTGATGACGAGTGTTCTTTAGAACATGAAGTGGTTGATGCCATGCTTCCAGGAAAAGCTCCTAAGCTTCAGATAATCGGGAACCGTACCCCAAACCGACACAGGTGGTTAGGTAGAGAATACCAAGGCGCTTGAGAGAACTCGGGTGAAGGAACTAGGCAAAATGGCACCGTAACTTCGGGAGAAGGTGCGCCGGTGAGGGTGAAGGACTTGCTCCGTAAGCCCATGCCGGTCGAAGATACCAGGCCGCTGCGACTGTTTATTAAAAACACAGCACTCTGCAAACACGAAAGTGGACGTATAGGGTGTGACGCCTGCCCGGTGCCGGAAGGTTAATTGATGGGGTTAGCGCAAGCGAAGCTCTTGATCGAAGCCCCGGTAAACGGCGGCCGTAACTATAACGGTCCTAAGGTAGCGAAATTCCTTGTCGGGTAAGTTCCGACCTGCACGAATGGCGTAACGATGGCGGCGCTGTCTCCACCCGAGACTCAGTGAAATTGAAATCGCTGTGAAGATGCAGTGTATCCGCGGCTAGACGGAAAGACCCCGTGAACCTTTACTATAGCTTTGCACTGGACTTTGAATTTGCTTGTGTAGGATAGGTGGGAGGCTATGAAGCGTGGACGCCAGTCTGCGTGGAGCCATCCTTGAAATACCACCCTGGCAACTTTGAGGTTCTAACTCAGGTCCGTTATCCGGATCGAGGACAGTGTATGGTGGGTAGTTTGACTGGGGCGGTCTCCTCCCAAAGAGTAACGGAGGAGTACGAAGGTGCGCTCAGACCGGTCGGAAATCGGTCGTAGAGTATAAAGGCAAAAGCGCGCTTGACTGCGAGACCCACACGTCGAGCAGGTACGAAAGTAGGTCTTAGTGATCCGGTGGTTCTGTATGGAAGGGCCATCGCTCAACGGATAAAAGGTACTCCGGGGATAACAGGCTGATACCGCCCAAGAGTTCATATCGACGGCGGTGTTTGGCACCTCGATGTCGGCTCATCACATCCTGGGGCTGAAGCCGGTCCCAAGGGTATGGCTGTTCGCCATTTAAAGTGGTACGCGAGCTGGGTTTAGAACGTCGTGAGACAGTTCGGTCCCTATCTGCCGTGGACGTTTGAGATTTGAGAGGGGCTGCTCCTAGTACGAGAGGACCGGAGTGGACGAACCTCTGGTGTTCCGGTTGTCACGCCAGTGGCATTGCCGGGTAGCTATGTTCGGAAAAGATAACCGCTGAAAGCATCTAAGCGGGAAACTTGCCTCAAGATGAGATCTCACTGGGATCTTGAATCCCCTAAAGGGCCGTCGAAGACTACGACGTTGATAGGTGGGGTGTGTAAGCGCTGTGAGGCGTTGAGCTAACCCATACTAATTGCCCGTGAGGCTTGACCATATAACACCCAAGCCATCTGCACAGCAGTGGCGGTGTGTGAAGACGATACAGCCGAAAGCTGATCAACAAACGCCGAAAAATGTTCACATAACCGAATTTGCCAGCGTGTGAAAACGCACTGGCTACCGAATTTCTTGACGACCATAGAGTGTTGGAACCACCTGATCCCATCCCGAACTCAGTAGTGAAACGATACATCGCCGATGGTAGTGTGGGGCTTCCCCATGTGAGAGTAGGTCATCGTCAAGATTCAAACACAGAACCCCTGATCGCTCTGCGATCGGGGGTTTTGCTTTGCGTGCGGAAAAGTTCAGCCGTTGATGCTTATCTCATGTACCTATGCACCCGTGGTCTGCATGGCTATTATGCGTGCCTCTTTAAAAGGCGTTAATTTCATGCTCACGTTGCTAAGACTTCTTGCCGATGGCGCGTTTCACTCCGGTCAGGTCCTGGGCGATGAGTTGGGGATCAGTCGTAGCGCTGTCTGGAAGCAGTTACAGCAGTTGCAGGCGGAGCTTGGGGTTGAGCTGCACAAAGTTCGTGGCCGCGGCTACAGGCTCGCCAGTGCGCTTTCGCTGCATGATGAGCAGGCGATCAAGAATTCGGGGCTGCCCCAAGGCTGGTCTGTAATTGTCCATGAGAGCCTTGACTCTACAAATGCCGAGGCTGCTCGACTGATTGCTCTGGGCGCTACCATGCCAACCGTAGTGGTGGCGGAGCGGCAGACTGCAGGTCGGGGGCGACGAGGTCGCAAATGGGTTAGCCCCTTTGCCGAAAACCTGTATTTCAGCCTGTTGCTCCGGATTGAAGGCGGTATGCGCCAGATTGAGGGGCTGAGCTTGATGGTGGGCCTGGCTGTCGTCGAGGTTCTACGGGAATTTGGCGTTAAAGAGGCCGGTCTCAAGTGGCCAAATGATGTGCTGTCGGGGCGCCGCAAGCTGGCGGGGATCCTGCTGGAGCTGATGGGGGATCCGGCTGATGTGTGTCACGTGGTGATAGGTATTGGTATCAACGTGAATATGCAGGCTTGCTCGGAGGTGGATCAGTCCTGGACTTCTGTGCGCCTGGAGGCTGGAGCGTTGTGCGATCGTAATCATCTGGCTGCTCGCCTGGCCGGCCGGCTGCAGGAGCTCTTGCAGCGGCACCAGCAGGAAGGCTTTTCAGTGTTTCAGGCTGAGTGGGAGCGTAATCACCTGTGGCAAGGTCGTGAAGTGACGCTCTTGTCGGGGGCGGACAGAACGGAGGGCGTCGTTCTTGGTATCGATGAGCTTGGCGCGTTGCGACTGGATGTCGGTGGTATAGAAAAAAGCTTTAGTGGCGGTGAGCTCAGCCTGAGGTTGCGCGATGATTCTTGAACTCGATTGTGGCAATAGCTTTATCAAGTGGCGCGTCACAGAGAAGGGCGATGACTCGATCAGGGCTGGTGGTGTCGTGGATTCCGACAGTGCGCTGGTGGAACAGTTGGGGCTCTTGCCGGGGCTGGAACTTGCTCACTGCCGCCTGGTGAGTGTGCGCACCCCGGACGAGACCCACAAGCTGATGGAGATGCTGCGCAGTTGTTACGGTATGAGGCCGGTGTGTGCCGAGCCTGCCCGGACTCTGGCGGGGGTATCGAATGGTTATGATGAGTATGAGCGCCTGGGGCTTGATCGCTGGTTGGCCTTGGTGGCGGGCTACCATTTAGCCCGCAGAGCGTGTCTGGTCATCGATCTTGGCACTGCTGTCACTTCTGATTTCGTCGATTTGACAGGTTTGCATCTGGGGGGCTTCATTTGCCCTGGTATCCCGCTGATGCGCAACCAGCTGCGCACTCACACCAGGCGTATTCGTTATGATGATGCGGCCGCTGAAAGAGCGCTTGTCGGTTTGGGGCCGGGGCACTCTACCGCAGAGGCTGTCGAGCGCGGTTGCTCTCTAATGCTGCGCGGTTTTGTTCAGGCTCAGTTGGAGATGGCGAGGTCATACTGGGGTGAGCATTTCGATGTGTTTATCACTGGCGGCGACGCGGGGTTGGTCGAGGATGTGATTCCTGGCGCTCGAGTTGTTCCTGATCTGGTTTTCATCGGCCTTGCCCTGGCCTGTCCACTTCGCTGAGGTTTTCATGCGTTGGCTTTTTCTTTTGCTCTTGATGCTGAACGTCTTCTACTACCTCTGGCATCAGCAGGAAGCTCCCCTGCGTGCCAAGGAAGTGATTCCGCTATCGCTTAACCGTTCTGCTCAGCAGGATATCCGGCTGCTCAGTGAGTCGGGTGTAGGGGAGGGGCGTGAGAGCAGGCCTGAATGCCAATACCTGGGTGGGTTTGCCAAGGCTGACGATGTGAAAGCGGTAGAGCAGCGTCTGAAGAGTCTCGATATTCGTACCCAGTATCATGTGCAGCAAGTGGCGGGCGCCAATCGTTATTGGCTTGCCGTCATGCCTGAGAGTCGTCGGCTGGTCGGTGAAGAGTTGGTGGCTCAACTCACTCAGGATTTTCCGCAGTTAAAAAATCGGATTATTTTATGTGAAGGGGTTGCAGACCTTAATTAGTTTGCATAGAATGGCGCCCGCTCCACAGCGAGGCTGAAAGCCAAGTTAAGGAGCAAGATTGATCAACTCACGTAACTCCAAGATTTAATTGAAGAAAGTGGTTGACAAGAGGGTGGCAGAGGTTGATAATGCCGCCCAGCTCAGGAGGGGTTCCCGAGCGGCCAAAGGGATCAGACTGTAAATCTGACGTCTACGACTTCGAAGGTTCGAATCCTTCCCCCTCCACCATATTTAGCAAGAATTGCAAGTTCTGCGGGTATAGTTTAGTGGTAGAACCTCAGCCTTCCAAGCTGATGATGCGGGTTCGATTCCCGCTACCCGCTCCAGATTTTGCAGTTTGTGCGTAAGGTTTCGCTCTTGTAGCTCAGTTGGTAGAGCACACCCTTGGTAAGGGTGAGGTCAGCGGTTCAAATCCGCTCAAGAGCTCCATTATCAAAGGCAGATATGCAAATATCTGCCTTTGTTTTAAGCGGGTGTGTCGGTCTCGGCCTTCGCTTGAATTCTTTTCATGGCTCATTGGTATCTTCTGCTTTTGGGTGAATGAAAAGAGGTGTTGATAAAATCTAGTCGGGTCAGCATAATGGTCGGCCTGATTTTGTTTTTAGGTCAGTAGCTCAATTGGCAGAGCGACGGTCTCCAAAACCGTAGGTTGGGGGTTCGATTCCCTCCTGACCTGCCAGATTCTTTCGATATCTGGCTTTCTTTTCACAGGATCTCCGTAGATGAATCTCAAGGCTGAAGCATCAGACTCCCGCTTTGACCTGCTGAAGTGGCTCCTGGTAGTCGTTCTGGTGGTCGTGGGTGTTGTCGGTAATCAGTATTACTCGGCCCAGCCGATCCTGTATCGCGTTCTCGTTCTCCTTGTGATTGCAGCTGCTGCCGCGTTCGTTGCGCTGCAGACCGGCAAGGGCAAAGCTTTCTTTACGCTTGCCAAAGAAGCGCGTGCAGAGATTCGTAAGGTCGTATGGCCGACTCGTCAAGAGACCGGCCAGACTACGCTGATCGTCGTGGCGGTGGTTCTGGTTATGGCGCTGCTGTTGTGGGGGCTTGATTCCCTGCTCGGTTGGCTTGTTTCCTTGATAGTTGGCTAAGGGTGTCTCGTGGCTAAGCGTTGGTATGTAGTGCATGCTTACTCGGGTTACGAGAAGCATGTCATGCGCTCGCTGATCGAGCGTGTGAAGCTGGCAGGCATGGAAGATGGCTTCGGCGAAATTCTGGTCCCTACTGAAGAAGTAGTGGAAATGCGTAACGGCCAGAAGCGCAAGAGTGAGCGTAAATTCTTCCCTGGCTATGTGCTGGTACAGATGGAAATGAACGAGGGTACCTGGCACTTGGTCAAGGATACCCCGCGTGTGATGGGCTTCATCGGCGGTACTGCCGACAAGCCTGCGCCGATTACTGATAAAGAAGCAGAAGCAATTCTGCGTCGCGTTGCTGATGGCAGCGATAAGCCCAAGCCGAAGACCTTGTTCGAACCGGGCGAGGTTGTACGTGTTATTGACGGTCCATTCGCGGACTTCAATGGTTCGGTTGAAGAAGTTAACTACGAAAAGAGCCGCATTCAGGTGGCTGTGCTCATTTTCGGTCGCTCTACTCCGGTAGAGCTGGAGTTCAGCCAGGTCGAGAAGGTCTGAGCGAGCTGAAATCCCAACCCCGCAGCCAAAGGCTGTGGGGTTTTTTCGTCACCGGGATATATGTGCAATGCATCGGGGAGCCTTAACTGGCGCTAGAACCCGTAACTGGAGTGCCTCATGGCCAAGAAGATTAACGCGTACATCAAGTTGCAAGTGAAAGCCGGTCAGGCTAACCCAAGCCCACCCGTTGGTCCTGCTCTGGGTCAGCACGGTGTGAACATCATGGAATTCTGCAAAGCGTTCAACGCCCGTACTCAGGGCCTGGAAGCTGGTCTGCCGACTCCTGTGATCATCACCGTCTACAGCGACCGTAGCTTCACTTTCGAAACCAAGAGCACCCCGGCTTCGGTTCTGCTGAAAAAAGCAGCAGGCCTGGCCAGCGGTTCTGCTCGTCCTAACACTGTTAAGGTTGGCACTGTTACCCGTGCTCAGCTGGAAGAGATCGCTAAAACCAAGAGCGCTGATCTGACAGCCGCTGACCTCGATGCAGCCGTGCGTACCATCGCCGGTTCTGCTCGCAGCATGGGCCTTAACGTGGAGGGTGTGTAATGGCTAAGTTGACCAAGCGTCAAAAGGCAATCGCCAGCAAGCTCGAAGCTGGCAAAGTCTACAACTTCGTTGACGCAGCAAGCCTGCTGGCCGAGCTGTCGACCGTCAAGTTCAGCGAGTCGTTCGACGTTGCTGTTAACCTGGGCGTCGATCCTCGTAAATCCGACCAGGTCGTTCGTAGCGCTACCGTTCTGCCGCACGGCACCGGTAAGACTGTTCGTGTTGCCGTGTTCACCCAGGGTCCAGCTGCTGAAGCCGCTCTGGCTGCCGGCGCTGACCGTGTAGGTATGGACGATCTGGCTGCCGAAATGAAAGCCGGCGACCTGAACTACGACGTAGTCATCGCTTCTCCGGATGCCATGCGCGTTGTCGGTCAGTTGGGTCAGGTTCTGGGTCCTCGCGGCCTGATGCCTAACCCGAAAGTCGGTACTGTAACTCCAGACGTAGCCAACGCCGTGAAAAACGCCAAGGCTGGTCAGGTTCGTTACCGCACCGACAAAAACGGCATCATCCACACTTCCGTTGGCAAGATCGGCTTCGATGCCGTCAAGCTGAAGGAAAACGTTGAAGCCCTGATCGCTGATCTGAAGCGTATCAAGCCAGCTTCCTCGAAAGGTATCTACGTCAAGCGCGTAACCCTGAGCACCACCATGGGCCCAGGTCTGGTTATCGATCAGAGCTCGCTGGACGCGTAATGTGCAGTGGCGCGGCATGCCGCGCCACTCAAAAATTGGGGTCCCTGCCTGGCGGGGGCTGTCCAAGACCGTAGGCGACGCAAGTCTTAAACCACAAGCCTACGCAGATGGTGCTCCCGGTTCCTTACCGAATCAGACACCAAAACGACATCCGGCTCCGGCTGGATGAAACGGTAACAAGCAGGAGTTAAACCCGTGGCAATTAAACTCGAAGACAAGAAGGCCATCGTCGCTGAAGTCAACGAGGCTGCCAAAGTTGCCCTGTCCGCTGTCGTGGCTGATGCCCGTGGTGTGACTGTAGGCGCTATGACCGGACTCCGTAAAGAGGCTCGTGAAGCTGGTGTTTATGTACGTGTCGTACGTAACACCCTGCTCAAGCGCGCCGTTGCTGACACTGAATACAGTGTCCTCAACGATGTGTTCACCGGCCCGACCTTGATCGCTTTCTCCAACGAACACCCGGGCGCTGCTGCTCGTCTGTTCAAAGAGTTTGCCAAAGGTCAGGACAAGTTCGAGATCAAGGCAGCTGCGTTCGAGGGCAAGTTCCTCGCAGCTAATCAGATCGACGTACTGGCAAGCTTGCCGACCCGCGACGAAGCCATTTCGCAGCTGATGAGCGTGATCCAAGGCGCTACCAGCAAGCTGGCTCGTACTCTGGCGGCTGTTCGCGACCAGAAAGAAGCTGCTGCAGCCTGAGGCTGAGCCCTTCTAACGCGTTTTTGTTTATTTCGATGGTCGCACAGGCCGTCCCCCAATTCAGGAAATTGAGTCATGTCCATCTCTCAAGAAGATATCCTTAACGCCGTTGCCGAGATGTCCGTTCTGCAAGTCGTAGAACTGATCAAAGCCTTCGAAGAGAAGTTCGGTGTTACTGCTGCTGCCGCTTCGGCTGGCCCAGCTGCCGGTGGCGCTGCTGCCGTTGTTGAAGAGCAAACCGAGTTCAACGTTATCCTGGCCGAAGCTGGCGAGAAGAAAGTTAACGTGATCAAGGCTGTTCGTGAGCTGACCGGTCTGGGCCTGAAAGAAGCTAAAGCTGCCGTTGACGGCGCTCCAGCTACCGTTCTGGAAGGCGTTGACAAGGCGTCGGCTGAGAAAGCCAAGGCTGCTCTGGAAGAAGCAGGCGCTAAAGTCGAGCTGAAATAAGCATCGACCTTGAGCGTCCAGCCCAAGCGTCAAGCAGAAGGCTGATGGCTGGTGGCTTATGCCACCGGCCTTTTTCCGTTATAGACGTGTGGCCAGGCCAACGTTCTACAACGTGCAATACCACCGAGACGGTGGCGCAAACCAAGAGGGTTTGCACGATTTTCTGGCTGCTTCCGTCGAAGGAGCCAAACAGGCAGGTGACCAAGCTGGGGAACGCTGATGGCTTACTCATACACTGAGAAAAAACGTATCCGCAAGGACTTTAGCAAGTTGCCGGACGTAATGGATGTGCCGTATCTCCTGGCCATCCAGCTGGATTCGTATCGTGAATTCCTGCAGGCGGGAGCGACCAAAGATCAGTTCCGCGACGTCGGTCTGCATGCAGCCTTCAAATCCGTTTTCCCGATCATCAGCTACTCCGGCAATGCTGCCCTGGAGTATGTAGGTTATCGCTTGGGCGAACCGGCATTTGATGTCAAGGAGTGCGTGCTGCGTGGCGTGACTTATGCAGTACCTCTGCGGGTCAAGGTTCGTCTGATCATTTTCGACAAAGAATCGTCGAACAAAGCGATCAAGGACATCAAAGAGCAAGAAGTCTACATGGGTGAAATCCCCCTGATGACTGAAAACGGTACCTTCGTTATCAACGGTACCGAGCGCGTCATCGTGTCCCAGCTGCACCGTTCGCCTGGTGTGTTCTTCGACCACGACCGTGGCAAGACTCACAGCTCCGGCAAGCTGCTGTATTCCGCTCGCATCATTCCATACCGCGGTTCCTGGCTGGACTTCGAGTTCGACCCGAAAGACTGCGTATTCGTGCGTATCGACCGTCGCCGCAAACTGCCGGCGTCCGTACTGCTGCGCGCGCTGGGCTACACCACCGAACAGGTGCTGGATGCCTTCTACACCACCAACGTTTTCCATATCCGCGACCAGAGCCTGAACCTGGAGCTGGTACCGCAGCGTCTGCGTGGTGAAATCGCCGTTCTTGATATCAAGGACGACAGCGGCAAGGTTATTGTCGAGCAGGGTCGCCGTATCACTGCCCGTCACATCAACCAGCTGGAAAAAGCCGGTATCAAAGAGCTGGAAGTGCCTCTGGAATATCTCCTGGGTCGCACCACCGCCAAGGTTATCGTGCATCCGGCGACTGGCGAGATCATCGCCGAGTGCAACACCGAACTGACCACCGACCTGCTGGCCAAGATCGCTAAAGGTCAGGTCGTGCGCATCGAAACGTTGTACACCAACGACATCGACTGCGGTCCGTTCATCTCCGACACGCTGAAGATCGACTCCACCAGCAACCAGCTGGAAGCTCTGGTCGAGATCTACCGCATGATGCGTCCTGGCGAGCCGCCAACCAAGGATGCCGCCGAGACCCTGTTCAACAACCTGTTCTTCAGTGCCGAGCGCTACGACTTGTCGGCAGTGGGTCGCATGAAGTTCAACCGTCGTATCGGTCGTACCGAGATCGAAGGTTCGGGCGTGCTGTGCAAGGAAGATATCGTCGAGGTTCTCAAGACCCTGGTCGATATCCGTAACGGCAAAGGTATCGTCGATGACATCGACCACCTGGGTAACCGTCGCGTTCGTTGCGTTGGTGAAATGGCCGAGAACCAGTTCCGTGTTGGCCTGGTGCGCGTTGAGCGTGCGGTCAAGGAACGTCTGTCGATGGCAGAAAGCGAAGGCTTGATGCCGCAGGACCTGATCAACGCCAAGCCGGTTGCGGCGGCGGTGAAAGAGTTCTTCGGTTCCAGCCAGCTGTCGCAGTTCATGGACCAGAACAACCCGCTGTCCGAGATCACCCACAAGCGCCGTGTTTCCGCACTCGGCCCTGGCGGTCTGACTCGTGAGCGCGCAGGCTTCGAAGTTCGTGACGTACACCCGACTCACTACGGCCGTGTGTGCCCGATCGAGACGCCTGAAGGTCCGAACATCGGCCTGATCAACTCTCTGGCGGCCTATGCCCGTACCAACCAGTACGGCTTCCTGGAAAGCCCGTACCGTGTAGTGAAAGACGGCGTTGTCAGCAACGACATCGTGTTCCTGTCGGCAATCGAAGAGGCTGACCACGTCATCGCCCAGGCTTCGGCCGCGATGAACGACAAGCAGGAACTGATCGACGAGCTGGTAGCCGTTCGTCACCTGAACGAGTTCACCGTCAAGGCACCTGCCGACGTAACCCTGATGGACGTATCGCCCAAGCAGGTAGTCTCGGTTGCAGCCTCGCTGATTCCGTTCCTTGAGCACGACGACGCCAACCGTGCGTTGATGGGCTCGAACATGCAGCGCCAAGCGGTCCCAACCCTGCGTGCCGACAAGCCGCTGGTTGGTACTGGTATGGAGCGTAACGTGGCTCGCGACTCCGGCGTTTGCGTCGTGGCTCGTCGTGGCGGCGTGATCGACTCCGTGGATGCCAGCCGTATCGTGGTCCGGGTTGCCGACGATGAAGTCGAAACCGGCGAAGCGGGTGTGGATATCTACAACCTGACCAAGTACACCCGTTCCAACCAGAACACCTGCATCAACCAGCGTCCGCTGGTGAGCCGTGGTGATGTGGTCAGTCGTGGTGACATCATGGCCGACGGTCCGTCCACCGACATGGGTGAACTGGCGCTCGGTCAAAACATGCGCATCGCGTTCATGGCATGGAACGGCTTCAACTTCGAAGACTCCATCTGCCTGTCCGAGCGTGTGGTTCAGGAAGACCGCTTCACCACGATCCACATCCAGGAACTGACCTGTGTGGCGCGTGATACCAAGCTGGGCCCAGAGGAAATCACTGCAGACATCCCGAACGTGGGTGAAGCTGCACTGAACAAACTGGACGAAGCCGGTATCGTTTACGTCGGCGCCGAAGTGGCTGCTGGCGACATCCTGGTGGGCAAGGTCACGCCGAAGGGCGAAACCCAGCTGACCCCGGAAGAGAAGCTGCTGCGTGCAATCTTCGGTGAGAAGGCCAGCGACGTCAAAGACACCTCCCTGCGCGTGCCAACCGGCACCAAGGGTACTGTCATCGACGTACAGGTCTTCACTCGTGATGGCGTCGAGCGCGACTCCCGTGCCCTGTCGATCGAGAAGTCCCAGCTGGACGAGATCCGCAAGGACCTCAATGAAGAGTTCCGCATCGTTGAAGGTGCAACCTTCGAACGTCTGCGGTCGGCTCTGGTTGGCAAGACTGTGGAAGGCGGCGCTGGCCTGAAGAAAGGCCAGGAGATCACCGACGAGATCCTCAACGGTCTTGAGCACGGCCAGTGGTTCAAGCTGCGCATGACCGAAGATGCTCTGAACGAGCAGCTCGAAAAAGCTCAGGCTTACATCGTTGATCGTCGTCGTCTGCTGGACGACAAGTTCGAAGACAAGAAACGCAAGCTGCAGCAAGGCGATGACCTGGCTCCAGGCGTACTGAAGATCGTCAAGGTTTACCTGGCTATCCGCCGTCGCATCCAGCCGGGTGACAAGATGGCCGGTCGTCACGGTAACAAGGGTGTTGTCTCGGTGATCATGCCGGTCGAAGACATGCCGCACGACGCCAACGGTACTCCGGTCGATATCGTCCTGAACCCGTTGGGTGTACCTTCGCGTATGAACGTCGGTCAGATCCTTGAAACCCACCTGGGCCTCGCAGCCAAGGGTCTGGGCGAGAAGATCAACCGTATGCTCGAAGAGCAGCGCAAAGTCATCGAGCTGCGCAAGTTCCTGGCCGAGATCTACAACGAGATCGGTGGCCGTCAGGAAAACCTGGACAGCTTCTCTGACCAGGAAATCCTCGACCTGGCGAAGAACCTGCGCAACGGCGTGCCTATGGCGACTCCGGTGTTTGACGGGGCCAAAGAGCGTGAGATCAAGGCGATGCTGCGTCTGGCAGATATGCCTGACAGCGGCCAGATGCAGCTGTTCGACGGCCGTACCGGCAACAAGTTCGAGCGCGCTGTAACCGTTGGCTACATGTACATGCTGAAACTGAACCACCTGGTGGACGACAAGATGCACGCGCGTTCCACGGGTTCCTACAGCCTGGTTACCCAGCAGCCGCTGGGTGGTAAGGCGCAGTTCGGTGGTCAGCGTTTCGGGGAGATGGAAGTCTGGGCGCTGGAAGCATACGGCGCCGCTTACACTCTGCAAGAAATGCTCACAGTGAAGTCGGACGACGTGAACGGTCGGACCAAGATGTACAAGAACATCGTGGACGGCGATCACCGTATGGAGCCGGGCATGCCCGAGTCCTTCAACGTGTTGATCAAAGAGATCCGTTCTCTCGGTATCGATATCGATCTGGAAACCGAATAACACGTGACGTGAATGGGAGCAGGGCGCTACTGCCTGCTCCTTGCTCCGCCAGGAGGAAAGGCCTTGAAAGACCTACTGAATCTGTTGAAAAACCAGGGTCAAGTCGAAGAGTTCGACGCCATCCGTATCGGTTTGGCATCGCCTGAGATGATCCGTTCGTGGTCGTTCGGTGAAGTTAAAAAGCCGGAGACCATCAACTACCGTACGTTCAAACCTGAGCGTGACGGCCTGTTCTGCGCCAAGATCTTTGGCCCGGTCAAGGACTACGAGTGCCTGTGCGGCAAGTACAAGCGCCTCAAGCATCGCGGTGTGATCTGTGAGAAGTGCGGCGTTGAAGTCGCGCTGGCCAAAGTCCGTCGTGAGCGTATGGCTCACATCGAACTGGCCTCGCCGGTTGCCCACATCTGGTTCCTGAAGTCGCTGCCGTCCCGTATCGGCCTGCTGATGGACATGACCCTGCGTGATATCGAGCGTGTTCTCTACTTCGAGAGCTATGTCGTTATCGATCCAGGCATGACCACCCTGGAAAAGGGTCAGCTGCTGAACGACGAGCAGTACTTCGAAGCCCTCGAAGAGTTCGGTGACGACTTCGATGCCCGCATGGGTGCCGAGGCTGTCCGCGAGCTGCTGCACGCGATTGATCTGGAGCACGAGATTGGCCGTCTGCGCGAAGAAATTCCGCAAACCAACTCCGAAACCAAGATCAAGAAGCTGTCCAAGCGTCTGAAGTTGATGGAAGCCTTCCAGGGCTCCGGCAACCTGCCTGAGTGGATGGTGTTGACCGTTCTGCCGGTTCTGCCGCCAGACCTGCGTCCGCTGGTTCCGCTGGACGGTGGCCGTTTCGCGACGTCCGATCTTAACGATCTGTATCGTCGCGTGATCAACCGTAACAACCGTCTGAAGCGTCTGCTGGACCTGTCGGCTCCTGACATCATCGTGCGCAACGAAAAGCGCATGCTGCAGGAAGCGGTCGATGCCCTGCTCGACAACGGTCGTCGCGGTCGTGCAATCACCGGTTCCAACAAGCGTCCTCTGAAATCCCTGGCTGACATGATCAAGGGTAAGCAGGGTCGTTTCCGTCAGAACCTGCTCGGTAAGCGTGTTGACTACTCCGGTCGTTCGGTAATTACCGTAGGTCCGACCCTGCGTCTGCACCAGTGCGGTCTGCCGAAAAAGATGGCACTGGAACTGTTCAAGCCGTTCATCTTCGGCAAGCTGGAAATGCGTGGCCTGGCCACGACCATCAAAGCTGCCAAGAAGATGGTCGAGCGCGAGCTGCCAGAGGTGTGGGACGTTCTCGCCGAAGTGATTCGCGAACACCCCGTGCTGCTCAACCGTGCACCTACGCTTCACCGTCTGGGTATCCAGGCATTTGAACCAGTACTGATCGAAGGTAAGGCTATTCAGCTGCACCCGCTGGTCTGTGCTGCGTACAACGCCGACTTCGACGGCGACCAGATGGCCGTTCACGTACCGCTGACCCTGGAAGCCCAGCTCGAAGCCCGTGCGTTGATGATGTCGACCAACAACATCCTGTCGCCAGCCAGCGGTGAGCCAATCATCGTTCCGTCGCAGGACGTGGTACTGGGTCTGTACTACATGACCCGTGAAGCGATCAACGCCAAAGGCGAAGGCCGCGTGTTCGCTGATCTGCAGGAAGTCGACCGCGTATTCCGCGCCGGCGAGGCTGCCCTGCACGCCAAGATCAAGGTTCGTATCAACGAAACCGTTAACGATCGTGACGGCAATAGCGTGAAGAACACCCGTATTGTCGACACCACTGTCGGCCGTGCGTTGCTGTTCCAGGTGGTTCCGGCCGGCCTGTCGTATGACGTGGTCAACCAGCCGATGAAGAAGAAGGCGATCTCCAAGCTGATCAACCAGTGCTACCGCGTGGTTGGTCTGAAGGACACCGTCATTTTCGCTGACCAGCTGATGTACACCGGTTTCGCCTACTCGACGATCTCCGGCGTATCGATTGGTGTGAACGACTTCGTCATTCCGGATGAGAAGGCGCGCATCATCGATGCCGCTACCGCCGAAGTGAAAGAGATCGAAAGCCAGTATGCTTCCGGCCTGGTAACCCAGGGCGAGAAGTACAACAAGGTGATCGACCTCTGGTCCAAGGCCAACGACGAAGTATCCAAGGCGATGATGTCCAACCTCTCGAAAGAGAAGGTTGTCGACCGCACGGGTGCTGAAGTCGACCAGGAATCGTTCAACTCGATGTACATGATGGCTGACTCCGGTGCGCGGGGTTCCGCTGCCCAGATCCGTCAGCTGGCCGGTATGCGTGGTCTGATGGCCAAGCCGGACGGCTCGATCATCGAGACGCCAATCACTGCGAACTTCCGTGAAGGTCTGAGCGTACTCCAGTACTTCATCTCGACTCACGGTGCTCGTAAAGGTCTGGCGGATACCGCACTGAAGACCGCTAACTCCGGTTACCTGACTCGCCGTCTGGTAGACGTCGCACAAGACCTGGTTGTGACTGAGGTCGATTGTGGCACCGAGCACGGCCTGCTGATGACTCCGCACATTGAAGGCGGTGACGTTGTAGAGCCGTTGGGTGAGCGTGTACTGGGTCGTGTAATCGCCCGTGACGTGTTCAAGCCAGGCACCGAGGACGTCATCGTTCCGGCCGGCACTCTGGTTGACGAGAAGTGGGTTGAATTCATCGAGCTGAACAGCATCGACGAAGTCATCGTGCGTTCGCCGATCAGCTGCGAAACCCGTTTCGGTATCTGCTCGAGCTGCTACGGTCGCGACCTGGCTCGCGGTCATCAGGTCAATATCGGTGAAGCGGTCGGCGTTATCGCTGCCCAGTCCATCGGTGAGCCGGGTACCCAGCTGACCATGCGTACGTTCCACATCGGTGGTGCGGCAAGCCGTACTTCCGCTGCCGACAGCGTACAGGTCAAGAACGGCGGTACCGTTCGTTTGCACAACCTGAAGCACGTAGAGCGTGTCGACGGTCATCTGGTCGCGGTATCGCGTTCCGGTGAGCTGGCAATCGCCGACGAATTCGGTCGTGAGCGTGAGCGCTACAAGCTGCCTTACGGTGCTGTGATTTCGGTGAAGGAAGGCGACAAGGTTGACGCTGGCTCGATCGTGGCCAAGTGGGATCCGCACACTCACCCGATCGTTACCGAGATGAAAGGTACCGTGACCTACGTGGGCATGGAAGAAGGTATTACCATCAAGCGTCAGACAGACGAATTGACCGGTATGACCAACATCGAAGTCCTCGACGTCAAAGATCGTCCGGCTGCCGGCAAGGACATCCGTCCTGCGGTGAAGATGGTCGGCCTCGATGGCAAGGACCTGATGCTGCCTGGTACCGACGTACCGGCCCAGTACTTCCTGCCGGCCAACGCTCTGGTCAACGTCGCTGACGGTGCTCAGATCGCAATCGGTGACGTTATCGCGCGTATTCCGCAAGAAACGTCCAAGACCCGTGACATCACCGGTGGTCTGCCGCGCGTTGCCGACCTGTTCGAGGCGCGTCGTCCTAAAGAGGCGTCGATCCTGGCAGAAGTCAGCGGTACCATCGCCTTCGGTAAAGAGACCAAGGGCAAGCGTCGTCTGGTCATCACGCCGAACGATGGCAGCGAGCCGTACGAAGAGCTGATTCCGAAGTGGCGCCACCTGAACGTTTTCGAAGGCGAACAGGTCAACCGCGGCGAAGTTATCTCCGACGGTCCGAGCGATCCGCACGACATCCTGCGTCTGCTGGGTGTGAGCGCGCTGGCCAAGTACATCGTTAACGAGATCCAGGACGTTTACCGTCTGCAAGGCGTTAAGATCAACGACAAGCACATCGAGACCATCCTGCGTCAGATGCTGCGCAAGGTTGAAGTGGCTGAATCGGGCGACTCCAGCTTCATCAAGGGCGATCAGGTCGAACTGACCCAGGTCCTGATGGAAAACGAGCGTCTGGCCAGCGAAGACAAGTTCATTGCCAAGTACACCCGCGTACTGCTGGGTATCACCAAGGCATCGCTGTCGACCGAGTCGTTCATCTCCGCGGCCTCCTTCCAGGAGACTACCCGCGTACTGACCGAAGCAGCAGTAACCGGCAAGCGCGATTACCTGCGCGGCCTGAAAGAAAACGTCGTCGTGGGTCGTCTGATCCCGGCAGGTACAGGTCTGGCTTACCACAGCGAGCGTAAGCGTCGCCGTGATATCGACAAGCCGCAGCGCGTCAGCGCCAGCGAAGTCGAGGCCGCTCTGACCGAGGCGTTGAACTCCAGCGGTAACTAAGGGTCGTGCCCCGGCGTTTTTCAGGTCTTGCGGCAACATTCAGTTGTCGCAAGACGGTGGAAGAGGTCGGGGCATTGCCTTGACTGGGGGCGAGATCCTCTTTAGACTCTTGTACCCCTAAATTTGACAGGGCCTATCGCCCTGTCATTTGCTTTCTTGCAGGCAATAGCGTCTGCAAGTCAACAGTGGAGCTAGTAGATGGCAACTATCAACCAGCTGGTACGTCAGCCGCGCAAGCGTATCGTCGAGAAGTCCGACGTTCCTGCGCTGCAGAACTGCCCGCAACGTCGTGGCGTGTGCACCCGCGTGTACACCACTACGCCGAAAAAACCTAACTCGGCACTGCGTAAAGTATGCCGTGTGCGTCTGACCAACGGTTTCGAGGTTTCCTCGTACATCGGTGGTGAAGGCCACAACCTGCAAGAGCACAGCGTGGTACTGATCCGCGGCGGTCGTGTAAAAGACTTGCCAGGTGTTCGTTACCACACCGTTCGCGGCTCTCTGGATACTTCCGGCGTCAAAGGTCGTAACCAAGGTCGTTCGAAATACGGTACCAAGAAGCCTAAAAAAGCCTAAGTGGCTTTGGTTTCTGACTGATTTTGCACTTTTCTATTTTTTTGAGTCGATAAGAGTAAGGTCGGGCAAGCTCCTCTGGAGTGCTGTCCCGGGCTAACCTGAAGACCGTTTGAGGGCTTATCCATGCCAAGAAGACGCGTAGCAGCAAAACGCGAGATCCTTGACGATCCGAAATACGGAAGCCAGATCCTGGCGAAGTTCATGAACCACGTAATGGAAAGCGGCAAGAAAGCCGTTGCCGAGCGTATCGTTTATGGCGCGCTGGACAAGGTTAAAGAACGCAAGAACAGCGATCCCCTGGAAATCTTCGAGAAAGCTCTCGACGCCATCGCTCCGCTGGTCGAAGTGAAGTCGCGCCGTGTAGGCGGTGCTACTTACCAGGTTCCTGTTGAAGTTCGTCCGTCCCGCCGTAACGCGCTGGCAATGCGCTGGCTGGTAGACTTCGCCCGCAAGCGCGGCGAGAAGTCCATGGCGCTGCGCCTGGCCGGCGAGCTGCTGGACGCTGCCGAAGGCAAAGGTGCTGCTGTCAAGAAGCGTGAAGACGTTCACCGTATGGCCGAAGCCAACAAGGCTTTCTCGCACTACCGCTTCTAATTTCGGCTTCAATCTTTTTGCGAGGGCTTTATGGCTCGTACTACTGCAATCAACCGCTACCGTAACATTGGTATCTGTGCTCACGTTGACGCGGGCAAGACCACCACTACCGAGCGGATCCTGTACTACACCGGTCTGAGCCACAAGATCGGTGAAGTGCATGACGGCGCTGCGACCACTGACTGGATGGTGCAAGAGCAGGAGCGGGGTATCACCATTACCTCCGCTGCCATCACCACCTTCTGGAAAGGTTCCCGCGGTCAGTACGACAACTATCGCGTAAACGTTATCGATACCCCTGGCCACGTTGACTTCACCATTGAAGTAGAGCGTTCGCTGCGTGTACTCGACGGCGCGGTCGTTGTGTTCTGCGGCACCTCCGGTGTCGAGCCTCAGTCTGAAACCGTATGGCGTCAGGCGAACAAGTACAACGTTCCACGTATCGTCTACGTGAACAAGATGGACCGTGCTGGTGCAAACTTCCTGCGCGTAGTAGGTCAGATCAAGAACCGTCTGGGCCACACCCCGGTTCCGATCCAGATCGCTATCGGTGCTGAAGAAGAGTTCGCCGGTCAGGTCGATCTGATCAAGATGAAGGCGATCTACTGGAACGAAGACGACAAAGGCACCACTTATCGTGAGGAAGAAATTCCTGCCGATCTGCAGGCGCTGGCTGAAGAGTGGCGCTCCAACATGGTTGAAGCGGCTGCCGAGTCCAGCGAAGAGCTGATGAACAAGTACCTTGAAGAAGGTGAGCTGACTGTAGAAGAGATCAAGGCTGGTCTGCGTGCGCGCACCCTGGCTGGTGAAATCGTTCCTGCGGTCTGCGGTTCGTCCTTCAAGAACAAGGGTGTTCCTCTGGTTCTCGACGCCGTTATCGACTTCCTGCCGGCTCCGACCGAAATCGCTGCGATCCAGGGTATCCATCCTGATCACGTCGAAGACGAAAACGCTCCGAAAATCGAGCGTCACGCCAGCGACGACGAGCCGTTCTCGGCTCTGGCGTTCAAGATTGCCACCGACCCGTTCGTTGGTACTCTGACTTTCGTGCGCGTCTACTCGGGCTTCCTGAGCTCGGGCGACTCCGTGATCAACTCGGTCAAGGGCAAGAAAGAGCGTGTGGGTCGTATGGTGCAAATGCACGCGAACCAGCGCGAAGAAATCAAAGAAGTACGTGCCGGCGACATCGCTGCGCTGATCGGCATGAAGGACGTCACCACTGGTGATACCCTTTGCGACGCCGACAAGCAGGTGATCCTGGAGCGTATGGACTTCCCTGAGCCTGTAATTTCGGTAGCTGTTGAGCCGAAGACCAAGCAGGACCAGGAAAAAATGGGTATCGCACTGGGCAAGCTGGCTCAGGAAGACCCATCGTTCCGCGTTCGTACCGACGAAGAGACTGGTCAGACCATTATCTCCGGTATGGGTGAGCTGCACCTGGACATCCTCGTTGACCGCATGAAGCGTGAGTTCAACGTCGAAGCCAACATCGGTAAGCCGCAGGTTTCCTACCGTGAAACCATCACCAAGGACAATGTCGAGATCGAAGGTAAATTCGTTCGTCAGTCCGGTGGTCGCGGTCAGTTCGGCCATTGCTGGGTTCGTTTCTCGACTCCGGACGTGGACGACAAGGGCAACATTACCGAAGGTCTGGTCTTCGCCAACGAAGTTGTAGGTGGTGTGGTTCCTAAGGAATACATCCCGGCGATCCAGAAGGGTATCGAAGAGCAGATGAAGAACGGCGTTGTTGCCGGCTATCCGCTGATCGGCCTGAAGGCTACCGTATTTGATGGTTCCTACCATGACGTCGACTCCAACGAGATGGCGTTCAAGATCGCTGCTTCGATGGCGACCAAGCAACTGGCCCAAAAGGGTGGCGGTAAGGTGCTTGAGCCGATCATGAAGGTCGAGGTAGTGACCCCTGAGGACTACATGGGTGACGTGATGGGTGACCTGAACCGTCGTCGTGGTCTGATCCAGGGTATGGAAGACTCGGTCTCCGGCAAGGTTATCCGTGCTGAAGTACCGCTAGGAGAAATGTTCGGTTATGCGACCGACGTTCGTTCCATGTCTCAGGGTCGCGCGAGCTACTCCATGGAATTCTCCAAATACGCTGAAGCTCCGTCGAACATCGTCGAAGCGCTCGTTAAAAAACAAGGTTGATCTAACCCCCTTTAGGCTAGGAGTTCACTGTCGTGGCTAAAGAAAAATTTGAACGTAACAAACCGCACGTCAACGTTGGCACCATCGGTCACGTTGACCACGGTAAAACCACTCTGACCGCTGCTCTGACTCGCGTTTGCTCCGAGGTTTTCGGTTCGGCTAAAGTCGACTTCGACAAAATCGACAGCGCGCCAGAAGAAAAGGCTCGTGGTATCACCATCAACACTGCTCACGTAGAGTACGACTCTTCTGTTCGTCACTACGCGCACGTTGACTGCCCAGGTCACGCCGACTACGTCAAAAACATGATCACTGGTGCTGCCCAGATGGACGGCGCGATCCTGGTTTGCTCGGCTGCCGATGGCCCGATGCCACAAACTCGTGAGCACATCCTGCTGTCCCGTCAGGTTGGCGTTCCGTACATCGTTGTCTTCCTGAACAAGGCTGACATGGTTGACGACGCTGAGCTGCTGGAACTGGTCGAGATGGAAGTTCGCGACCTGCTGAGCACCTACGACTTCCCAGGTGATGACACTCCAATCATCATCGGTTCGGCTCTGATGGCTCTGAACGGCCAAGACGACAACGAAATGGGTACTTCGGCTGTCAAGAAGCTGGTTGAGACTCTGGACAGCTACATCCCAGAGCCTGAGCGTGCTATCGACAAGACCTTCCTGATGCCAATCGAAGACGTGTTCTCGATCTCCGGTCGTGGCACCGTGGTAACTGGTCGTGTTGAGCGTGGTATCGTTCGCATCCAGGAAGAAGTTGAAATCGTTGGTCTGCGTGACACCACCAAGACCACTTGCACCGGCGTTGAAATGTTCCGCAAGCTGCTGGACGAAGGCCGTGCTGGTGAGAACTGCGGCGTTCTGCTGCGTGGCACCAAGCGTGACGACGTTGAGCGTGGTCAGGTTCTGGCCAAGCCAGGCACCATCAAGCCTCACACCAAGTTCGTAGCTGAAGTCTACGTTCTGAGCAAGGAAGAGGGTGGTCGTCACACTCCTTTCTTCAAAGGCTACCGTCCTCAGTTCTACTTCCGTACTACTGACGTAACCGGTAACTGCGAACTGCCAGAAGGCGTTGAGATGGTGATGCCAGGTGACAACATCCAGATGGAAGTCACCCTGATCAAGCCAATCGCAATGGAAGACGGTCTGCGTTTCGCCATTCGTGAAGGCGGCCGTACCGTTGGTGCTGGCGTCGTTGCAAAAATCATCGCCTAATAAGCGATAGGTTGAAGAAGCCCCCGCCTAGCGGGGGCTTTTTTATTGGGTTGACACTATTCTGAAGCGTCTATAGAATTGCGCCTCCTTTAAACGGGCGTATTGCGCTCGTCGGGATAGCAATCGGAGTCTGGAATCCAATGCAAAATCAGCAAATCCGTATCAGGTTGAAGGCTTTTGACCATCGCCTGATCGACCAATCTACCCAGGAAATCGTGGAAACCGCGAAGCGTACTGGGGCACAGGTGCGTGGTCCTATTCCACTGCCTACCCGTAAGGAGCGGTTCACCGTTCTGGTTTCTCCGCACGTCAACAAAGACGCGCGCGACCAGTACGAAATCCGCACTCATAAGCGCGTCCTGGACATCGTCCAGCCAACGGATAAAACCGTTGACGCTCTGATGAAGCTTGATCTTGCGGCTGGCGTGGAAGTGCAGATCAGCCTCGGCTAAGACTTGGGTCTTGGTCGTGTAACGCTCTGAAATGGGCGGCCATAGCGGGTGAAAGCCCCGTACACTCATGAGGTTTACAACATGACTATTGGTGTAGTCGGTCGTAAGTGCGGTATGACCCGCATTTTTACCGAAGAAGGTGTCTCTATTCCGGTTACGGTCATTGAGATCGAGCCGAATCGCGTCACTCAGTTCAAAACTGAAGAAACTGATGGCTACCGTGCAGTGCAAGTCACTGTTGGTGAGCGTCGTGCTTCGCGCGTGACTGCTGCTCAGGCAGGTCACTTCGCCAAGGCGAACGTTGCCGCAGGTCGTACCGTTCTTGAATTCCGTCTTGAAGAAGGCGAGTACAAGGCTGGTGATCTGATCAACGCCGAAATCTTCGCTGCTGGTCAACTGGTCGACGTGACCGGTCAGTCCAAAGGTAAGGGTTTCGCGGGTACTATCAAGCGCTGGAATTTCCGCGGTCAAGATAACACCCACGGTAACTCCGTCTCCCACCGCGTCCCGGGCTCTATCGGCCAGTGCCAGACTCCTGGTCGTGTATTCAAGGGCAAGAAAATGTCCGGTCATATGGGCGCTGAGCGCGTGACCGTGCAATCCCTTGAAGTAGTGCGCGTGGACGCTGAACGCAATCTGTTGTTGGTCAAGGGCGCTGTTCCTGGCGCTACTGGCGGCAACCTGGTTGTACGTCCGGCAGCCAAGGCTCGCGGTTAAGGGGAAGCTGACATGCAATTAAATGTAAATGACGCTCAAGCCATCGAAGTTTCCGAACTGACATTTGGCGGCGAGTTCAACGAGACCCTGGTGCACCAGGCAGTCGTCGCCTACATGGCTGGCGGTCGTCAGGGCAGCAAGCAGCAAAAAACCCGTTCCGACGTCTCTGGTGGCGGTAAGCGCCCATGGCGTCAGAAAGGTACTGGCCGTGCTCGTGCCGGTACTATCCGTAGCCCGCTGTGGCGCGGCGGCGGTACCACTTTTGCTGCTCGTCCTCAGGATCACTCCCAGAAGCTCAACAAGAAGATGTACCGCGCAGCTCTGCGCTCCATCCTCGCTGAGCTGGTTCGTACCGACCGTCTGGTCGTGGTTCAGGACTTCGCTGTCGAAGCGCCGAAAACCAAGGACCTGCTGGGTAAACTGAACGGTCTGGGTCTGACCGACGTGCTGATCGTTTCCGACGCCGTTGACCAGAATCTGTACCTGGCTGCTCGCAACCTGCCACACGTCGATGTACGTGACGTGCAAGGTTCCGATCCGGTCAGTCTGATCGCATACGACAAGGTTCTGATTACCGTGTCGGCCGTGAAGAAATTCGAGGAGCTGCTGGGATGAACCAGGAACGCGTATTTAAAGTTCTGCTTGGCCCGCATGTTTCCGAGAAGGCCACAGTTCTGGCTGACAAGAAAGGTCAGTTCGTTTTCAAGGTTGCTACTGATGCAACCAAGCTGGAAATCAAGAAGGCCGTTGAAGTTCTGTTCGGCGTGAAAGTAGAGCGCGTGACTACCCTGAACGTTCTGGGTAAAAGCAAGCGCACTGCTCGCGGTCTGGGCAAACGCAATGACTGGAAGAAGGCAGTTATCTCCCTTCAGCCAGGCCAAGATCTCGATTTCAGCAGCAGTGCTGAGTAAGGAAGGGGTGCATCATGGCAATCGTTAAATGCAAACCGACTTCCCCTGGCCGCCGTTTCGTGGTCAAGGTGGTCAACCAGGGGCTGCACAAAGGCGCTCCTCACGCACCGCTGCTCGAGAAAAAATCGAAGTCTGGTGGTCGTAACAACAATGGTCGCATTACCACTCGTCACATCGGTGGTGGCCACAAGCAGCATTACCGTCTGGTCGACTTCCGTCGCAACGACAAGGATGGCATCGCTGCCATCGTTGAGCGTATCGAATACGACCCGAACCGTACTGCTCACATCGCCCTGCTGCGTTATGCAGATGGCGAGCGTCGCTACATCATCGCCCCTAAAGGCGTGAGTGCAGGCGACCAGCTGATCTCCGGTGCCCTGGCCCCAATCAAGGCCGGTAACACCCTGCAGCTGCGCAACATCCCGGTTGGTAGCACCATTCACGCTATCGAACTGAAGCCTGGCAAAGGTGCCCAGATCGCTCGTTCCGCTGGTGCTTCGGCTCAGCTGGTCGCTCGTGACGGCGTCTACGTGACCCTGCGTCTGCGCTCCGGCGAAATGCGCAAGGTTCTGGCCGAGTGCCGTGCGACCCTGGGTGAAGTCTCGAACTCCGAGCACAGCCTGCGTTCGCTGGGTAAAGCCGGTGCCAAGCGCTGGCGTGGCGTTCGCCCAACCGTTCGTGGTGTTGCCATGAACCCGGTTGACCACCCACATGGTGGTGGTGAAGGTCGTACCTCCGGTGGTCGTCATCCGGTATCGCCATGGGGCTTCCCAACCAAGGGTGCTAAAACCCGTGGTAATAAGCGTACCGACAAAATGATCGTCCGTCGTCGCAAGTAAATAGAGGGATACGACAGTGCCACGTTCTCTGAAAAAAGGTCCTTTTATTGATCTTCACCTACTGAAGAAGATCGAAGTGGCGGCGGAAAAGAACGATCGCAAACCAGTTAAGACCTGGTCTCGTCGTTCGATGATCCTGCCACAAATGGTCGGTCTGACCATCGCAGTACACAACGGCCGTCAGCACGTACCGGTTCTGGTAAGTGAAGATATGGTTGGCCATAAACTGGGCGAGTTTGCCGGTACCCGTACTTATCGCGGGCACGTGGCTGACAAGAAAGCCAAGCGTTAAGGGGTAAGGAACGATGGAAGTAGCCGCTAAGTTGTCGGGCGCTCGAATCTCCGCCCAGAAAGCCCGCTTGGTCGCCGACCAGATCCGCGGGAAGAAGGTGGGCGAAGCGCTCAACCTGTTGGCTTTCAGCAGTAAGAAAGCCGCTGAGATCCTGAAAAAATTGCTGGAGTCGGCCGTAGCCAACGCCGAGCATAACGAAGGCGCAGACGTTGATGACCTGAAGGTCTCGACTGTTTTCGTCAACGAAGGGCGTTCGCTGAAGCGCATCATGCCACGTGCCAAAGGCCGTGCTGATCGCATCGTCAAGCGGTCTTGCCATATCACTGTCAAGGTTGCTGACAAGTAACGGAGTCGAAGAGATGGGTCAGAAAGTACATCCCATTGGCATTCGCCTGGGAATCGTCAAGGAGCACACCTCCGTCTGGTACGCAGACGGTCGCACTTATGCAGACTACCTGCTGGCAGATCTGCAAGTGCGTGAGTACCTCCAGGACAAACTAAAAAGCGCGTCCGTTAGCCGTATCGATATTCATCGTCCGGCTCAGACAGCACGCATCACCATCCACACCGCTCGTCCCGGCATCGTGATCGGCAAGAAGGGTGAGGATGTTGAGAAACTGCGTCAGGACCTGACCAAGCAAATGGGTGTGCCTGTGCACATCAATATCGAAGAGATCCGCAAGCCGGAGCTCGACGGTATGCTGGTTGCCCAGAGCGTTGCTCAGCAGCTGGAGCGTCGTGTCATGTTCCGTCGCGCCATGAAGCGCGCCGTACAGAACGCTATCCGCATTGGTGCCAAAGGTATCAAGATTCAGGTTAGCGGTCGTCTCGGCGGTGCTGAAATCGCACGTACTGAATGGTATCGCGAAGGTCGTGTGCCTCTGCACACCCTGCGTGCCGACATCGACTATGCCACTTACGAAGCGCACACCACTTACGGTGTGATCGGTGTAAAGGTTTGGATCTTCAAAGGCGAAGTAATTGGTGGTCGCCAGGAAGAGCTGAAGCCGCAAGCACCAGCGCCTCGTAAAAAAGCTGCCAAGTAAGGGGTACGCCAAATGTTGCAACCAAAGCGTACGAAGTTCCGCAAGCAAATGACCGGCCACAACCGTGGTCTGGCTCTGCGCGGTAGCAAAGTCAGCTTCGGCGAGTTCGCGCTGAAAGCTGTAGCCCGCGGTCGTCTCACCGCCCGTCAGATCGAGTCGGCACGTCGTGCCCTGACCCGTCACGTAAAACGTGGCGGCAAGATCTGGATCCGTGTGTTCCCGGACAAGCCGGTTACCAAGAAGCCTCTCGAAGTGCGGATGGGTAAAGGTAAGGGTTCGGTTGAATACTGGGTTGCCCAGATCCAGCCAGGCAAAGTCCTGTACGAGATCGAGGGTGTTTCTGAAGAGTTGGCGCGTGAGGCTTTTGCCCTGGCTGCTGCGAAGCTGCCACTTGCCACCTCCTTTGTTAAGCGGACGGTGATGTGATGAAAGCGAATGAACTTCGTGAAAAATCAGCACAGCAACTGAACGAGCAACTGCTCGGCTTGCTGCGCGACCAGTTCAATCTGCGCATGCAGAAAGCAACTGGCCAGTTGGGGCAGTCGCACCTGCTCTCGCAAGTTAAGCGTGACATCGCTCGCGTGAAAACTGTGCTCAACCAGCAGGCAGGTAAGTGATCATGGCTGAAGCTGAAAAAACCGTCCGCACGCTGACTGGCCGTGTCGTCAGCGACAAGATGGACAAGACCATCACCGTATTGATCGAGCGTCGCGTAAAGCACCCGATCTACGGTAAATACGTTAAGCGTTCGACTAAGCTGCACGCGCATGACGAAACCAATCAGTGCCATATCGGCGACAAGGTCACTATTCGTGAAACTCGTCCGGTAGCCAAGACCAAGTCCTGGGCACTGGTTGAAATCGTCGAACGCGCTGTGGAAGTCTAAGGACTAGGGGTCGGAGAAATTATATGATTCAGACTCAATCCATGCTCGATGTGGCCGATAACAGCGGCGCTCGCCGCGTTATGTGCATCAAGGTGCTGGGTGGCTCCCATCGTCGTTACGCTGGTATCGGTGACATCATCAAAGTTACCGTCAAGGAAGCCATTCCTCGCGGTAAAGTGAAGAAAGGCCAGGTGATGACTGCTGTTGTAGTCCGCACCCGTCACGGCGTTCGCCGTGCAGACGGTTCGATCATTCGCTTCGATGGTAACGCTGCTGTTCTGTTGAACAACAAGCAAGAGCCGATCGGCACCCGTATCTTCGGGCCAGTGACTCGTGAACTTCGCGGTGAGAAGTTCATGAAGATCGTCTCGCTCGCCCCTGAAGTGCTGTAAGGAGATCCGACATGCAAAAGATTCGTCGTGACGACGAGATCATCGTGATCGCCGGCAAAGACAAAGGTAAGCGCGGTAAGGTGCTGAAGGTCCTCGCTGACAACCGTCTGGTTGTTGGTGGTGTGAACCTGGTGAAGCGTCATACCAAGCCGAACCCGATGTCGGGCGTTCAGGGCGGTATCGTCGAGAAAGAAGCGCCTCTGCACGCTTCCAACGTCGCCATTTTCAACGGCGAAACCAACAAGGCTGACCGCGTTGGTTTCAAAGTAGAAGACGGCAAAAAAATTCGTGTCTTCAAGTCGACCCAAAAAGCGGTTGATGCTTGAACACTGCTAGGTAGAAGACCATGGCACGACTGAAAGAGATTTACCGGAAGGATATCGCTCCCAAGCTTAAGGAAGAACTTAAGCTGGCGAACGTGATGGAAGTTCCGCGCGTTACCAAAATCACCCTGAACATGGGTCTGGGCGAAGCGGTCGGTGACAAGAAAGTCATCGAGCACGCTGTTGCTGACCTGGAAAAGATCACCGGTCAAAAGGCCGTTGTGACTTTCGCTCGCAAGTCGATTGCAGGTTTCAAGGTTCGTGAAGGTTGGCCGATTGGCGTGAAGGTTACTCTGCGCCGTGATCGTATGTACGAGTTCCTGGATCGTCTGCTGTCGATCTCCCTGCCTCGGGTTCGCGACTTCCGCGGCCTGAATGCCAAGTCCTTCGATGGTCGTGGCAACTACAGCATGGGCGTGAAAGAGCAGATCATTTTCCCGGAAATCGATTACGACAAGATCGATGCTCTGCGCGGTCTGGACATCACCCTGACCACCACTGCCAAGAACGACGACGAAGGCCGCGCCCTGCTGCGTGCTTTCAAGTTCCCGTTCCGTAACTGATTGGAGTCCGGATAATGGCCAAGACGAGCATGAAAAACCGTGAGCTGAAGCGTCAGCTCACCGTTGCCAAGTACGCCAAGAAGCGTGCCGAGCTGAAAGCTATCATCGTTGATCTGAACGCAAGTCCAGAAGCGCGTTGGGAAGCTACCGTAGCTCTGCAGAAGCAACCACGTGACGCCAGCGCTTCGCGCCTGCGTAACCGTTGCCGCCTGACTGGTCGTCCGCACGGCGTTTACCGCAAGTTCGGCCTCGGCCGTAACAAGCTGCGTGAAGCTGCCATGCGTGGTGACGTACCAGGTCTGGTGAAAGCCAGCTGGTAACACGTATCTCGACAACGGCGCCCGGTGGTTCTACCGCTGGTCGCTGGATGTTGCGAGACTGAATCAAGCCCCTTATGGGGCTTGATTCATTTCTGGGGGAAGACTAGAATTGCCGGCTCGCCTGAGCCCGTGTTTTTCTCTGCCCGGTTGTCTCGGCGAAATGTAGTAGCCGGAAGGCTAATTTTATCTGTATCAGGAGCGTCTAGCCCATGAGTATGCAGGACCCGTTAGCGGACATGCTAACTCGTATCCGTAATGCCCAGATGGCTGAAAAGCCCGTTGTGAGCATGCCATCTTCCAAGTTGAAGGTAGCTGTAGCCAAAGTTCTCAAAGACGAAGGTTACATTGCGGGTTATCAGGTCAGCAGTGAAGTCAAACCTTCGCTGTCCATTGAGCTGAAATATTTCGAAGGCCGTCCGGTCATCGAAGAAGTCAAACGCGTCAGCCGTCCAGGCCTGCGTCAGTACAAGTCCTCCGATGATCTGCCAAAAGTACGTGGCGGCCTCGGTGTGTCTATCGTCTCCACCAACAAAGGTGTGATGACTGATCGTGCTGCGCGCGCTGCCGGTGTCGGCGGCGAAGTGCTTTGCACTGTGTTCTAAGGGGGGATAACTATGTCACGCGTAGCGAAGAACCCCGTTAAGCTGCCATCGGGCGTCGAGATCAAACTCGCCGGCCAGCTGCTTTCCATCAAGGGCGCCAAAGGCACCCTCGAACTGAATGTCCACTCGTCCGTTGAAGTCGTTGAAGAAGCTGGTGAGCTGCGTTTTGCTGCTCGCAATGGCGATCAACAGACTCGCGCAATGGCCGGTACCACTCGCGCACTGGTCAATAACATGGTCCAGGGCGTTAGCCAAGGCTTCGAGCGCAAGCTCCAGCTGGTAGGTGTTGGTTACAAGGCTCAGGTAAAAGGCTCCGTCCTGAACCTGGCGCTTGGCTTCTCGCACCCAGTGGATTACGAATTGCCGAATGGCATCACCGCTGAGACTCCTAGCCAGACCGATATCCTGATTCGTGGTATCGACAAGCAGCTGGTTGGTCAGGTGGCCGCTGAGATCCGCGACTTCCGCCGTCCTGAGCCTTACAAAGGCAAAGGTGTGCGTTACGCAGACGAAGTCGTCCGTCGTAAAGAAGCCAAGAAGAAGTAGGGCATAGCAAATGACCGTCAAAAAAGTTACCCGACTGCGTCGCGCTCGCAAAGCACGCCTGAAAATGCACGAACTCGAAGTCGTTCGTCTCTGCGTGCACCGCTCTTCGCAGCACATCTATGCCCAGGTCATTTCGGCCGACGGCAGCAAAGTCCTGGCAAGCGCTTCGACTTTGGACAAAGAACTGCGTGATGGTGCCACTGGCAACATCGACGCGGCCACTAAGGTTGGCAAGCTGGTTGCTGAGCGCGCTAAAGCCGCTGGCGTATCGCAAGTTGCCTTCGACCGTTCTGGCTTCAAGTACCACGGCCGTGTCAAGGCGCTGGCTGATGCTGCTCGTGAAGGCGGGCTGGAGTTCTAAGTTATGGCAAATAACGATCAAAAACGCGACGAAGGCTACATCGAGAAGCTGGTTCAGGTTAACCGCGTTGCCAAGACCGTCAAAGGCGGTCGTATCTTCACCTTCACCGCGTTGACCGTGGTAGGTGATGGCAAGGGCCGTGTAGGCTTTGGCCGTGGCAAGTCCCGCGAAGTGCCTGCCGCCATCCAGAAAGCGATGGAAGCTGCTCGTCGCAACATGATTCAGGTTGACCTGAACGGCACCACTCTGCAGTACGCTACCAAGTCTGCTCATGGCGCCTCCAAGGTCTACATGCAGCCTGCTTCGGAAGGTACCGGTATCATCGCCGGTGGCGCGATGCGTGCTGTTCTGGAAGTTGCTGGTGTTCAGAACGTCCTGGCCAAGTGCTACGGCTCGACTAACCCTGTAAACGTGGTTCACGCCACTTTCAAGGGTCTGAAGGCTATGCAGTCTCCTGATTCCATCGCTGCCAAACGTGGCAAGCGCGTTGAGGAGATCATCTGATCATGGCTACCGTAAAAGTAACGCTGATCAAGAGCGTCGCTGGCCGTCTGCCTAACCACAAACTGTGCGTTAAGGGTCTGGGTCTGCGTCGCATCGGTCACACCGTAGAAGTCCAGGATACTCCCGAGAATCGCGGGATGATCAACAAGGCTTACTACCTGCTGCGCGTCGAGGGTTAATCGATGAAACTCAATGATCTGAGTCCAGCTCCGGGTTCCCGTCCCGTGAAGCATCGTCCAGGCCGTGGTATCGGTAGTGGCCTGGGCAAGACCGGTGGCCGTGGTCACAAAGGTCAGACTTCCCGTTCCGGTGGCACCATTGCCCCTGGTTTCGAGGGTGGTCAACAGCCTCTGCATCGCCGTCTGCCCAAGTTCGGTTTCGTTTCCCTGAAAGCCATGGACCGCGCAGAAGTGCGTCTGTCCGAGCTGGCCAAAGTGGAAGGCGACGTCGTAACTGTACAGACCCTGAAAGATGCCAACGTGATCAACCAGAACGTTCAGCGTGTGAAAATCATGCTGTCGGGCGAAGTTACTCGCGCTGTCACTATCAAGGGAATCGCCGTCACCAAAGGTGCACGTGCGGCTATCGAAGCAGCTGGCGGCAAGTTCGAGGAATAAATGGCTAAGCAAGGTGCTCTCTCAGCGCTCAGCAAAGGCGGACTGTCCGAGCTCTGGGCTCGACTGCGTTTTCTGTTCCTGGCGATTATCGTCTATCGGATCGGTGCGCATATCCCAGTGCCTGGTATCAATCCGGACCGGCTGGCGGAACTGTTTCGACAGAATGAGGGGACCATTCTTAGCTTGTTCAACATGTTCTCCGGTGGCGCGCTGGAGCGGATGAGCATCTTTGCATTGGGGATCATGCCGTACATTTCGGCATCGATCATCATGCAGCTGATGACCGCCGTCAGTCCGCAGCTGGAGCAGTTGAAGAAGGAAGGTGAAGCTGGCCGTCGCAAGATCAGCCAGTACACCCGCTATCTCACCGTCATCCTGGCTCTGGTTCAAGCTGTCGGCATGTCCGTCGGCCTGGCCGGTCAGGGTGTGGCGTTCGCTGCAGACTTCGGCTTCCACTTCGTGGCCGTTACCACCTTCGTGGCTGGTGCGATGTTCATGATGTGGCTGGGTGAGCAGATTACCGAGCGTGGTGTTGGTAACGGTATCTCGATGTTGATCTTCGCAGGTATCGTTGCTGGTCTTCCGAGGGCAATCGGGCAGTCTTTCGAGTCTGCACGTCAGGGCGATATCAACATTTTCGCGCTGGTTGCCATCGGTTTGCTGGCGGTAGCGATCATCGGTTTCGTGGTGTTCATTGAGCGTGGCCAGCGTCGTATTGCTGTGCACTACGCCAAGCGTCAGCAGGGCCGCAAGGTCTTCGCTGCACAGACCAGCCACTTGCCGCTGAAAGTGAACATGGCTGGTGTGATCCCGGCCATTTTTGCAAGCAGCATTCTGCTGTTCCCGGCTTCGCTGGGTTCCTGGTTCGGTCAGTCTGAAGGTTTGGGCTGGTTGCAGGACCTTTCGCAGTCGATCGCTCCTGGTCAGCCGTTGAACATTCTGCTGTTTAGTGCAGGGATCATTTTCTTCTGCTTCTTCTATACGGCGTTGATGTTCAATCCGAAAGACGTAGCGGAAAACCTGAAAAAGTCCGGTGCCTTTATTCCGGGCATTCGTCCAGGCGAGCAGTCGGCGCGCTACATTGATGGCGTTTTGACCCGTTTGACCCTGTTCGGTGCTCTTTATATGACGGCCGTTTGCTTGCTTCCCCAGTTCCTGGTGGTGGCTGCCAACGTTCCGTTCTACCTTGGCGGGACCTCGTTGCTGATCGTGGTCGTGGTTGTGATGGACTTCATGTCGCAAGTACAATCGCACCTCGTTTCGCACCAGTATGAATCCCTGATGAAGAAAGCCAACCTGAAGGGCTACGGCGGCAGCGGCATGCTGCGCTGAGAGACCCATAAGGTTCGAGGAGTTGGTGATGAAAGTTCGTGCATCGGTGAAAAAGCTGTGCCGTAACTGCAAAATTATTCGCCGCGAAGGTGTTGTTCGAGTAATTTGCAGCGCGGAACCACGTCATAAGCAGCGCCAAGGCTGATTGTGAGCTGTGCTTAAGCCCAGCAGCTAGTGTGCTGCTGGGTTGATTAATTGTTACTACAGCGATATTATCTCGCGCCCTATTTCTTGGCTTCCGGGGCGTAGGTAGCTGTCAACTGGAGTCCCACTGAATGGCCCGTATTGCAGGCGTTAACATTCCAGATAACAAGCATACTGTTATCTCGCTGACCTACATCTATGGTGTTGGTCGCACTACTGCACAGAAAATCTGTGCAGATGCCGGCGTAAACCCGGCTGTAAAAATCAAGGATCTGAGCGACGAGCAGATCGAACAGCTGCGTGGCGAAGTGGCGAAGATCACCACTGAAGGTGACCTGCGTCGCGAAATAAACATGAAAATCAAGCGCTTGATGGACTTGGGCTGCTACCGCGGTCTGCGTCACCGTCGCGGTCTGCCAGTACGCGGTCAGCGTACCAAGACCAACGCACGTACTCGCAAAGGTCCGCGTAAGCCGATCCGCAAGTAATCGCTCCAGCGTTTCGACAGGAAATTAGTCATGGCAAAACCTGCTGCTCGTCCTCGTAAAAAAGTTAAAAAGACAGTGGTTGATGGCATCGCCCACATCCATGCGTCTTTTAACAACACCATCGTCACCATTACCGATCGTCAAGGTAACGCCCTGTCCTGGGCTACCTCCGGCGGTTCGGGTTTCCGTGGTTCGCGTAAGTCCACCCCGTTCGCTGCTCAGGTAGCTGCCGAGCGTGCTGGTCAAGCCGCGCTGGAATACGGTCTCAAGAACCTCGACGTCAACGTCAAGGGTCCAGGCCCAGGTCGTGAGTCCGCTGTTCGCGCTCTGAACGGCTGTGGCTATAAGATCGCCAGCATCACCGACGTGACACCAATCCCGCACAACGGGTGCCGTCCGCCGAAGAAGCGCCGCGTGTAATCCAGGAGACTGTAAGAAATGGCTCGTTACATTGGTCCAAAATGCAAACTTGCTCGTCGTGAAGGCACTGACCTTTTCCTGAAGAGCGGTGTGCGCGCACTCGAATCCAAGTGCAACATCGAAGCAGCCCCAGGTATCCACGGCCAGCGCCGTGGCCGTCAGTCCGACTACGGCACCCAGCTGCGTGAAAAGCAAAAAGTACGTCGTATCTACGGTGTTCTCGAGCGTCAGTTCAGCGGCTACTACAAGCAAGCCGCTAGCAAGAAAGGTGCAACCGGTGAAAACCTGCTGCAACTGCTCGAATGCCGTCTGGACAACGTTGTATACCGCATGGGCTTCGGCTCGACTCGTGCTGAATCCCGTCAACTGGTTTCGCACAAGTCGATCAGCGTCAATGGTCAGACTGTAAACATTCCTTCGTACCAAGTACGTGCCGGCGACGTTGTTGCTGTCCGTGAAAAGGCGAAGAACCAGCTGCGTATTGGCCAGGCTCTTGAACTGTGTGCCCAACGTGGCCGCGTAGAATGGGTAGACGTAGACACTGAGAAGAAGTCGGGCGTTTTCAAAAGCGTTCCTGCTCGCAGTGATCTATCCGCCGACATCAACGAAAGCCTGATTGTCGAGCTCTACTCCAAGTAAGGGCTAGAAAATAGGTGCATCCATGCAGATTTCGGTAAATGAGTTTCTGACACCACGTCACATCGACGTTCAGGTTGTCAGTCCAACCCGCGCCAAGATTACGCTCGAGCCTCTCGAGCGTGGTTTCGGCCATACCCTGGGCAATGCGTTGCGTCGCATCTTGTTGTCCTCCATGCCCGGCTGTGCAGTAGTCGAGGCCGAGATCGACGGTGTACTCCACGAGTACAGCGCGATCGAAGGTGTACAGGAAGACGTCATTGAAATCCTGTTGAACCTCAAAGGCCTGGCTATCAAGCTGCACGGTCGAGACGAAGTTACGCTGACCTTGTCGAAAAAGGGTTCGGGGGTGGTTACCGCTGCCGATATTCAGCTGGATCATGATGTCGAGATCGTTAACCCCGATCACGTAATCGCTAACCTGGCGTCCAACGGCGTCCTGAACATGAAGCTCACCGTAGCTCGTGGTCGTGGTTATGAGCCGGCCGACTCGCGTCAGAGCGATGAAGACGAAAGCCGTAGCATTGGCCGTCTTCAGCTGGACGCTTCGTTCAGCCCGGTCCGTCGTATCGCATACGTGGTGGAAAACGCCCGTGTCGAACAGCGTACCAACCTGGACAAGCTGGTTATTGATCTGGAAACCAACGGTACTCTGGATCCTGAAGAGGCTATCCGCCGTGCTGCAACCATTCTGCAACAGCAGTTGGCTGCGTTCGTCGACCTCAAAGGTGACAGTGAGCCTGTTGTAATCGAACAGGAAGACGAGATCGATCCGATCCTGCTTCGTCCGGTTGACGATTTGGAACTGACCGTGCGTTCGGCCAACTGCCTGAAGGCGGAGAACATCTACTACATCGGTGATCTGATTCAGCGCACCGAAGTAGAGCTGTTGAAAACTCCGAACCTGGGCAAGAAGTCCCTGACTGAAATCAAGGACGTTTTGGCCTCCCGCGGTTTGTCACTCGGCATGCGCCTCGACAACTGGCCGCCGGCAAGTCTTAAGAAGGACGACAAGGCCACGGCCTGATCGTCGTAATCACCGAACGCGAGTTTGGTAAGGAATGAACCATGCGTCATCGTAAAAGTGGTCGTCACCTGAGCCGCACCAGCGCGCACCGCAAGGCCATGTTTCAAAACATGGCAGTGTCGCTGTTCGAGCACGAGCTGATCAAAACTACCCTGCCAAAAGCCAAAGAACTGCGCCGCGTTGCCGAGCCGCTGATCACTCTGGCCAAGGAAGACAGCGTTGCCAACCGTCGTCTGGCTTTCGACCGTACTCGTTCGAAGTCCGCTGTAGGCAAACTGTTCAACGATCTGGGCAAGCGCTATGCAACCCGTCCGGGTGGCTACCTGCGTATCCTGAAGTGCGGTTTCCGCGCTGGCGACAACGCGCCAATGGCGTACGTCGAGCTGGTTGATCGTCCAGTCGGTGCTGCTGCTGTAGATGCCGAGTAAGACGTCAGTCTGATCACAAGAAACCGGGCCTAGTGCCCGGTTTTTTGTTGTCTGTAGATTGGTAATTGCTATCAACGTTTAACAAGCAATCAATTTACCCTTGTAACGAATATGGACAATACTCTTCCTCAAGCCGTTTAAACGGATGCTTCAATGCCTGAGGAGGATTACCGATGAGCCAGACCAAGACCCTTACCACCGCAAGCGGCGCACCTGTTGCTGACAACCAGAACTCTCGCTCGGCAGGCCCTCGCGGCCCATTGTTGCTCGATGACTTCCACCTGATCGAGAAGCTCGCGCATTTCAACCGTGAGAACATCCCTGAGCGCCGTGTACACGCCAAAGGCTCGGGCGCGCATGGCACCTTTACGGTTACCCGCGACATCACTCAGTACACCAGCGCCAAGCTGTTCGAGGCGGTGGGCAAGCAGACCCCGATTTTCCTGCGTTTTTCTACTGTCGGTGGCGAGCGTGGCTCGGCCGACACAGAGCGTGACCCACGCGGCTTTGCGCTGAAGTTCTACACCGAAGAAGGCAACTGGGACATCGTCGGCAACAATACGCCGGTGTTCTTCATTCGTGACCCGCTCAAATTCCCGGACTTTATCCACACCCAGAAGCGCTTGCCGCAAAGTAACCTGAAAAGCGCGCAGATGATGTGGGACTTCTGGTCGCATTCGCCTGAGGCGCTGCACCAGGTCACTATTCTGTTTTCCGATCGCGGCATCCCGGATGGCTACCGCCATATGCACGGCTTCGGCAGCCATACCTACAGCCTGATCAGCGCTGCCGGTGAGCGGCATTGGGTGAAATGGCACTACAAGACCAGACAAGGCATCAAGAACCTTGCGCCGGCCGATGCTGCACGCATTGCCGGTACCGATCCTGACTACGCACAGCGCGATCTGTTCGAAGCCATTGAGCGCGGTGATTTCCCGAAATGGCAGGTCTGCATCCAGATCATGACCGAACAACAGGCCAATCAGCATCACGAGAACCCGTTCGACGTGACCAAGACCTGGTCGCAGAAGGAGTTCCCGCTGATCGAGGTCGGTGAGCTGGAGCTGAACCGCAACCCGCTGAACTATTTTGCCGAGGTCGAGCAGGCGGCATTTGGACCGAGCAACATGGTTCCAGGCGTTGGTCTGTCGCCAGACCGTATGCTGCAGGGCCGCGTGTTTGCCTATGCCGACGCGCATCGCTACCGGGTAGGCACCAACCATCAGCACCTGCCCATCAATGCGGCCAAGAGCCCGGTGAACACCTATCAGCGCGATGGCGCCATGGCCTATGGTGACAACGGTGGCGCTGCTCCGAATTACGAGCCCAACAGCTATGGCGATGCCCCTAAGCAGTCGCCGCGTTACGCAGAGCCGGCGCTGGCGCTCAGTGGCGCTGCGGACCGTCATGATCACCGTGAGGACACTGACTACTACAGCCAGGCCGGCAAGCTGTTCAACCTGATGAATGATGAGCAGAAAGCGTTGCTGATCAACAACATTGCCGGCGCCATGGCCGGGGTCAGCAGCGACGTTGTGCAGCGCCAGCTACAGCACTTCTACAAGGCTGACCAAGCTTATGGTGAAGGCATTGCCAAGGCGTTGGGTGTAACCGTTAGCTAAGTAATAGTGATAAACAGAACCGCCCTCATTTGGGCGGTTTTTCGCTTCTTGATAACCGATTTTCACTGCTTTTTATCGTTTTATTGCGCGAATGGCCGTGACCTCAAGAGAGGCTTGGTTCAAACTACAGCCTTTCTGTAGGGAGTAGTTTGGCGATGCAAGGCCATCCAGACGTCATTGATTACCTCAATACTTTGCTCACCGGCGAACTTGCTGCGCGTGACCAGTATTTCATTCACTCGCGCATGTACGAAGACTGGGGCTTCACCAAGCTCTACGAGCGCATCAATCATGAGATGGAAGAGGAGGCGCAGCACGCCGATGCGTTGATGCGCCGGATTCTCATGCTTGAAGGCACTCCGCGCATGCGCCCGGACGATCTGGATGTCGGTACGACTGTACCGGAGATGCTGGCCAGCGACCTGCGCCTGGAATACAAAGTGCGTGCTGCACTGTGTAAAGGCATTGAGCTGTGCGAAAAGCACGGTGACTACATCAGCCGCGACATCCTGCGCCTGCAACTGGCCGATACCGAGGAAGATCACACCTACTGGCTGGAAAAACAGCAAGGCCTGATCAAATCCATCGGCCTGCAGAACTACCTGCAGTCGCAGTTCTGACAGGCAGTAAATCATTAAAAAGCCCCTGCACATTGCTGTGACAGGGGCTTTTTTATTGGACTGCAAGCTATAAGCGGCAAGCTGCAAGAAAGTGCGGTGTTGCTTCTGCTTGCAGCTTATAACTTGAAGCTTGTAGCTGCCCTTAGGCGCGATCACGCTCCAGCAACGGCTTGAGATAGTGGCCGGTATGCGATTGCTCCATGGCCGCCACGTCTTCCGGCGTACCGGTGGCGATGATCTGGCCACCGCGTGATCCACCTTCAGGTCCCAGGTCGACCAGCCAGTCTGCGGTCTTGACCACATCCAGGTTATGCTCGATTACCACCACGGTGTTGCCGTGGTCGCGCAGACGATGCAGCACGTCGAGCAACTGCTGGATATCGGCAAAGTGCAGGCCGGTGGTTGGTTCATCAAGGATATACAAGGTCTTGCCCGTGTCGCGCTTGGACAGCTCGCGTGACAGCTTGACCCGTTGTGCTTCGCCGCCGGACAGCGTGGTTGCTGACTGACCCAGCTTGATATACGACAGGCCGACGTCCATCAGGGTTTGCAGCTTGCGCGCCAGAGCAGGTACGGCATCAAAGAACTCGCGGGCATCCTCGATGGTCATTTCCAGCACCTCGTGAATGTTCTTGCCCTTGTACTTGATCTCCAGGGTTTCGCGGTTGTAGCGCTTGCTCTTGCACACATCGCAGGGCACGTAGATGTCCGGCAGAAAGTGCATCTCTACCTTGATCAGGCCGTCACCCTGACAGGCCTCGCAGCGTCCGCCCTTGACGTTGAACGAGAAGCGGCCGGGGCCATAACCCCGCGAGCGCGACTCCGGTACCCCGGCGAACAATTCGCGAATCGGCGTAAACAGCCCGGTATAGGTCGCCGGGTTGGAGCGCGGTGTGCGGCCGATAGGGCTCTGGTCGATATCCACCACCTTATCCAGATGCTGCAGGCCGTTGATGCTGTCGTGAGCAGAGGCTTCCAGCGTGGTGGCACCGTTGAGTGCAGTGGCGGCGAGGGGGAACAGCGTATTGTTGATCAGCGTCGACTTGCCCGAGCCGGATACGCCGGTCACACAGGTCAGCAGGCCGATCGGAATTTCCAGATTCACGTTACGCAGGTTGTTGCCGCGTGCGCCTTTTAGGGTCAGCGACAGCTTCTTGTTGCGCGCTGTGCGTTTGGCCGGGACTTCGATCTTCACTCGGCCTGACAGATATTTACCGGTCAGCGAGTCGGGATGCGCCATGACTTCGGCAGGCGTGCCTTCGGCAACGATCTGCCCGCCATGTACGCCGGCGCCAGGACCGATATCCACCACGTAATCGGCCAGGCGGATCGCATCCTCGTCGTGCTCGACCACGATCACTGTGTTGCCGATATCGCGCAGATGCTTGAGGGTTGCCAGCAGTCGGTCGTTATCGCGCTGATGCAGGCCGATCGACGGCTCGTCGAGGATGTACATGACCCCGACCAGGCCGGCGCCGATCTGGCTGGCCAGACGAATACGCTGCGCCTCGCCACCCGACAGTGTGTCGGCGCTGCGGTCCAGGGTCAGGTAGTCCAGGCCGACGTTGACCAGAAATTGCAGACGCTCGCAGATTTCCTTGAGAATTTTCGCGGCGATCTCACCGCGCCGGCCTGTCATGGTCAGCCCGGCGAAATACTCGGCAGCGTCGCCAATCGGCATATTGGTCACGGCGGGCAGGGTCCGCTCACCGACCCACACATGCCGGGCTTCGCGGCGCAGGCGGGTACCACGACAGTCCGGGCAGGATTGGGTGCTGAGCAACTTGGCCAGCTCTTCGCGTACGGTGGCCGATTCGGTCTCCCGATAACGACGCTCCAGGTTCGGCACGATGCCTTCGAACGGGTGGGCGCGCTTGACGATATCGCCGCGGTCATTGAGGTAGCGGAAATCGACACTCTGCGTGCCACTGCCATTGAGCAGCACCTTCTGGATATCGGCTTTCAACTCCTTGAACGGCACCTCCAGGCTGAACTTGTAGTGCTGGGCCAGTGAGCCAAGCATCTGGAAGTAGTAGACGTTACGTCGGTCCCAGCCGCGTATCGCCCCCTCGGCCAGGGTCAACTCGGCATTGACCAGGCGCTTGACGTCGAAGAACTGTTTGACGCCCAGGCCGTCGCAGCTCGGGCAGGCGCCGGCCGGATTGTTGAAGGAAAACAGCTTGGGCTCCAGCTCGCTGATCGCATGACCGCAGATCGGGCAGGCGAAGCGCGCCGAAAAGATCATCTCTTCGCCTGGCTCGTCATCCATCGGTGCGACCAAGGCGATGCCATCGGCCAGTTGCAGGGCGGTCTCGAAAGATTCGGCCAGGCGCTGCTGGAGGTCGCCACGCACCTTGAAGCGGTCGACCACCACATCAATGGAGTGCTTCTTCTGTTTGTCGAGTTTGGGGACTTCATCGAGCTCATACAGGGTGCCGTCGACCCGGGCGCGGACGAACCCTTGAGCACGCAGCTCTTCGAACACCGACAGGTGCTCGCCTTTGCGCTCGCGCACCACCGGGGCCAGCAGCATCAGTTTGCGGCCTTCAGGTTCGGCCAGTACCAGATCGACCATCTGGCTGACGGTCTGGGCCTCCAGTGGGATATCGTGGTCCGGGCAGCGCGGCTGGCCGACCCGCGCATACAAAAGGCGCAGGTAGTCGTAGATTTCGGTGATGGTGCCGACGGTCGAGCGCGGGTTGTGTGAGGTGGATTTCTGCTCGATGGAGATGGCGGGCGACAGACCTTCAATGGTGTCGACATCGGGCTTTTCCATCATCGACAGGAACTGCCGGGCATAGGCCGACAGCGATTCGACATAACGGCGCTGGCCTTCGGCATATAGCGTGTCGAACGCCAGCGAAGACTTGCCGGAGCCTGACAGCCCGGTGATAACGATCAGCTTGTCGCGAGGAAGGGTCAGGTCGATGTTCTTCAGGTTGTGGGTCCGAGCCCCACGAATCAGGATTTTATCCACTGCGGCCTCGCTGGCGGGCATAAACGACGGAGTATACGGCTCCACGCCATTACGCGGCAAAGCGCCGCGTATGTGCCGTACCTCGTTGGGACTGGTAGAATCGCCGCCGGTTCACACGAGGTTTTTCCATGCAAGACTCCCATAGCGAACGCATGAGTGGTGCCGAGACCCGCGCGGCGGGCGGGCTGGCGCTGGTGTTCGCCTTTCGCATGCTCGGCATGTTCATGGTCCTGCCGGTGTTGTCCACCTATGGCATGGACCTGGCGGGCGCTACGCCAGCACTGATCGGCCTGGCCATCGGCGCCTATGGCCTGACCCAGGCCATTTTGCAGATCCCGCTGGGCTTTATCTCCGACCGCATCGGCCGACGCCCGGTGATTTACCTGGGGTTGCTGGTATTCGCACTCGGCAGCCTGGTGGCCGCGGGTGCCGATTCCATCGAAGGGGTGATTGCCGGTCGTGTGTTGCAAGGTGCCGGGGCAATTTCAGCCGCCGTCATGGCCTTGCTCTCGGACCTGACCCGGGAACAGCACCGCACCAAGGCCATGGCCATGATTGGCATGACCATCGGCCTGTCGTTTGCCATTGCCATGGTGATCGGCCCGGTGCTGACCAGTGCATTCGGCCTGTCCGGTCTGTTTCTTGCCACCGGCGCCATGGCGCTGCTGGGGATCCTGATCGTGGCGTTCATGGTGCCCAGGTCTTCGGGGCCGTTGATGCATCGAGAGTCCGGGGTCGACAAGGCAGCCCTGGGCGCGACCTTGCGCCATCCAGACCTGCTGCGTCTGGACCTGGGAATCTTCGTCCTGCATGCCATGCTGATGTCCAGTTTCGTGGCCTTGCCGCTGGCGCTGGTGGAAAAGGCCGGCCTGCCCAAGGAAGAGCATTGGTGGGTGTATCTCACGGCGCTGCTGGTGTCGTTCTTTGCCATGCTGCCGTTCATCATTTATGGCGAAAAGAAGCGCCGCATGAAGGCCGTGCTGATTGGCGCTGTTACGGTGCTGATGCTCTCTGAAATATTCTTCTGGGCTTTTGGCGACACGCTGCGAACGCTGGTGATCGGCAGCGTGGTATTCTTCACCGCGTTCAACCTGCTGGAGGCCACACTGCCATCGCTGATCAGCAAGGTTTCGCCGGCAGGCGGCAAAGGCACGGCCATGGGGGTGTATTCCACCAGCCAGTTCCTCGGCTCTGCGGTCGGCGGAATCATGGGCGGCTGGCTATTTCAGCAGGGCGGGCTGGACGTGGTGTTTCTGGGCTGCGCAGCGCTGGCGGCCATCTGGCTGATCGTTGCCATGAGCATGCGCGAGCCGCCTTACGTGACCAGCCTGCGCCTGCCGCTGTCGCCTGAGGCACAGCGAGAAACAGGCCTGGCACAACGCCTGAAGTCCGTACCGGGCGTAACAGATGCCGTGGTGGTTGCCGAAGAGGCGGCCATCTATATCAAACTTGATACAAAACTATTGGATCGCGCGTCGCTCGAAAAGCTGGTCAACAGTCCAGCCACTCAAACGTGTGAAGTCTAGGAGAACGTTATGGCCCGTGGGGTTAACAAAGTCATATTGGTCGGTACATGCGGCCAGGATCCCGAAGTCCGTTACCTGCCTAACGGCAACGCCGTGACCAACCTGAGTCTGGCTACCAGTGAACAATGGACCGACAAGCAGAGCGGCCAGAAGGTCGAGCGTACCGAATGGCACCGCGTCTCGCTGTTCGGCAAGGTCGCGGAAATTGCCGGCGAGTACCTGCGCAAAGGCTCGCAGGTCTACATCGAAGGCAAGCTGCAGACTCGCGAATGGGAAAAAGACGGCATCAAGCGTTATACCACTGAAATCGTCGTCGACATGCAGGGCACCATGCAACTGCTCGGTGGCCGTCCGCAGCAGGGCGACAACCAGGGTGGTGGCAACTACGGCCAGTCGCGCCCGCAGCAGTCACGTCCGGCTCCGGCGCCACAGCAGTCCTACGATCAGTCACCGCAGCATCAGTCTTACGACCAATCGCCACAACAGTCGTACAGCCAGCCGCAGCGTGAGTCGCGACCAGCGCCAAAACCGGCTCCGCAGCCGGCGGCCGACTTCGACAGCTTCGATGACGATATTCCGTTCTGACAAGCAACTGACTGCAAGCTGCCCTACAGTGAAAGCCCCCGCCCAGCGGGGGCTTTCGCATTGTGTAGAGGATATAAAGATGAACTGCAAAGGACTGCTACTCGATATCGAAGGCACGCTGACCCATCAGGGGGCGCTGATTGCCGGCGCGGCCGAGTCACTGGCCTGGCTGCATGAGCAAGGGCTCGACTATCGCCTGCTGACCAATATCACGGCACGCTCGCCTGCAACCATCAGTGCCGAACTCGCCGTGCTGGGTCTTGCCGTACCGGCGCAGCACATTCAAACCGCAACCACTGCCTGCGTTGCCTGGCTGCACACTCAGCAGGGGCGCAGCAGCTATCTGCTGGTGCCCGATTCGGTTCGGCCGCTGTTCGATGGACTGCTCATCAATGAGCGCAACCCCGACTATGTGGTGATCGGCGATATCGGTCAGGCCTTTTGCTACGACAACCTGAATCGGGTGTTTCGCCTGCTGAGCGGCGGCGCACGGTTGATTGCCCTGCAAAAGAATCCGTTCTGGTTTGCGGCAGATGGCCCGAGCCTGGATTGCGGCGCCTTCGTGGCGGCGCTGGAGTACGCCAGTGGGCAAACTGCGCAGGTTACGGGCAAGCCCTCGTCATTGTTCTTTGAGATGGCCCTGCAGTCGATCGGTTGCCAGGCCCGCGAGGTGTTGGTGATTGGCGATGATCCAGGCACCGATATGGCGGGCGCGTCAGGCATCGGGGCGCGCAGTGTGCGGGTACTGACCGGCAAGTCCGCTGGGCTGCAGCGCGACGACAGTGGTTTGGCGAGTTACTGCCTGGCATCGATTGCCGGCCTGCCGCAACTGCTCGTGCAGCTCTGACTGTAATCTGGCAGACGGCTGATCAGGCTGGCAGAGGTGCATCCACGATCAGCGCCGGGTCCAGATAGCGAATTCTCGGTTCAATGTGATAAGCCCCGCTTTCCGAATAGCGCAGGTAGCAGCGCCCGCACAACAGACATTCAGACACCTTGCAGCGGTTGTAGGGGTAGTAACGGGGCGCAATGGGGGCCTGCGTTGACCAGTAATGGGTGCCTGACGGGTGATACTCGTTGATGGTCAGATCTTCCTCGTCGGCGTTGCTCAGCGTGCCGATGTCCAGTAGATGATGGGCATTGGACGAGACCAGTGGACTTTCCCAGCCGGTAAGGACCTTGGTATTACATCGGCAACTGACTTCGATATTGCTGGCGCGCTGTGCCCGTTCCAGCAATTCAGGGAAATCAATGTAGCGAAGGGCAGTCATTGCCAGTCTTCCTTTGAGTGGTTACGCATCGGGTTATTTGCGTCCCCAGGCCAGCCTGGGAAAGCTCAAGGCATTGCGTGCGGAGATGACCAGCGCCACCAGCGTCATGACGATCAACAGGCTCCAGCCGGGAATGTAGCTGTGCGTCAGGTCTTTGAGTAAGCCCAGCGCAGGTGGCATGAGCACAATAGCGACCTGATTACAGGCCATGGCCAGTCCCAGTGCAAAACCGGTTTTGCTCGCCGGGGCGGACTCCGCGACATAGGCGACCCAGGGACCGTACCAGCCAAACCCGAAAAAGCCGAGCCAGCCTGCCAGCAGCGCCAGCAGGACGAAGGTATGCATAGGCATCCAGATCAGGGTCAACAGGCCAACGATAATGGCCAGCATGCAAGTCATAACGGGAAAGTAGCGCCCTGACTGACACCGGTCACTCCATGCCGCCAGGATGATCCGGCCCATTACCCCGGCCCCTTGGGCGATAAAGAGCAATGAGGCCGCCGCCGTGATGCTCAAGTCCAGTCGGTCGTACAGATACAGTGCGGTGAAAATCAGGATGCCGTATTGCACCGAGATCAGGCTGATCCCGGAGATCATGATCTGCTTCATCGCCGGCTCCTTCAGCATCGAGAAGCGCGATGCCAGGGTTGCCTTGAGATCCTGCGCAGCAGCTCGCGCCGGGCCTTGCTCGCCTGGGGCCGGGTTGGCGCTGCGGTAAAACAGCAGGAAGATCACGGCACCGGCAAGGGCCACCAGCCCGCCGGCCAGAAACGACCATTGCCAGCCCCAGCGGGTGGCAATATACGGCAGCATCGCGGCCGACAACGCGCCCCCCAGTGGCAGCCCGGCTTGGCGGATGCCCATCGCAAAGCCGCGCTGGTGCCTGGAGAACCAACTGGAAACCGATTTGCTGCCGCCTGGCTGAGCGGTGCTATAGCCGGCACCGACGATGATCAGAAACAGCAACAACATAAGGTAGCTGTTGGCGAACATCGCCGCACAGAGCGCCGCTGCCACAAGCAAGGTGCCGATACCGACAACCCAGCGCTCATCGAAACGATCCAGTAACTCACCCGCCACCAGCAGCCCCACTATCGGAATCAGCTGCGCGGCAGACACTAACAGGCCAATCTGCAAGACCGACAGGTGCCAGTCCTGTTGAATGAAAATCGCAATTGCGCCAATCCCTTGAACGAAGAAGCACGCACTGGCTTGGGCAATGGTGGCGATCAAGAGGATGACCCAGCGATAGTTTGATTGCTGGCGCGGGTTGTCTGTAGCGCTCATAGAACAGTTTCCTGATACAAGGAGGTCGGTCCACAGTCGCCCAGTGGCGTCTGGCGTTGGGTGGCCAGGTATTCCGTCCTGACCAGATCCAGCCCCATTCGATGAATGATGCTTTCCGGAGCCGTTTCTATGCTCGCGCCGTTGGCCGTGACCTGTTCAAGGGCGATATGCAGCAGTTGCAGATTATCGCCCATATGCACACGTCCCTCGTTATCCACGCTGTACGGCGTGTCCTCCATGCCCACACGAAGAATATCGACCTTGCTGTCGGGTTGCGCGGCATAGGTGGCCAGACGTCTGAGCGCACACATTGGCGTGCCTTTCTGTGGCCCTACATCGACAGGCTGGTAGTGCAGCTCGGCATGTTGTGGCATGACCGCAGCGCCAACAGTGATGGTCACCTTGCGCTTTATTTCGTTCGGGTTGGCCAGGTCGTATTCAAGGCTCTTGGCAATGTCGACGATATTGCAGAACTCTTCGTAGGTCTGAGGAAACGGCAGGCGACTCGAAAAACCGAACAGCAGGATGATATTCAACTGCCCCGAACTGCCCAGGCGCAGGGCCGGGTGTTCGACGGCAAATCGCGTCATGCCGTAACTGCGCGTCAGTTGCACCCATTCCACTTCATGGAACAGGCCCAGTTGTTGGCGTGCGGCAATGGCGTTGCGGTAGATCTGGAACTGGATCAACGGCGAGGTGCTGCCGTAATCAGCGCCTTTACTTGTAGAGTTTGTTTCCATGGTGGCTTTCACCACGCGGTCAGAGGGCGTGTAGCTGTTGATGTCCTGAGAAAACTGAGCGCTGGACAGGTACTCGATGTCAAACTTCCTCAGCTTTCTTTCCATGTCACAGATGACTTGCAGCTCGATGGCAGCCTGAATCGTCACGAAGTGGGCACCACCAAAGTGCAAAGGCAAGGCACACTGGCTGACGCGCTCCCATTCGCCGAATTTCTTGATGTTGTCTTGTACTTCACGACCATTGCGGCTGGCGCCAAAACTGAGCAGGGTGTCTTTGCAGGCGCGCTGAATGGTGCGGCTGACCGACTGATAAATCTCATTGTCGGTGGTCTGTTCCCGGGTCAGCGGGTTACGAGCGTGGTAGTGATAGTAGCGGCAGCCTGATTCATAGAGTTCGATCGCTTCGTCGACGATCGCTTGTTCGCTGGCATGAATGGTTGCCCCGGTGCAAATAGAGTCCAGCAGTTGATCACCCGTGATGTAATGATTGCGCGGCGTGAACTTGGCGCCCGTGGAAGCGCACCCGAGGATCAATGTCTTGTGTGGCGTACTCATCTGCACTTCCTTGTAAAAGTCATTCCATCTGACTGCCATCCGGGCAGCGTCCGCTTTTTAGCAGTACCGCTGACAGATGCCATTGCGGTTTTGGCAAGAGGCGTTGCAACAATGGCGGCGTCGGATGAGTGCGCAGCGCTTTGCCGCGCTGAATCGGTCATGCCATGATGCGGCGTCAACGGATATGGCGAGATTCGCAAGATGAGCGATCTTCGGACTTTGAAAGATTTCCTGGTGCTGGCGCGTATTCTCAGTTTTTCTCAGGCCGCTGAACGTTGCAATGTGACGACCTCAGGGTTGAGCCGACGCATAAACAGTCTTGAAGAGTGGTTGGGCGCACCGGTTTTTGATCGGTCCCGACACCGGCTTGAGCTGACCGATGCAGGCGAACAGTTGCAGGCCGCTGCGCTTGACGCGGTCGCGTTGCTGGACAACGCCAAAGCTGCAGTCGCCCGCGCCAGAGAGCACAAGCGCTTGCATATTTCCCTGGCAGCCCCGCATATCATGTCCAGGGCCTTCTTCCCTGACTGGCTGCCCAGAGTGCGCAATCAGTCGAGCGCTACACGGTTTTCGATTGACTTCGCCAACTTGCCTGGCTGTTTTCGCGCGTTATCTGATCGAAAGGCAGACTTCGTCGTCGCCTTTAGCGATGAGGGCAACGGTATCCGTGATTGTTTGTCAGGCGCCGTCGACTTTCAGCAGTTCGACATCCTGACGCTGGGCCATGAGCGCCTGGTCCCGGTCAGTGCCCCTGACATGCTGGGGGCGGCACTGAACAGTCTTGAGCCGGCGAGCGGTGAGGTATCTTATTTGCGCTATCAGCCTGAGTGCTCTCTGGGCTGGGCGCTGGAAAGAAAACTCGATATCGCAAAAAACCTGCCGGTGCTCACTGCCATTCATGACAGCTCGCTGGCCGATGGCTTGCATTCCATGGCGCTTATGGGACTTGGCGTGGCTTGGTTGCCATGGGCAATTGTCATCCAGGACATGGAACGAAAAAGGCTGGTTCGGGCGGGCGGGGAAGAGCATGACATCACCTTGAGTATCGAGCTGATTCGCCTTAAGCAGCCTCTGGAGACTCAGGCAGAGAAGTTCTGGCAGCATCTTTGTGAGATGGACCCGTCAATCAAAAAAAGCCGTCAGGTTCTCAGGGAGGCAGTGCACAGATCCGCGGTAAGCGTCTGATGGGCGCATGCCTAACGGCAACCTCCCGCTGTTGTCCTTGAAATGTCCTGCATCGCAATATCAGCCAATTTCTTGCCCACTCAGGCGAACTTTGCGGGTCGCGCAGGGATCAGTTCCTTGGGGATAAGCCCCATCGGATATCTGGATGGAGGAGAGTGCAGCGTGGCGGTTCAGTTAAAGATCCTGATTCTGTTAGTGGTGCTTTCGTTTGCGGGCAACCTGACCGTGCACGCTGCTGAAGTCCCGGCCCTGCCGCTCGGCGCTGCTGCTGCCGACAAGCCCGATGACAAGGCCGCCTCCGGGCCTGCCGAGAAAACTTCGGTCGAGGAGAAAAAGGAGCCTGAAACCGACAAACCCGCCGAGGCGGAACCGCCAGCCGCTGAAATCCTTGTCGAGGGCGGCCTGCTGGGGGCTCTGAGCAGCAGCATCGACGATGTTCAGCGAGCGCTGAATCTCAACGGTGACCTGGTCGATACCTGGCGGCTGCGTGCAGACCGGGCCGCCACAGAGCTCGACAAGCTGGTCAACAAGCCTTCGCAACGCAGCGCCTGGCAGATGGTGGGCGACTTTCTGGTGCTGTCGGTGGTCTGGATCGGTACATTTGTGCTGCTCCATGGTCTGGGGCGCTTTATCGCCAAACGCCTGAACCGGCGAGCCTTCATGAGGACCCGAACGCGCAGTCAGGCGCTGCTCAAGTACGTATTGCCGTTCACGGTTCCAGCGCTGATCTGCCTGCCCTTGACCCTGTATGTCAGCCAATTTCTACCGTCTTCGATTGGCCGGGCGCTGGCTTTGTGTTTTGCCTACGCCACCAGCAGCGGTGTGTTTTCGACCTCGGTACTGCTGTGCGTGATTGTCATGTTCAATGCCGGGCACAAGCGTACGGCGGTGAAGATCCTGCGTCGTTACACGCCGACGCCGCTGTTCGTCATCGGCTTTCTGGCGGCGCTCAGCGATGCCCTGACCAGCCCGCAGATCGCGCGGCAGATTGGCAGCAACGTCACGACCAGCATCGCGGTGTTCACTGGCCTGTTTGCCTCTGCGGTGTTCTGTGTGTTGGTTATCCGCATGCGCCGCCCGGTGGCACACCTGATTCGCAACCGGGCGCTGAGCAGCCGTATGCGCCAGCCAGCGCTGCAACAGTCGCTGAAGATCTTCTCCAACCTGTGGAATCTGCCGATTCTGTTGATGATCATGGTCTCGGCAATCAATCTGATCGGCGCTGGTGAGGACAGCCAAGAGACCCTGCGCTGCGCGCTGTTCACAACCTTGTTGCTGATTGCCACGGTGTTTCTCAGTACCGTGTTCCAGCACTTCTTCAAGCAGCCCTCGGACCCTGCGGTACGCACCGGCCATGCTTATAAAGCGCGCTTGCTCAGCCTGGTGTATGCCTGCCTGCGCATCGTGCTGGCGGTGACCTTCATTGAGGTGTTGGGGCGTATATGGGGCTTTTCGCTGTTCGAGTTCGCCCAGCGCAACAGCCTCGGCAGGGCGATCAGCGATTCGCTGAGCAGTATTGGCCTGATTTTCCTGGTGACCTGGCTGCTCTGGGTGGTCCTTGATACGGCGATTCAGGAAGCGCTCAAGCCGCCGGTCAACCATCGCTCCGGCCGCCAGCCCAGCACCCGGGTCAAGACCATTTTGCCGCTGCTGCGTAATGCGATAAAAATCATCCTCGTGGTGATCTGCGCCATTACCACCATGGCCAACCTGGGCATCAACGTTGCGCCATTGCTGGCGGGTGCCGGTGTCGTGGGCCTGGCAATCGGTTTCGGCTCGCAGCAACTGGTGCAAGATGTGATCACCGGCCTGTTCATCATCATCGAAGACACCTTTTCGGTCGGCGACTGGGTGGTGCTCAGCACCGGCCATTCAGGTACGGTCGAAAGCCTGACGATCCGCACGGTGCGCCTGCGTGACGGCAAAGGCTTTGTGCACTCGGTGCCGTTCGGCCAGATCAAGGCAGTCACTAACCAGTCGCGGCAGTTTGCCTATGCGTTCTTCTCGGTGCAGTTCACTTATGACACCGATATTGACGAGGCGCTGGCGCTGATCCGCGAGACCGGTCATTCGATCACTGAAGACATCCTGCTCAAGAACAACCTGCAAGGTCCGTTGGAGGTCTTCGGTGTCGACCGTATGGACCTCAACGGCGTGGTGCTGACCGCGCAGTTCCGCACCTCTTCAGGCGGGCAATACAGCGTTGGCCGAGCCTTTAACGAACGGCTCAAAAAGCGCGTTGACCAGCATCCGAAGGTCCACTTCGCCCAGACTTACCCGCAGATGGTCATGAACCCCGGAGCCGCGCACCGCCCGCCGGCGCTAGAAGGGCCACCAGCCCCTGCTGGCGCATGACGGCAAGGGCAGCGCACAACTGTTGGGCACCGGCGGGCAACGTGTTATGTTTGCAGGCGTTTTGAACCTGATGATTTGATAAAAACCGAGACCGAGCCTGCTGACTCTATGCGAATGCGCCTTATGCTGTTGGGCGGCGGGAATGCCCTCGGGCAGGCGCTGATACGACTGGGTGCCGAGGACGATATCGCGTTCCTCGCACCGCGTCCGCCGCAAGACGGCTGGGACGCAGCCAGCCTCACGCAACTGCTCGACGACACCCGCCCCGACGCCCTGATCAACCTGGCCTATTACTACGACTGGTTCCAGGCCGAAACTGTCAACGAAGCGCGCCTGGACGCCCAGGAACGCTCCGTAGAGCGCTTGGCCGAACTGTGCCAGCATCACGGTATTACCTTGCTGCAACCGTCCAGCTACCGGGTCTTCGACGGCTCGCGAGCGACTGCCTACAGCGAAAAGGACGAGCCGGTGCCGCTGGGCCTGCGCGGCCAGGCACTCTGGCGGATCGAGCAGAGCGTTCGCGCCGCGTGTCCGCAGCATGTGCTGGTACGCTTTGGCTGGCTGCTCGACGACAGCCCGGATGGCGTGCTCGGGCGTTTTCTGAGCCGCGCCAAGGACGCTGAAGAGTTGTTGCTGGCCGATGACCGACGCGGTAATCCGACGCCCGTCGATGACGCCGCGCGGGTCCTGCTCTCGGTGCTCAAGCAGCTCGACTGCGAGGCACCTCTGTGGGGCACCTATCACTACGCCGGCCACGAAGCCACCACGCCGATTGCCCTGGGCCAGGCGATTCTTACCGAGGCGCGGCTGTTGCACCCGCTGGCCATCGAAGCACCGACCGCACAGGCTCACGCGGCGCGGCCCGATGCAGCTGAAGAGCCGCAGCACGCGGTGCTGGCCTGCAAGAAAATCCTTCATACCTTCGGGATCAAGCCACGCGCCTGGCGCGCCGGGTTGCCCGTTCTGCTAGACCGGTATTATCGGCATGTCTGACGCTCCTATCCTGATTACCGGCGGTGCCGGTTTCATCGGCTCACATCTGGCCGACGCCCTGTTGGCCAAAGGTTACCCGGTCAGGATTCTCGACGACCTGTCCACCGGCAAGCGCAGCAACCTGCCGCTGGATAACCCCAACGTCGAACTGATCGAAGGTGATGTGGCTGACGCGGCACTGGTCGCACGCGCTGCCGTGGGTTGTCAGGCGGTAGTGCATCTGGCCGCTGTGGCTTCGGTACAGGCTTCGGTGGACGACCCGGTAAAGACGCACCAGAGCAACTTCATCGGGACCCTGAACGTCTGTGAGGCCATGCGCGAGGCGGGCATCAAGCGGGTGGTGTTCGCCTCCAGTGCTGCTGTGTACGGTAACAATGGCGAAGGCGAGCCGATCAGCGAAGACACCCCCAAGGCGCCGCTGACTCCCTATGCCAGCGACAAACTGTCCAGCGAGCATTACCTGGATTTCTATCGCCGTCAGCATGCGCTGGAGCCGGTGGTGTTCCGCTTCTTCAACATCTTCGGGCCACGCCAGGACCCGTCCTCGCCGTACTCGGGGGTGATCAGCATCTTCGCCGAGCGCGCCACCCAGGGTAAGCCGATCAGTGTGTTCGGCGATGGCGAGCAGACCCGCGATTTCTTCTACATTGGCGATCTGGTCAAGCTACTGGTCCAGGCACTGGAGCAGCCGACAGTTGAAGAGGGCGCGATCAACGTCGGCCTGAACCAGACCACCTCGCTCAATCAGTTGCTGGCGGCTCTGAAGGATGTGGTTGGCAGCCTGCCAGAGGTGAGCTATCAGCAGGCGCGCCCTGGTGATATCCGCCATTCCCGGGCCAATAACCAGCGCCTGTTGCAGCGTTTCACCCTCGAAACGCCGATGCCGCTGACTGACGGCCTGGCCAGGCTGTTGGGGCGCTGAATAGCGCTTGATGCAACGCTACAAAAAAGGCACTTCATCACTGAAGTGCCTTTTTTATTTATCCGGTGTGCCGGCTCAGAACTTGTAACCCACACCCACCATGTAAACCCACGGGTCGATATCCACATCCACCTTGGTCTTGCCAACACTCAGCGCTGACGGACCGTCGACGCTGGCCTTGGTGTCGATGTCCACGTACCACACCGAGGCGTTGAGCATGACGTGATCGGTCAGTTGGTAATCCACGCCCACCTGACCGGCCAGGCCCACCGAGTCCTTGAGCTTAAGGTTGCTGAAGCCCTGGTCCTTGCGGTTACCCGCCAGGTCGGTATCGAAGAATTTGGTGTAGTTGATGCCCACGCCGACATACGGCTGGAAGGCAGACGAGGCGGCCATTGGGTAGTACTGCAGCGACAGGGTTGGTGGCAGTTGCTTGATATCGGCCAGCTTGCCATCCAGACCTGGGCCGAGGCCATGAACCGAGACGGTGTGGCTGAACGGTGTAGCGGCCAGCAACTCGATACCGACATGCTCGGTCAGCATGTAGGCAAAGGTCAGGCCCAGTTGGTTTTCGCCATCAACCGAGGCTTTGGTGCCGGAAACCTTGCTGCCATCCAGACGCACTTCACCGCTGTCTTCATGCGGGTCGACGTGGGCAACGCCGGCACGCACGATGAAATCACCGGCCTGGTGAGCATGGGCAACCAGCGGGGCGGCGAGGGCGAGTGCACAAAGGGATGCGCACAGCAGGGACTTGTTCATCAAAGGCTCCAGAGCGGTTAAAAAGTCTGGAGCCATGTTAAAAAAGCGTCTGCGTCGCGGTTTTGACTCAGCTCAATGAAAGTGTGATGACACTCAGAGGGTGTCTACAAAATGGCTGCACTCGGCAACACTGCGTTGAAATCGACCTTTCAGGAATCCGACAGTTCGTAGACAAAAATCTTGTCTGCCACCATCTGGTAGCCGGCCTCGGCCAGTTCGCTGCTGGTATGTTTGGCCTGCATCGGTCCTTCGATCCAGTACGGCTGGTACAGCTCTTCGACCTTCACGCCCAGCTCGCTGGTGACATGCACGATCTGATTGGCCGGTGGTGGTGGTACGTGGATGCAGGCGCCAAAGAACGGCACCAGCAGAAACTCGGTCACCCGGCCTTCCTCGCTGACTTCCAGTGGCACGATATAACCCGGCAGGCGCACCAGTTTGCCGTCCAGCGCTTTGACCACCGGCGCGTCGGGGGCTTGCTGGTGGGCGGCGGGGGCTGATTCCATGCTCAGCGCGTCGGCCATTTTCGACAGGTCATGGATCGGCTGGGTGATTGGCGTCACCGGCGGCGCGTCTGCTGGAATCATGTCGTTCCAGGTCAGCACGCGGGGCTCGGCCGCCCAGGACGACAGGGGGACCGAAAGCAACAGGGCAAGCAGCAGGCGCCGCATGATCAACATCCTCATAAACGAATCGAAAGCCCGTCGGCCAGTGACTGACGATAGGCACGCCAGGCTGGCACCACACCCATCACCAGCGCAGCGCCCAGAATGCCAGCAAGCAGGCTCCATTCATATTGGCTGGGCGAGGAAAGCGGCAGATACAGACCGTATTCGGACTGGACGTAACCTTGTGCGGCGGCGATGCCGGTGTACAACAGCGCAAGCCCAGCCAATACGCCAATCAGGGCCAAGGCAAAGGCTTCCAGAATCAGCAGGCTGGCGACATGCCAGGGGCGTGCGCCCACCGAGCGCAGGATCGCCATTTCCCGGCGCCGCTCGTTGAGGCTGGTCAGGATGGCCGTGAGCATGCCGATCAGCCCGGTCAGCACCACGAACAGCGAGATCACGAACAGCGCTTTCTCAGCCGTGCCCATCAGGCTCCACAGCTCCTGCAAGGCCACGCCCGGCAGGATCGCCAGCAGCGGTTCACCCCGGTACTCGTTGACTTCACGCTGCAGGGTAAAGGTCGAAATCTTGCTGTTCAGGCCGAGCATCATGGCGGTGATCGCCGTGGGCGTCAGGTCCATATTGCGCGCCTGGTCGGCGGAGATTTGTTGGTTGCCGCGCGCGGGTACGCCGTTGTGCCAGTCGATGTGAATCGCCTCCATGCCGCCGAGGCTGATGTGCAGGGTGCGGTCCACCGGCGTGCCGGTGCGCTTGAGAATGCCCACCACGGTAAAGGGCTTGTCGTCGTGCTTGACCAGGCTGATGGTGGCCACACCATGGGCCAGCACCAGTTTGTCGCCCAACTGGTAATGCAGCGCCTCGGCCACCTCGGCGCCCAGCACCACCTCGAAAGGGTCGGTCTGGAATGCGCGGCCCTGGGCCAGTTCCAGCGGTTGCTGGCGGCCGTAGCGGTAGTGCTCGAAGTACGCCTCGCTGGTGCCCATCACCCGATAGCCACGGTGCGAGTCGCCCAGGGAAATCGGAATTGCCCACTTTACCTGACGATGCTGGGCGAAGTGTTCGAAGCTCTCCCAACGAATATTGTTGGTCGCGTTGCCAATGCGGAACACCGAGTACAGCAGCAGGTTGACCGAGCCGGAGCGGGCGCCAACGATCAGATCAGTACCGCTGACGGTGCTGGCGAAGCTGCTGCGGGTCTCGGTGCGTACCCGTTCCACGGCCAGCAGCAGGCACACCGACAAGGCGATGGCGAAGGCGGTCAGGAATGCGGTGAAGCGGCGGTTGGCCAGGCTGGCCATGGCCAGGCGAAACAGATACATCTCAATTCTCCACGGCGGCGGCGCGATTGAGTTCGGCCAGCGACAGGCTGCGGTTGAACAGCGGCGCCAGGCTCTGGTCATGGCTGACGAACAACAGGCTGGAGCCGGCGGCACGGCACTCGGCGAACAGCAGTTGCAGGAAGGCCTCGCGGGCGTCGGCGTCCAGCGCCGAGGTCGGCTCGTCGGCGATTACCAGCTCCGGCTGGCCAATCAATGCGCGGGCGGCGGCGACCCGCTGTTGCTGGCCGATCGACAGCGAGTCGGCGCGACGTTCCTGCAAGGTCGCATCGTGCAGGCCCAGATGGCTCAGCAGCTCGCTGGCTGCCTTGGCCACTGACCCATGACGCTGGCTGGCGCGACCTGCACGGACTTTGGAAAAGTGGCAGGGCAGTTCGACGTTCTCCCGTACCGACAGAAACGGCAGCAGGTTGAACTGCTGAAAAATATACCCGGTGTGGTCGACCCGGAAGCGGTCGCGAGCGGCGGCTGACAGCCCGGTCAGCTCTTGCCCCAACAGCCGGACACTGCCGCTGACCGGCGTCTGCACACCGCCCAGCAGGCCCAGCAGAGTGGTTTTGCCGCTGCCACTGGGGCCTTTGAGAAACAGTGTTTCGCCAGCCTCCAGACGAAAAGCCGGGATGTCCAGCAACTGTGGTTGGCCGGGCCAGTTAAAGCCCAGTTCGCTCAGCTCGATAAGTGCCTGGTTCATGCCCTGACTCTCAAATGGGGAAAACGAAACGACCGGGCAAGCCCGGTCGCTGATACAGCCACAGACTCAGAACTTGACGCTCGGATTGGCTGCGATGACCTCGGCACCGGACTGGCCGCCAGGAGAAATCAGCTGCACCTGGAGCTTCTTGGTGTCAGGGAAGGTCTTGAAGACCTGGCTCAGGTCGAGTTTCTTCAGAATCGCCGGTGCATCGCAAGTGAAGATGTAGTTGGCGTGGATTTCACTGTGTTCGTGCTCGCCGCTCTCGGCAGGTTTCGCGTGATCGTGATCCTTGGCGTGGTCATGTTCATCTGGCTTGTCGCCAAACAGCGGGCTTTCCAGCTTCACCGAACGGGCCGAGCAATGGGCGGCTTCAGAGATGCTGAACAGCGCGTTGGGCTTGAGCAGATATTCGCGGGCCTTGGCGACTTTGGCTTTGTCTTCAGCGCTGCTCGGGGCGTGCTCGAAGCCGACAATGTTCATCGCCGGGCTTTCGAATTGCACTTGCAGTGTCTTGCCTTCAAGTACCACATCCAGGCGACCGACACCGTGTTCATGGGCGCCCAGGCTGCCGTGGTCGTGCTCATGGTCATGATCGTGCTCCGCTGCGGCCTGGGCGAAAGCCAGCGGCAGCAGGGCGAAGGGCAGGGCGAGCAACAGACGGCGCATAACGGACTCCGGCGGGATGACTTGAAATGTAATGTAATGTAATCTTATAACAGAGGTCGGCAATGATAGCGGTTTTTTTTGCCGCTGCCGAGGGCAGCTGTGGGAGCATGCGTATCTGATTGTTGGAAGGGGCAGACCATGCTGCGGATTCGCGGAAGCATCGGCCAGTGGCCGGTGGACCTTGAGATTGAAATGGATGAAGGCGATTGGGCGAGGTTGTTTGCCGGGTTCGGCACCGCGCAGCCAGGCAATGGCCAGCAGGCTGCGACGTCCGAGGACGCCCGGCCTACGGCGACCAGCCAGCCGCTCAACCAGGACGACCGGCTGTGGCAACACGCCCAACAGCTGCTGCAACAAGCCGGTGCATTGAGCGGCCCGGACCTGCTCGGGCAACTTGAAAGCCTGGCCGGCAGCGCCGCAGCGGCCAAGCGCTTGCTGGTGCGGCTACGTCACAACGCCCAGGTCAAGGTCGAAAGCGGCGCTGATGCGCCGCTGTACAGCTGGGTTCAATAAAGCGCGGCGAACAGCTTGCGGCGGTAGGTCGTGACCAGAGGATGGTCATTGCCGAGCAGATCGAACACTTGCAGCAAGGTCTTGTGCGGCAGGCCTTCGCTGTAACCACGGTTGCGGACAAACAGCTTGAGCAGGCCTTCGAGTGCCGCCTCGTACTGCTGGCGCGCCAGTTGCTGGACGGCCAGTTGGTAAGCGGCTTCGTCGTCCTGTGGGTTCTGCGCCAGGCGGCTCTTGAGCTCAGCGCTTTGCGGCAGTTGCGCGGCCTGGCCGAGGAAGGTCAATTGCGCTTTGGCACCGGCCAGTTCAGCCTTGTGTGCATCGTCGCTGTTGACCGCATCCAGTACGGTGCGTGCTTCGCCCAGTTCACCGCGTTCAGCCAGGCAGCGTGCATACAGGATCAGACCCTTGGCGTTGCTGTTGTCTTCACTGAGCAGCACCTTGAGCTGCGCTTCGGCTTCGGCAAACCGGCTTTCGGCAAACAGTTGCCCGGCCAGTTGCAACGGGTCGGCAGCCGCCGGTGCCGGCAGTTGCACGTGCGGCTCCAGGAATTTGCGGATTTCCGACTCCGGTTGTGCGCCGGCAAACCCGTCGACCGGCTGGCCGTCCTTGAACAACACGATGGTCGGCAGGCTGCGGATGCCGAAGCGGCCGACGATTTCCTGTTCGATGTCGCAGTTGACCTTGGCCAGTATCAGATTGCCCTGATAGCCCTCGGTGATCTGTGCCAGCAGCGGCATCAGTACCTTGCATGGCGCGCACCACTCGGCCCAGAAATCGACCAGTACCGGTTGCTGGAAGGACTTCTCGATGACCTGTTGATCGAAGGTGGCGACGGTTACGTCGTAGATATAAGGCGTGTCCTGGCTCATTGCGCGTCTCGCATCTCGGGATGCTGCCAACTATAAAGGTCACAAGGCATTGCTGAAAGCTGTGTGCTCCGAGCGGCTGGCGTGATACAGGCTGACATGGCGAAATTCATGGGGCTCGGCCAGGTCCGGCAAGGTCAGCGCCTGCAGGCTGGCCAGGCGCTGGTAGGACCGATGCTGGAAGTCGCGCACCCGTGAGTCGGCCACCAGTGCCTGATGGCCGCGGCTGAGAAAATGATCCAGCAGTGGCAGGTTGGCGCGGTCGTAGAGCACGTCAGCGACCAGAATCAGGTCGAAGCGGTCGGCCTCGGCAAAGAAGTCTGTCGAGTAACTGAGCTTCACGCCATTGAGTGCGGCGTTGGCTCGGCAGGCATGAAGGGCCAGCGGGTCAAGGTCGCAAGCCACCACCTCCAGTGCCCCGGCCTTGGCCGCAGCAATGGCCGCCACTCCGGAGCCAGAGCCGAAATCCAGCACCCGCTTGCCGGCCACCCAGTGCGGCTGCTCGGCCACAAAGCGCGCCAGTGCCAGGCCGCTGGCCCAGCAGAAACCCCAGTAGGGCGGTTGTTCGAGAATGCGCCGGGTTTCTTCGGGGCTGAATGCCCGGTCCATGTTCTGCTCGTCGATCAGCCACAGGCTCAGGTCGGTGCCCGGCAGCGGCGTGACCACCAGCCGGGCATCGCCAAGTAATTGGCTTAATGCGTGTTGCAGGACTTTCACGGCGCCTTGACGAGTTGCAACGGGCCGAGTGCCTGGGTATTGGGCTGCTCGATGCGCAGCGCAGGCAGATGCAGGATCAACTGGCCGGACTGGCTGGCACGCCCGCGCAGCTCGACCCGCGCGCCGGCCGGGAACGCCTCGGGGTTGAAGCGCACCTGGAACGGCAGCGACTGGCCGTTGCCCTGGAGTTTGGTACTGGCCAGCAGCTTCTGCGGCCGACCGCGCTCGTCGATCACCAGAATCGCCAGTTCGACTTCCGCGCCTGCCGGGATGCCCAGCAACTGGCCGCTCAATTCACGCTGATGTGGCAATAGCGGGCCTGGACCTTCCGGCTTCTTGACGACGGCTTGCGCCGGGCGGGCCGGGGTCGGCTCCGGTGCTTCATTGCTGCTGCAGGCGCCCAGCAGTGCAACCAGGCCGAGCACGGCGAAATGTCTTGGTGACATGAATACTCCAGCTAAAACAGTGGAGGAGCACGCATCGGCTCCGGCATCGGGTAAACGTGACGGCAGTTTCATATTGCCGTGGCGCTGTGTCCAGCGCTCTGAGTCTTGTCTTGGCGACGAGATGCGCTACCATGGCGCTCCCCTTTTTCAGTGGCTTGCCACCATGCACTGTCCCTTCTGCGCTGCCAATGACACCAAAGTCATCGACTCGCGCCTGGTTGCCGAAGGCGAGCAGGTCCGTCGCCGTCGCGAGTGTCTGGCCTGCGGCGAGCGTTTTACCACCTTCGAGACCGCCGAACTGGTCATGCCGCGGCTGATCAAGCAGGACGGCAGACGTCAGCCTTTCGATGAAGAAAAACTGCGGGCCGGCATGCAGCGGGCGCTGGAAAAGCGTCCTGTCAGTGTTGAACGCCTGGAAGCGGCGCTGGTGCATATCAAGCACAAGCTGCGAGCGACCGGCGAGCGTGAGCTCAAGTCGCTTGTGGTGGGTGAGCTGGTCATGGGCGAGTTGCAAAAGCTCGATGAGATTGCCTACATCCGCTTTGCTTCGGTGTATCGGCGCTTTCAGGACCTCAACGAATTTCGCGAAGAGATCGAGCGCCTGGCTCGTGAGCCGGGCAAGGAATGAGCGCGCAGCAAGCGGTACTCGACGCCGGTTACATGGCTCGCGCGCTGGAGCTGGCACGCAAGGGGCGTTACTCCACCCATCCCAACCCGCGGGTCGGTTGCGTGATCGTGCGCGATGCTCAGGTGGTGGGCGAAGGCTGGCATGTACGGGCCGGTGAGCCGCATGCCGAAGTGCATGCCCTGCGTCAGGCCGGTGAACAGGCCCGTGGGGCCACCGCCTATGTCACTCTTGAACCGTGCAGCCATCATGGCCGCACCCCACCGTGCGCTGACGCATTGGTCAAGGCAGGCGTGGGGCGGGTGGTGGCGGCGATGCAGGACCCCAATCCGCAAGTGGCCGGGCGTGGCTTGCAGCGCCTGCACGACGCTGGCATCGAAGTCCACAGCGGTGTGCTGCAAGCCGAGGCGCGTAAGCTGAACAAAGGCTTTATCAAACGTATGGAAAGCGGCCTGCCTTATGTGCGGGTCAAGCTGGCCATGAGCCTGGACGGGCGCACGGCGATGGCCAGCGGCGAAAGCCAATGGATCACAGGTCCCGAGGCGCGTGCCGCCGTCCAGCGTTTGCGCGCCCAATCGAGCGTAGTGCTCAGCGGTGCCGACACGGTACTCACCGACAACGCACGGCTGACAGTGCGCCCCGAACAACTGGCTCTGGACCCAGAGCAGACCGCTCTGGCCGCCAGCCGGGCACCATTGCGGGTCCTGGTCGATGGCCGCTTGCGAGTGCCTCTGGACAGCGCTTTCTTCCAGGCTGGCCCGGCGCTGGTGGCGGCTTGTGCGGGCGCCGATGCCGTGGCGCATTACCAGGCGCAGGGCCATGAATTGCTCAGCCTGCCCGGTGCGCAGGGGCATGTCGATTTACGCGCTTTGCTGCTTGAGCTGGGCGCGCGCGGTGCCAATGACGTGTTGGTCGAGGCCGGCCCACGACTGGCCGGGGCCTTCGCTCAGCTTGGCCTGGTCGACGAATACCAGATCTTCATCGCCGGCAAGTTCCTCGGCTCCAGCGCCAGGCCGTTGCTGGATTTGCCGTTGTCGCGAATGGATGAAGCCTTGGAGCTCAATATCGTGAAAATGCGTGCAGTTGGCAGCGATTGGCACGTCATTGCTCTGCCTGCGCCCAGACGCGGCGTATAATTTCCGGCTTTGCCCTGGCGCCTGTTGGCGTGCAGCCTGTTCCTGCGGAGGATCCCCATGTTTACCGGCATCATCGAATCGATCGGCAGCATCCGTGCACTGACTCCCAAAGGCGGCGACGTTCGGGTGTATGTGGAGACCGGCAAACTCGACCTGAGCGATGTCAAGCTCGGCGACAGTATCGCGGTCAACGGCGTGTGCCTGACCGCGGTTGAACTGCCAGGCGACGGTTTCTGGGCCGATGTCAGCCGCGAAACCCTCGACGTCACCGCATTCGTCGACCTCAAGACCGGCAGCCGGGTCAACCTGGAAAAGGCCCTGACTCCCAGCTCACGGCTGGGCGGCCACTTGGTCAGCGGTCACGTCGATGGCGTGGGCGAGATCGTTTCGCGGGAAGAAAACGCCCGGGCGATCCAGTTCCGTGTGCGTGCGCCGCGTGAGCTGGCCAAATACATCGCTCACAAAGGCTCGATCACCGTTGATGGCACCAGCCTGACCGTCAATGCCGTGCACGGCGCCGAGTTCGAGCTGACCATCGTGCCGCACACCCTGGCCGAGACCATCATGGCTGACTACCGCCCGGGGCGTAAGGTCAACCTTGAAGTCGACCTGCTGGCGCGTTATCTGGAGCGCCTGCTGTTGGGCGACAAGGCCGCCGAACCGACCCAGGGCGGTATCACCGAAAGCTTTCTGGCCGCCAACGGCTACCTGAAATCCTGAATTAAGGGGGTGCCGCGTGGCGCTCAACACGATTGAAGACCTGATCGAAGACATTCGTCAGGGCAAGATGGTCATCCTCATGGATGACGAAGACCGCGAGAACGAAGGCGACCTGATCATGGCCGCCGAATGCGTCAAGCCTGAGCACATCAACTTCATGGCCCGCTACGCGCGCGGCCTGATCTGCATGCCCATGAGCCGCGAGCGTTGTGAAACGCTCAAGCTGCCGCTGATGGCGCCGCGCAACGGTTCTGGCTTCGGCACCAAGTTCACGGTGTCCATCGAAGCCGCCGAAGGCGTGACCACCGGTATCTCTGCTGCCGACCGTGCACGCACTGTGCAGGCGGCAGCGGCCAGGGATGCCAAGGCTGAAGACATCGTCAGCCCCGGCCATATCTTCCCGCTGATGGCCCAGCCTGGCGGCACCCTGGCGCGTGCCGGGCACACTGAGGCCGCCTGCGACCTGGCGCGGATGGCCGGTTTCGAGCCGTCCGGGGTGATCTGCGAAATCATGAACGACGACGGCACCATGTCGCGTCGCGCCGAGCTGGAAGCTTTCGCCCTTGAACATGACATCAAGATCGGCACCATTGCCGACCTGATTCACTATCGCATGACCCACGAACGTACCGTTCAGCGGATTGCCGAGCAGCCGATGGACAGCGAAGTGGGGCACTTCAACCTGGTGACCTACCGTGATTCGGTCGAAGGCGAAGTGCATCTGGCCCTGACCCTGGGCAAGATCTGCGCCGAAGAGCCGACTCTGGTGCGGGTCCATAACATGGACCCGCTGCGCGACCTGCTGCTGGTCAAACAGCCCGGCCGCTGGAGCCTGCGCGCCGCCATGGCAGCCGTGGCAGAGGCCGGCAGCGGTGTCGTGCTGCTGCTCGGTCACCCGCTTGATGGCGATGTGCTGTTGGCGCATATTCGGGAAACCGCCGGGCAACAGCCGATCAAGTTGCCGAGCACCTACAGCACGGTGGGCGCCGGTTCGCAAATCCTGCGCGACCTCGGTGTGCGCAAGATGCGCCTGATGAGTTCGCCAATGAAGTTCAATGCGATATCCGGTTTTGATCTGGAAGTTGTAGAATACGTGCCATCGGAATGACAACTCGCGCGCAGATAGAGCAAAAACCCAGGTTTTTGCCGTCTGCGCGTCGTGCTTTTTGATTGATGACCTAATGGGCACCTCGAAAAATGTAGGCGAGGCAGTCAGCGCAAGGCGAGAACCGGCGAGAAAGCGGAGTTTACGGGGTGTAAATGAGCATTTTGAGCCGGTTTTCAATGCAGCGATGGCAACGCAGGTAGTTTTTAGAGGTGCCCTGACATTTTCAATGTTCGCCACTGAGGCGAACCCGCTCTTTATACGGGACTCAAGCGCATGACCCTGAAGACCATCGAAGGTACCTTCATCGCACCACAAGGCCGCTACGCCCTTGTGGTTGGCCGTTTCAACAGTTTCGTAGTGGAAAGCCTGGTGAGCGGTGCTATCGATGCGCTGGTTCGCCACGGCATCAAAGAAAGCGACATCACCATCATCCGCGCGCCGGGTGCCTTCGAAATCCCGCTGGTCGTACAGAAAGTCGCCCAGCGCGGCGAATTTGCCGCCATCGTTGCTCTGGGCGCGGTGATTCGCGGTGGTACCCCGCACTTTGAATACGTTGCCGGCGAATGCGTCAAGGGCCTGTCCCAGGTCTCCATGGAGTTCGGCGTACCGGTTGCCTTCGGCGTGTTGACTGTCGACACCATCGAGCAAGCCATCGAGCGTTCCGGCACCAAGGCCGGTAACAAAGGTGCTGAAGCGGCCTTGTCGGCTCTGGAAATGGTCAGCCTGCTGGCGCAGTTGGAGGCCAAGTGATTTCCGACGAAAGCGACAAGTTCAACCCGCGCGAACCCAAGTCACCGGACGTCGCCAAGAGCAAGTCCGCCAAGCGCCGCGAAGCACGGCAACTGGCGACCCAGGCGTTGTACCAGTGGCAGATGGCCGGTCATTCGCTGAACGAGATCGAAGCGCAGTTTCGCGTCGATAACGACTTCAGCAATGTTGACGGCGGTTATTTCCGCGAACTGCTGCACGGCGTGGCCAGCCACAAGGGCGAGATCGACACCGCGCTCAAGCCGTGCCTGGACCTGACCATCGAAGAACTCGACCCGGTTGAACTGGCCGTGCTGCGGCTGTCCACCTTCGAACTGCTGCGTCGCATCGACGTGCCGTATCGCGTGGTGATCAACGAAGCGATCGAACTGGCCAAGGTCTACGGCTCCACTGACGGCCACAAGTTCGTCAACGGTGTGCTGGACAAACTGGCGCCAAGCCTGCGTGCTGCTGAAGTCAAAGCTCACAAGCGCTGATCGGCTTGTCGATAAGGCAGGCTGTCATGGGTGAGTTTGAACTGATCCGTCACTACTTCGCCGCCGCGCCCTGTGCGCGTCCCGGCGAGTCGGTCGCGCTGGGCATCGGTGACGATTGCGCCTTGCTCAGCCTGGCGGCGGGCGAGCAACTGGCGGTGTCTACCGACACCCTGGTGGCCGGGGTGCACTTTCCGGTTGTCTGTGATCCCTTCCTGCTTGGCCAGCGCGCCCTGGGTGTTTCCGCCAGCGACCTGGCGGCGATGGGCGCCCGGCCGATTGGCTTCACCCTCGCGCTGACCCTTCCTGACTTCACGGCCGACTGGCTCAAAGCCTTTGCCGAAGGTCTCAATCGGATGGCCGAAGCCTGCGGGCTGCGCCTGATCGGTGGCGACACCACCCGTGGCCCGCTGAGCCTGACCCTGACAGTTTTTGGCGCTGTGCCTGCCGGCCAGGCGCTGACCCGTGGCGGCGCGCAGATTGGCGAGCTGCTGTGTGTCGGCGGGGCGTTGGGCGATGCGGCGGGCGCCTTGCCGCTGGTGCTGGGCGAGCGCAGCACTGAGCCTGCTGTCAGCGAGCCACTGCTGGCCCGCTACTGGTCGCCACAACCGCAGTTGGCGCTGGGTATGGCCCTGCGCGGCAAGGCCACGGCCGCGCTGGATATTTCCGACGGCTTGCTGGCCGACTGCGGGCATATCGCCAAGGCGTCAGGCGTGCGCCTGCTGGTTGAACGCGACTGTTTGCCGATGTCCAGTGCACTGCTCGACCTGTTGGGCGACGTTGCTGCGCAACAGGCAGCCCTGAGCGGCGGTGACGATTATGTCCTGGCTTTTACTCTGCCAGCCCCTCAGCTGGCCGACTTGCAAGCCGCTGGTTGGCCGATCACTGTCATCGGTCAGGTGACTGCCGGCGAAGGCGTTGCGCTGATCGACCGAGACGGCCAGGACATCACCCCGGCAGTGCGCGGTTATCAACATTTTCGAGATTCACAGTGAATAACAATCCCGACAAGATTTCTGCCGAGTACGTGCCGCCTTCGGTATGGACCAACCCTTGGCATTTCATGGCGTTTGGTTTCGGTACCGGAACCCTGCCCAAGGCACCGGGCACCTGGGGTTCGCTGATCGCCCTGCCGTTCATTCCCCTGTGGCAGATGCTGCCGGGCTGGGGCTACGGCCTGATGCTGGCGATCACCCTGATCTTCGGTTGCTGGCTGTGTGGCAGAGTCGCCGATGATCTGGGCGTGCACGATCATGAAGGCATCGTCTGGGATGAGATTGCCGGCATGTGGATCACCCTGTGGCTGGTTCCCGAGGGCTGGCACTGGCTGCTCGCAGGTTTTGTGTTGTTTCGGTTTTTCGACATTCTTAAACCCTGGCCCATTTGCTGGTGCGACCGGAATATCCAGGGCGGCATCGGCATCATGTTCGACGACGTACTGGCCGGTGTGATGGCCTGGTTGTCGCTACAAGGGCTGGTGTGGATCGTCGACTTAATCTAGTTTTCTGATATTGACGTACGAAAATTCGGCATAAGCGAGTGTCAAACCTGCTGTTACAATGCCGGCTTGCCTGATTTCACATTTAGGAGCACAGGGTGCCCGTCGTTTTTGTCGCCGCTTCCAAATTGCCCACGCCTTTTGCGCAATTCACCATGCACGGCTTTCTTGAGTCGGCCACCGGGCGTGAACACGTTGTCCTGAGCCTTGGCGAGATCGCCGATGGCGCGCCTGTGCTCGGCCGGGTGCATTCCGAATGCCTGACAGGTGATGCGTTGTTCAGCCAGCGTTGCGATTGCGGCTCCCAGCTCGAAGCAGCCCTGCGGGCGATTGCTGAAGAAGGCCGTGGTGTGTTGCTGTATTTGCGCCAGGAAGGCCGAGGTATTGGCCTGATGAACAAGATCCGCGCCTATGAGCTGCAGGATGGTGGTGCCGATACCGTCGAGGCCAACGAGCGCCTGGGCTTTGCCGCCGACATGCGTGAGTACGGGATCTGCCTGCCGATGCTTGAGCACCTTGGCGTGGAGTCGCTACGGCTGATGACCAATAACCCGCGCAAGGTCAAGGCGCTGACCGACATGGGCATCAAGGTTGCCGAGCGGGTGCCGCTGCACACCGGGCGCAATCCGCATAACAAGCTGTACCTGGCTACCAAGGCCGGCAAGCTGGGCCATATGATGGGCAATGAGCATCAGAGCGAGGTCGATCCGGCGTGACCCGGGGCGAGGTGTATCAGCGACTGGAGCTGGCCTGGTGGCGGCAACTGGGCCTGACCCTTGCGCCGTTGCTGCTCGCCTGTCTGTTCTTCAAGGCTTCGGAGCCGGGGATCATGGCGTTGCTGTTGTTTGCAATGGGCGCTGGGTCGTTGTTGATCAGCGTCAGGACCCATGGCGTCTACAAGCGTGCGCTGGAAACCACCCGTACTCACCTGGATACAGCGCAGGAGCCCGCTGCCTGGCTGAACCTGGCGGCGGTGCGGCGTATCGCGTTTCTGGCGGCCAGTACCCCGGCGTGGTTTGCGGCGATTGGCGTGTTGTTCAGCCTTCACGCCGCGCTGGTGTTCCTGCTGGCGTTTGCCAGTATCGGGTTGTTGTTCCTGTACCGTATTCCACGTCTGGTGCCGCCGCAGCCTGCGGCCTAAGCGGTAATGATCGATACACCGAACCGGATCGTTCGCGGCTGAAGCGGATCGCCGCCCGGCCGCTCCTGCAAGGTTTGTGAAACCGTAGGAGAGGCCGGGCGGCGATCCGCTTCAGCCGCGAAGGCGTCAGTTACCCATCAACTCCAGACGCCGCGCAATCGCCGCCGCGATCCCTTCGGCATCCAGGCCGCATTCAGCCAGCATTTGCGCCGGCTTGGCGTGCTCTACATAGGTGTCCGGCAGCCCCAGATGCAGTACCGATTTGAGAATATTGGCCTGGGCGAGGAATTCGCTGACCGCAGCGCCAGCGCCACCCATCACCGAGTTCTCCTCGACAGTCACCAACAGCTCATGACCGGCAGCGATTTCGCGTAGCAGCGCTTCGTCCAGCGGCTTGACGAAACGCATGTCGACCACCGTCGCATCAATCGGCTCAGCGGCTTTTAGCGCGTCGGCCAACTGCACGCCAAACACCAGAATCGCTACGCCGTTACCCTGGCGACGGATTACACCCTTGCCAATCTCGATCGGCGCCAGACCCGCCTCGATGGTGGCGTTCGGACCGGTGCCGCGTGGATAGCGTACCGCCGCCGGGCCTTCGTGCAGGTAGCCGGTGGTCAGCATCTTGCGCAGCTCGTTCTCATCGCTCGGGGTCATGATCAGCATGCCCGGGATGCAGCGCAGGTAAGACAGGTCGAAACTGCCGGCGTGGGTCGGGCCGTCTTCGCCCACCAATCCTGCGCGGTCGATGGCAAACAGCACGTCGAGGTTCTGCACCGCCACGTCATGCACCAACTGGTCATAACCGCGTTGCAGGAAGGTCGAATAGATCGCCACGACCGGCTTGCTGCCCTCGCAGGCCATGCCGGCGGCCAGGGTCACTGCGTGTTGTTCGGCAATCGCCACGTCGAAATAACGCTGCGGAAAACGCTCGGCGAAATCAACCAGATCAGAGCCTTCCTTCATGGCCGGGGTGATGCCCACCAGCCGCAGGTCCTGGCTGGCCATGTCGCAGATCCACTGGCCGAACACACCGGCGTATTTCGGCCCGCCGGGTTTTTTCGGCGCGGCGGCCGGAGCGTCCAGCGGGTCGAGTTTGGTGATCGCGTGGTAACCGATGGGGTCGACTTCCGCCGGGGCGAAGCCTTTGCCCTTTTTGGTGACCACATGCAGGAACTGCGGCCCCTTGAGGTCGCGCATGTTACGCAGGGTGGCGACCAGAGTCGGCAGGTCGTGGCCATCGATCGGGCCGATATAATTCCAGCCCAGCTCTTCGAACAGCGTGCCAGGCACCAGCATGCCCTTGGCGTATTCTTCGGTACGACGGGCGATTTCCCAGGCACCGGGCAGGCGCGACAGCACTTTTTTGCTGCCTTCACGCATGCTGGTGTACGTGCGGCTGGAGAGGATCTTGGCCAGGTAGTTGGACAGGCCGCCCACGTTGCGCGAGATCGACATGTCGTTGTCGTTGAGGATCACCAGCATGTCGGCGTTGACTTCCGGTGCATGGTTCAACGCTTCGAAGGCCATCCCGGCGGTCAGCGCGCCATCGCCGATCACGGCAATCGACTTGCGCTCGATGCCTTGCAGACGAGCGGCAACGGCCATGCCCAGCGCGGCGCTGATCGAGGTGCTGGAGTGGCCGACGCCGAACGTGTCGTACTCGCTTTCGCTGCGCCGCGGGAATGCCGCAATGCCGTCCTTCTGGCGCAGGCTCAGCATGCGCTGGCGACGGCCGGTGAGGATCTTGTGCGGATAGGCCTGATGACCGACGTCCCAGACCAGGCGGTCATCAGGCGTGTCGAACACGTAATGCAGGGCGATGGTCAGTTCGATGACACCCAGACCTGCGCCAAAGTGGCCGCCGGTCTGGCCTACGCTGTAGAGCAGTTCAAGGCGCAGTTCATCGGCCAGGGTTTCCAGCTCGGCTTCGCCGAGGCGGCGCAGGGCGTCCGGTGTGCCAGCACGGTCGAGCAACGGCGTGACGGGGCGCTCGCGGGGAATCTCTTTGAACGTCTTGGGCATCAGGCGAATCGTTATAAGTAGAAGACGCGGCAGTTTACATCAAGCATGGCAGGCTGCCCATGAAGCGCGTCGTGGATGAGTAATGCTGTACGTTTCGACGTGGCAGATCAGCATTGATTCGCTAGCGGGAAACATACGGCGACAGGCGGTGCCAGTCAGTTACGTCGCTCGACAATGTACTGGGCCAGCGCGCGCAACGGTTCGGCGGCCGCGTCGAATGGTCGCAGGGCTTCAAGTGCCTGGTCACGCAGCTCCAGAGCATAGGCCTTGGCGGCGTCCAGCCCCAGCAGTGCAGGGTAGGTCGGCTTGTCGCGGGCGATATCGGCGCCTTGGCGTTTGCCCAGCGTTGCCGTGTCGCTCTCTACGTCGAGAATGTCGTCCTGAACCTGAAAAGCCAGACCGACGGCGCGCGCGTAGACCTGCAAGGCCGCCAGCCGCTCGCTGTCGGCGTGGCCGCTGGCCAGGGCACCGAGGCGTACACTGGCTTCGATCAGGGCGCCGGTCTTGTGCCGGTGCATGTTCTCCAGTGCAGCCTGATCAAGCTTCAGACCCACCGAACCCAGGTCGATGGCCTGGCCGCCGACCATGCCGGCGGGACCGGCGGCACGGGCCAGGGTCTCGACCATCTGCAGGCGGGTTTGCGCATCGCGCACGTTCAGTTGCGGGTCGGTCAGGGCACTGAATGCCAGGCTTTGCAGACCGTCGCCGGCAAGAATCGCGCAGGCTTCGTCGAAGGCCTTGTGGGTCGTTGGCTGGCCGCGCCGCAGGTCGTCATCGTCCATGGCTGGCAGGTCGTCATGGACCAGCGAGTAGGCGTGAATCAGTTCCACCGCACAGGCTGCGCCATTGGCGTGTTCCGGGATGCCGCCCATGGCCTCGCAGGCCGCGTAGGCCAGTAGCGGGCGAACCCGTTTACCGCCGTTCATCACGCTGTAGCGCATTGCCGCATAGATGCGGTCCAGCTCGGCGGTCGGGGCCTTGAACAGCGGTTCCAGAGCACGGTCCACGCGGGCCTGGCTCAGTGCTTGGTAGGTTGCAATCATTGCGCTTGATCCGCTTGGAGTGAGTCACTTTCAAACGGTGCTTCGGCCAGTTCGCCATCACGCTCAAGCAGGATCTGGACCTTCTGTTCGGCCTGGGCCAGCGCACTCTGACAATCGCGGGTCAGGCGCACGCCTTGTTCGAACGCCGTCAGGGAGTCCTCCAGCGACAACTCGCCATTTTCCAGACGCTCTACCAGCGTTTGCAGATCGGCGAGAGACTGTTCGAAATCCAGTGCAGCTTTCTTGCGAGCCATGAGCTATTTCCGGTCAGGGTGAACCGGCGCGACACTAGCAGAGCCGCGCCATCGGGGCAAATTGCACAGCCGGACGAACCGCTGTCAGCCTGCAGTCGCAAAAAGGGCGCCTCTAAAAACGGAGGCGATGGCGCGCGTAGCGCCGCAGGCGCCCAGCCAGCAGGTAGTTTTTAGAGGTGTCCAAAGCCGGCCTGCAAATCAGCGATCAGATCATCGGGATTTTCCAGGCCGATCTGCAAGCGCAGCACCTGCCGGCTACGGCCATCAGTAAACAGGTAGACCTCGCTGACCAGGCTTTCGAAGCCGCCCCACGAATAACCGATGCCAAATAACTTCAGGGCGCTGACAAAACGGTCGGTGGTGCCTGCCGCATCGCTGTTGAATTCAAAGCTGAGCAGGCCATTGCAGCCGTGGAAGTCGCGTTGCCACAGGGCATGACCTGGGTGCTCCGGCAACGCCGGGTACATGACCTGCGCGACCTGGGGCTGGGCCTGGAGCCATTGCGCCACCTGCAAGGCATTGCGCTCATGCATGGCCAGCCGTGCGGCCAGGCTGCGGGCACCGCGCAGCACCAGATAGGCGTCGTCCGGGCTGACGGTACTGCCCATGGCAATCTGCATGGTCTTGAGGGTCTTGAAGTGCGCTTGCGTGGTGCTGACGCTGCCCATCATCACGTCCGAATGGCCGGCCACGTATTTGGTCAGGGCCATCAGCGAGATATCTGCGCCCAGTTCCAGTGGCTTGAACAGCACCCCCGAGCCCCAGGAGTTATCCACCGCCAGCAACAGCTCGCGGGTTTTACACAACCGGGCCAGGGCCGGCAGGTCGCACAGCGCGAAGGTCTGCGAACCTGGGACTTCGGCGTAGATCATCCGTGTGTTGGGCTTGATCAGGGCTTCGATATCGCTGCCATCAGCGGCGTAGTAATCGAATTCGATATCGAAGGCGGTCAGCAGCGTGCGCGCCAGACGCCGTACGGGCGGATACACCGCCTCGGTAATCAGTACGTGCTGGCCGGGGCGCAGAAAAGCCTGAAACATCTGCCCAACCGCGTTCAGCCCGGTGGGGTACAGGCAGGTGCCGTGGGCGCCTTCGAGTTCATTGATCAGGTCCTCCAGCGCAAAGGCGGTGGGGTTGCCATTGGCCGCGTAGGTCAGCGAGCGTTCGCTTTGCGCCCGCAGCTCTTCGGCTTCGCGCAGGCTGGCCAGGCTGTCGAACAGCACGGTGCTCATGCGTACCACCGGCGGATTGACCGACAGCCCGGCGCCACTGGCTGCGCTGCGACCGCCCTGGCTGAGCGCGGTATGGGCACGAGGGTCTTTGGCGATAGGCATGGCAGGCTCCGAAGCTCTGGAAGACGGGCACTCATACTACATGCACTGCACTGTTCCCCGTCAGGGCGTAGTGCATTTGTAGGAAACATCCCCGCATGTCGTAGGCGCCATCTGGTTGTTTGCCCGGCGCTCTACCTGATCGTGCTTCTCGACCAGAATCGCCGCTCATCCCGCGATGCAGAGAGTCCTCCATGACCGATTCCTCGACCTATCGACTGGACGTTGCCGGCTTGCACGAGCCGCTCGCCGTTGCGTCCTTTTTCGGCACCGAGGCCATCAGTCGGCCCTTTGTCTTTGAGCTGACGCTGGGTGAGGGGTATCTCCATATATCCGCCGAGCAGCTGATGTACCGTTCGGCCTTTCTCGCCCTGGGCGCTGCCGGGGCCGGCTTGCACGGGCAGATCCAGAGCGTGCAACGCTGTGTCCAGGGGACGGGCGTTGTCTGCTACCGCCTGACGCTCGGACCACGCCTGGCCTGTCTGGCGCAACGCTATACGCCACGGGTGTTTCAAGACATGAGTGCGACGCAGATCATCACTCAGGTGCTCAGTGAGCATGGCATCGGGACCGATAGCCACCGCTTTCATTTGCAGGAGCCCTGTGCCACGCGGGCGTTCTGTGCGCAGTACCTGGAGAACGACCTGCAATTGCTACAGCGGTTGTGTGCCGAAGAGGGCATTCACTATCACTTTGTTCATGCGCGGCAAAACCATCAGTTGGTCTTCGGCAGTGGCTTGTTCGGTGCCCGGCGCATGGCGCCGGCCCCATGCTGTGAGGATCGGCAGGGCGCTGGCGTGAGCGACTTTGCCCTGACCGGTCCGCAGGCCGGCAGACGGCGCGATGGCAAGGGGCGCAGCACGCTGATGGCGCTGGGCTGTGGGCAACTATTGCCATTGACCGGGCATCCGCGTGCCGAGTGCAATCAGCTCTGGCGAGTGGTTCAGGTCGAGCATCATGGCGAGTCGTTCTACAGCAACCGCTTTGTCGTGCGTTCGTGGGAGGCGCCGGTGCATGTGCCAGCGGTGCCGACGGTCAGTTTCCCGGCCTTGCTGCGCGCCTGGGTGGTCGGTCTTGACGGGCAGCTGGCCGAGCGCGATGCGCGCGGGCGGGTGCGGGTCCAGTTCGACTGGGTCATGCAGGGAGAGGGGGCACGTTTCGCCGATTGCTGGTTGCCGGTGCAGGCCGCTGTGCAGGTGCCACTGTGTGGTGGCATGCCGGTGCTGGTCAGCCCGTCCAGCGAAGCTGGCCGCGAACCACTGGTGATCGCCTGTATGCACGATCAGGCGCCCGAGACGGCCCCAGAGCATGTCGAGGCTCACTTTCCGATCAACTGGCTAACCGGTGCCCAGGATCGCCTGTGGCTCCAGGGCGACCAGCAACTGCAACTGGACGCTGGCGCCAGATTGACCTTGCAGGTCGGCGCCAGCCGCCTGCATCTGGATGACGATGGCCTGACCCTGAGCGCCCCGCGCCTGAGCTTTAGCCCATCAGTGGGCGAACCAGCCATCGCTGCGGTTCAGGCGCCAGGCAATGATCCCAAGGGTCAGGCCACGCAGCAGCATGAACAGCAGGAAGGTCAGCCATAGCGCATGATTGTCCAGCGTCGAGGCCAGCGCTGCGAAGGGCGCCAGTAACACCACGCTGACCAGCATTGCATTACGCATTTCCCGGGCCCGGGTGGCGCCGATGAACAGCCCGTCGAGCAGGTAACTCCAGACCCCGAGCAACGGTGTAAGTGCCAGGTAAGGCAGGTAGGTGAGGGCCGTCTCGCGGATCTGGGCAATGTCGGTCTGCAGGAATACAAACCAGTGCCCGCCGAGGGTAAAGGCCAGGGCGAACAGCAGGCTGACAATCAGCGACCAGCCGCCGGCCACTACCAGGCTGCGGCGCAGGGTGGTGCGATCGCGGGCACCGATGGCGTGGCCGCACAGCGCTTCGACGGCGTGGGCCAGGCCGTCCAGGGCGTGGGCGGTCAGCAGCAAACCATTGAGCAGCAGCGCGTTGGCCGCCACCGTCGCATCGCCCAGGCGCGCGCCTTGCGCAGTGATCATGAACATCACCGATTGCAGCGCCAGGGTGCGCAAGAAAATATCGCGATTCACCCCCAGCAGTGGCCGCCAGTTATGCCAGCGCGCCAGGGCCTGCCAGAGCATCTGCCCCGGCCACAGACGCAGGCGGCGCCAGGCCAGCACCAGCCCCAGCAGCACGCCCAGCCATTCGGCGAGTACCGAGGCGCGGGCCGAGCCGACCACGCCCCAGTCCAGGCCAATCACGAACCACAGGTTAAAAGCGATATTGGCCAGGTTGGTGACCAGCAGGATCGCCAGCGGTGCCCTGGCGTTCTGGGTGCCGAGCAACCAGCCGACCAGCGCGAAAATGGCCAGGGTTGCCGGCAGGCCGTACAGCCGGGTGTAAAAGAACTCCAGGGTCAACTGATGCAAGTCGGGCGAAGCCTGCATAAGGTTCATCGCCGCCTGGCTGAACGGCAGCGCCAGGGTGATCAGCCCGATGGACAGGATCAGCGCCAGCAACAGGCCTTGCAGCAGAATTTGCCGCAGTGCCGCGCCATCTGCGCGGCCGGTGGCCTGGGCGGCAAAACCGGTAGAACCCATGCGCAGGAACACCATGCCCGAGGCCATGAAGCTGTACAGCGTCGAGCCTACCGCCACGGCGCCCAGTTGGTGGGCGTGGGGCAAGTGGCCGATGACGGCGGTATCGACCAGCGCAACCAGCGGGACCGAGATATTCGACAAGATCATTGGCGTCGCCAGACCCCAGACCCGTTTATGGGTAGGGCGGTGACGCCAGTCGTGGATGAGGCTGGACATGAGGGCTCCTGGCAAGCGGCCTAGGGGCTGTTGACGTTTCATCACAACCGCGCCGAGGTCTGTTTTGTCGGCCTGCATAGGCTTTACTCTGTTGAAGTGTGTGTGACAAAACAGCCACGGCCCTGCGGGTTGCGCCCCAAATCGCGCCATGCTTCGTTGAAGGACTTGAAAAGGGAGCGACCATTTCCTGCGTCCTTCGCCTCGCCTGACACGATTTGGCGCTGCAACGAGGCCTGCGCTGAAACGTCAACAGCCCCTAGTGTAACGACTGGCCCGTTGGCATGTCGTGCTGAGAACGAAGTCACAAAGCCGCGGTCTATTGCCGCGATCTGCGCTGTATCTGACCGTGACTGCTATATAGTCACCCCTTTCCCATTGCTCCCGACGAGTGCCCCATGCTCAACAAAGGACTGTTCCTGGCTTGCGCGCTTGCGCTGCTTAGTGCCTGCGATTCCTCCTCGCCTGACAAACCTGCCGCGCCGCCCGCGCAGACATCGACGCCTGCCGCCGCTGCGACGACCAAGCCGAAACCGGCGGTTGATCTGCCAGCGCTGGCCAAGCGTTATACAGGGCGTGAAGTGAGCGTGGTGGATGTCTCGGAGATTCAGGTTGAAGGCGCCAGCACCTTGTCGGTGAGCTTCTCCGTGCCGCTGGACCCGGAGCAGAAATTCGCCGAAAAACTACACCTGGTCGACAGCAAGACCGGCAAGGTCGATGGCGCCTGGGAGCTGTCGGATAACCTGATGGAGCTGCGCCTGCGCCACCTTGAGCCGCAGCGCAAGCTGGTGCTGACCGTCGACGCCGGCGTGCGCGGGGTGAATAACAATACTCTGGCCAGCGAGTTCAGTGCCCGTCTGGAAACCCGCGACCTGCAGGCCACGGTCGGCTTTGCCAGCCGCGGCAGCCTGCTGCCGACCCGCCTGGCCGAAGGCCTGCCGGTGATCGCGCTGAACGTCGACAAGGTCGATGTGGAGTTTTTCCGGGTCAAGCCTGATCAGTTGCCCAACTTCCTGACCGAATGGGAAGGCTCGTCGAGCATGTCGGCGTATCGCTCCGAACAGCTGCTGCCGATGGCCGATCTGGTCTACGGCGGGCGCTTCGACCTCAAGCCTGCGCGTAACACCCGCGAAACCCTGCTGCTGCCCATCGGTGGCATCAAGCCCCTGCAAGAGCCGGGCGTGTACCTGGCCGTGATGCGCGCCTCGGGCAGCTACAACTACACCCTGCCGGCAACCCTGTTCACCTTGAGTGACATCGGTCTGTCGGTGCACCGTTACAGCCAGCGCCTGGACGTATTCACCCAGGCCCTGGAAGGCGGCAAGGCGCAGAGTGATGTGAACGTCGATGTTTACGACAACGACGGCAAGGTGGTTGCCCAGGGTAAAACCGACGGCAAAGGCCACGCGCAATTGCCGCTGCCCAACAAGGCTGCCCTGATTCTCGCGCACAAGGGCGAACAGACCAGCCTGCTGCGCCTGAACAGCCCGGCGCTGGATCTGGCCGAGTTCGACATCAGCGGTCCGCAGGCCCACCCGTTGCAGTTTTTTGTCTTCGGCCCCCGCGACCTGTATCGCCCCGGCGAGACCGTGCTGCTCAACGGCCTGCTGCGCGACCAGGACGGCAAATCCGTCAAGACCCAGCCCATCAATGTCGAAGTGCGCCGTCCTGATGAGCAGGTGAGCCGCAAGTTCGTCTGGGAACCGGACGCCAGCGGTTTGTACCAGTATCAATTGCAACTGGCCGACGAAGCCCCCACCGGGCGCTGGCAGTTGGTCTACGACCTGGGCGACGGCAAGCCGCAACTGTATGAATTCAACGTCGAAGACTTCCTCCCGGAACGTCTGGCGCTGGACCTGAAGGGCAGCGAGACGCCAATCTCGCCGGAGCAAAACCCGCAGTTCGAAATCACTGGCCGCTACCTGTACGGTGCGCCGGCCTCCGGCAACAGCCTGACCGGCCAGTTGTATGTTCGCCCGCTGCGTGAGGCGGTGGAGAAACTGCCGGGCTATCAGTTCGGTTCGATTACCGAAGAAGACCTCAAGTTCGACCGCGAGCTGGACGCCACCACCCTGGACGCCAACGGCGAAGCGGTACTGGACGTACAGACCGAATGGGCCAAGGCCCGCTCGCCGCTGAACGTGATTTTGCAGGCCAGCCTGCAAGAGTCCGGTGGCCGCCCGATCACCCGTCGCGTGGTTCAGCCGGTCTGGCCTGCCGAGCGCCTGCCTGGCCTGCGTGCGCTGTTTGGCAGCAGCACCGGCGAAGATGATTATGGCTACGGCGCTGCACGGGGCGAGGCCCAGACGGACGGCGACGGTCCGGCCGAGTTCGAAATTCTGGTGGCTGACGCCGCCGGTAACAAACTGGCTGCCAACGATGTGAAGGTGCGGCTGGTACGCGAGCGCCGCGACTACTACTGGACCTATTCGGACAGCGATGGCTGGAGCTACAACTACAACGAGAAATTCCTCAACCTCAGCGAAGAAACCCTGACCATCAACAAAGACGCCACCGCCAAGGTCACCTTCCCGGTGGAGTGGGGTCCGTACCGCGTCGAGGTTGAAGATCCGGCCACCGGTCTGGTCAGCAGCCTGCGCTTCTGGGCCGGCTACCGCTGGCAGGACAACGCCGAAGGCGGCGCGGTGCGTCCGGACCAGGTCAAGCTGGCGCTGGACAAACCGGCTTATGCCGATGACGCCACCGCCAGGGTCACCGTCACGCCGCCCGCCGCGGGCAAGGGCTACCTGCTGGTTGAGTCCAGCGAAGGTCCGCTGTGGTGGCAAGAGATCGACGTGCCGGCCGAAGGCAAGACCTTCGATATCCAACTGGACAAAAAATGGGCGCGCCATGACCTGTACGTCAGCGCCCTGGTGATTCGTCCCGGCGAGCGCAAGGCCAACGTTACGCCCAAGCGTGCCGTGGGTGTCCTGCACCTGCCGCTGGATCGCTCGCAACGCAAGCTGGGCCTGACCGTTACGGCACCGGAGAAGATGCGTCCCAAGCAGCCATTGAAGCTGAAAGTGGCTGCCAAGAACGCCGACGGCAGTGTGCCCAAGCAGGTTCAGGTACTGGTCTCGGCGGTCGACGTGGGGATTTTGAACATCACCCGCTATGCCACACCTGATCCGTTTGCCAGCCTGTTTGGTCGCAAGGAATATGGCGCCGACCAGCTCGACGTGTACGGCCAGTTGATCGAAGCAGGGCAAGGCCGGCTGGCCAGCCTGGCGTTCGGTGGCGATGCCTTGGCCAAGGGCGGCAAGCGCCCGGACACCAGTGTCACCATCGTCGCTCTGCAAAGCGCCCCCGTTGTCCTGAACGAGCAGGGTGAAGGCGAGGTCAGTGTCGATATTCCTGACTTCAACGGCGAACTGCGGATCATGGCCCAGGCCTGGACCGACGAGCGCTATGGCATGGCCGAAGCCAAGACGGTGGTCGCCGCGCCGCTGATTGCCGAACTGTCGACGCCGCGCTTTCTCGCCGGCGGTGACCAGACCAGCGTGGCGCTGGACTTGGCTAACCTGTCCGGCAAAGCCCAGAAACTTGATGTGCAGTTGTTCGCCGAAGGCCAACTGAGCATTCCGGGCGGCGACCAGAGCAAGACCGTGCAACTGCAACAAGGTCAGCGCACCACGCTGAAATTCCCGGTCCAGGCACAAGGTGGTCTGGGTCAGGGCAAGCTGCGGGTCAAGGTCGATGGGCTGGTCATTCCGGGCGAGGACCTGCCGCCGCTGTCGCGGGAATGGACCGTGGGCGTGCGCCCGGCCTACCCGGCGATGTTGCGTCATTTCCGCGCCGTGCTGGAGCCAGGCCAGGAGTGGAGCCTGCCCGAAGGCGCACTGCAAGCCTTTGAACCGGCCGGCCGTGAGGCGCTGATGTCGTTGTCGAGCCGTCCGCCGCTGAACCTGGGGGAGCAGATCCGCGCCCTCAAAGCCTACCCGTATGGCTGTGCCGAGCAGACCGCCAGCGGCCTGTACCCGTCGTTGTATGCCGACGCCGCGACCCTCAAACGGCTGGGCCTGGCCGGCGAGCCGGATGCCGAGCGCAAGCGCAAGGTCGAAATCGGGATCGAGCGGCTGTTGGGCATGCAGCGCTACAACGGCAGCTTCGGCCTGTGGGGCGCCGATGGCGAAGAGGAATACTGGCTGACCGCCTACGTCACCGACTTCCTGCTGCGCGCCCGCGATCAGGGCTTTGCCGTGCCGGCTGAAGCCTTGAAGAAAGCCAACGAACGCTTGATGCGCTACCTGCAGGATCGCGGTCAGGTGCAGGTCAACTACAGCCAGAACGCTGAGCACACCCGTTTCGCCGTGCAGGCCTACGCCGGTCTGGTGCTGGCGCGCAGTCAACAGGCGCCGCTGGGTGCCCTGCGCACCCTGTTCGAACGGCGCAGCGATGCACGCTCCGGCCTGCCGCTGGTGCAACTGGCTGTGGCGCTGGAAAAAATGGGCGACAAACCCCGTGCCGAGCAGGCCCTGCGTGCCGGTCTTGCGGCCGGTCGCAAGCCCAATGAGTGGCTGGCCGACTACGGCAGCCCGCTGCGTGACCAGGCACTGATCCTGGCCTTGCTGGAAGAAAACAACCTGGGTGGCGAGGCGCGTAACCAGCGTCTGTTCGACCTGGCCGATCAACTGGCGGCCAGCCGCTACCTGTCGACCCAGGAAAGCAACTCGCTGTTCCTGGCCGGCCGCAACCTGCTGGGCAAACCGGAGAAAGACTGGACCGCGCTGTTGTCTTCGGCCGGCCAGAACCTTGACCTGAGCAACCGCCAGCCGGGGCAGAAACTTGCCGGTGCAGTGCTGGCCGCACCGCTGGCGCTGCACAACCAGAGTGGCGAAACGCTGTACCAGCAGTTGACCCTGTCCGGTTACCCGACCCAGGCACCGCTGGCCGGTGGCGAGAACCTGACAATCAGCCGCGAGTACCTGAGCCTGTCCGGCCAGCCGCTCAACGTCGAGGCATTGAAGACCGGCCAACTGGTGCTGGTGCACCTGCAAGTGTCGGCGCGTCAGCGGGTACCGGATGCGCTGATCGTCGACCTGCTGCCGGCGGGCCTGGAACTGGAAAACCAGAACCTGGCGCAAAGCGCGGCCAGCCTGGAAGATGCCAGCGAGTCGATCAAGGGGTTCCGTGAGTCGATGGAGAACGCCAGCCTCAAGCACCAGGAGTACCGTGGTGATCGTTATGTCGCGGCGCTGGACATCGAGGGCAGTACCCGTCCGGTGCACCTGCTGTACCTGGCTCGTGCAGTAACCCCGGGTATCTACAAGGTGCCGCCGCCGCAGGTCGAATCGATGTACCGGCCGAACTGGCAGGCTCTGGGCGAAGCCCCGGCGCAGATGGTGGTCAGGGCTAAATAAACCTGACCCCGCAGGAGCCGCTTTAGCTGCGAAGCTTTCGCGGCTAAAGCCGCTCCTACGAGGGCGGTTACGGGATTATGGTTACGGGGTTGTGGTTACGAAATGATCCAGCTCAACAACCACAGCCCCAGCGCCAGCCAGATGATGCCGAGGATGATCGAGGCGCGCATGAAGGCGCGGATCGCCGAATAAAGAAACAGCAAGCCGGCGATCAGCGCCAGAATGCTGACCAGCGATGTATCCATGCCCAATGCCCGTGACAAGCCATCGACGAAGTTGCCCCCGGCATGCACGAACAGATTGAAAAACCACGCCAGACCATCGACCACAAAGCGGATCACCGCGCCGATCGCCTGGCCCAGCCACTCGAAGAAGCCTTCTACTTGCATGGATAATGTCCTGATTGAAAGGGGAACCTGTTTGCTTTGGCTGTCGGCCACTATCGCTGGTTCCCTGAGGGCGGGAGAGTCTTTGCTGTGAAATGGTTTTTTGTTGAGCGCCTGGGGCCGCGTAGCCGGCGCTGGTTACTGCTCATCTTGCTGGTTGTGCTGTTGCCGCCGCTGCTGTTGTGGCTGGCTGACCGGATCTGGCCGTTGCCATTGCCCAAGGATGATCTGGCCAGGGTGGTGCTGGCCGAAGACGGTACGCCGCTGTGGCGCTTCGCCGATGCTGATGGTGTGTGGCGCTATCCGGTAAGCAGCAGCCAGGTTTCGCCCTATTACCTGGAGGCGCTACTGACCTACGAAGACCGCTGGTTCTATAGCCACCCTGGTGTTAACCCGCTGTCGCTGGCCCGCGCCAGCTGGCAAAACCTCAGCGGTGCCCGTGTGGTGTCGGGCGGCAGCACCCTGTCGATGCAGGTGGCGCGTCTGCTCGACCCGCATGCGCGGACCGTACCGGGCAAACTGCGTCAATTGTGGCGCACCGTGCAACTGGAATGGCACCTGTCCAAGCCACAAATCCTCGAAATCTATCTTAATCGCGCGCCGTTCGGCGGCACCCTGCAAGGCGTGGCGGCCGCCAGTTGGGCGTATCTGGGCAAGTCACCGCAACACCTGACCCGCTCAGAAGCAGCGATGCTTGCGGTGCTGCCCCAGGCGCCCAGCCGCCTGCGTCCGGATCGCCATCCGGAGCGGGCCCAGCAAGCGCGGGACAAAGTGTTGCGGCGGCTGGCCGAGTTCGGTGTCTGGCCGCAGTCCGGAGTCGATGAGGCACTGCAAGAGCCTTTGTTGCTGGCGCCCCGTCAGGAGCCGAGCCTGGCCCCCTTGTTGGCCCGCCGCCTGAACCGGCCGGACAGCCCGCCATTGATTCGCACCACCCTCGACGCCAGCCTGCAGCGGCGTATGGAAGACCTGCTGATGGGCTGGCGCGCACGGCTGCCGGAGCGCACCTCGGCAGCCATTCTGGTGGTTGAGGCCGAGAACATGGCGGTGCGTGCCTATGTCGGCTCGGTGGACATCAACGACACCAAACGTTTCGGCCATGTCGACATGATCAGCGCTCTGCGCTCACCGGGCTCGACCCTCAAGCCGTTCCTGTATGGCATGGCCATGGATGCCGGGCTGATTCACTCTGAATCGCTGTTGCAGGATGTGCCACGGCGTTATGGCGATTACCGGCCCGGCAACTTTTCGGCGGGGTTCGGCGGGCCGATTGCCGCCAGCTCGGCGTTGTCGATGTCGCTCAACCTGCCGGCGGTGCAACTGCTGGAGGTCTATGGCCCGAAGCGGTTTGCCGCCGAACTGCGTAACGGCGGGATTCCCCTGACCTTGCCGCCGCTGGCCGAACCGAACCTGGCGCTGATTCTGGGCGGTGCCGGCACGCGTCTGCAAAATCTGGTCGCCGGCTACAGTGCATTCGCGCGCGGTGGGGTCAGTGCCGATATTCGCCTGCAACCACAAGACGCCTTGCGCGAGCGACGCATGATGTCGCCGGGTGCGGCATGGATCATCCGGCGCATTCTCAGCGGCCAGTCACGGCCGGACCTCGACCCGCACGCTGAACTGGTGCAGCGCCCGCAACTGGCCTGGAAAACCGGCACCAGCTACGGCTTTCGCGATGCCTGGTCGATTGGCGTCGGGCCGCGCTTTCTGGTCGGTGTATGGATCGGCCGCCCCGATGGCACGCCAGTACCCGGCCAGTTCGGCCTGGCCTCGGCCGCACCGCTGATGCTGCAGGTCCACGATGTGCTGGCCAACCGCGACAGCCAGCGTGGGATCAATACCCCGGTGGCACCGGTGCCCTTCAACGTCGGCGTAGCGGCTATCTGTTGGCCGCTGGGCCAGCCGATGAGCAAGAGCGACCCGAACTGCCGCCGGCAGCGCTTTGCCTGGACCCTGGAGGGCACCACCCCGCCGACCTTGCAGGCCGCCGACCAGCCATTGGGCCTGGGCCTGCTGGAAAAAGTCTGGGTCAACGCCGAAGGCTTGCGGGTCGATGCCAGCTGCGCTGGCGCCGTGGCCCGCGACATCGCCCTATGGCCGGCGCCACTGGAACCCTGGCTACCGCGCGCCGAACGCCGCGAAGCGCGCCTGCCTGCCATCGACCCTGGCTGCCCGCCGCAAGGCATCAGCATGGTCACGCCGCTGAGCATCGTCGGCGTGCGCGAGGGCGACAACCTGCGCCTGCCCGCCGGCAGCCGCCAGGCCCTGCACCTGAAACTCTCGGCACTTGGCGGCAGCGGCCGGCGCTGGTGGTTCATCGACGGTTCACCGGCGGCCGACACCGACAACCAGCAAGACTTCAACACCACCCTCAACCGCTCCGGGCATTACCAACTCAGCGTGCTGGACGAAAGCGGCCAGACCGCCCAGGTGCAGTTCAACGTCATCGATTGAGTTGGTTGTAAACGCTCAAGTAAGCGGTTTGAAAACAGTCGGGTGAATCAATTGTAGACCCAATACTGTTCAGTTAACTCGGTGGGAGTTGGCTTGCCGGGGTGCCGGACCACAACGAAGGCAGCGGCCCATTCGCAGCAGATGCTGTGACTTTACCGGCCTCTTCGCGACCAAGGTCGCTCCCACAAAGGCATGCGGCGGGTATGTGAACAGTATGGGTTGTAGACCATATACCGAATACCAAAATGTGGGCGGCTGCAAAATAACAGGAACGCCCCATAAATTAGTCATATATAACTTTCGTGCAGCCGGCACATTACCGGCTTCACAAACTTCCCGGCGCCCCGTTTTTATTGACTTGCGTGCATTGAAAACAGCAGGCCAAAGATCAGGATATATATCCGGTTAATACCAATTTGAGAGTTGAGAGCGTTTAGCCAGAAGCGTGAGATGCCCCCAGGGACGACATGTTAAGGGGACCCCGGAGTCGATGGGGTAAGCAATCACTTGCTGGATGGATTCGCTCATGAACACTCAACATTTCTGGAAGGCAGGCACAGCACTGATATTGGCCCTGAGCCTTGGATTGACCGGTTGCAGCAGCGGCGGTGGCGGCTCGAAAAGCCATGTAGATGGCTCGGGTAGCGCAGGCGGCACTGCGGGCACCGATGGCAGCGGTGCCGGCAGCGGCGGTTCTGGCAGTTCGGGCGGAACCGGCGCTACTGACGGTGGCGGTGGTAGTGGTAGCAGTGGCGGGACCGGCGGTATCGATGGCGGTGATGGCGGCGGCACAGGCGGCACCGGCGGCGGTACTGGCGGCGGTGGCTCTGGCGGCAGCGCCGGAACCGGCGGTAATGGGGGCGGTAACGGCGGTGGTGGTGGCGGTGACGATGACGGTGGCGTACAGATCAGCAGCCTCGCCACTGCGCAAACGGCCTCTGAAGGCGGCAATGCGCTCAGTGGTCTGGGCGATGCGGTAATCGGTATCGGCGAGGCATTCTCCACCCTCTCCCTCGGTGACAGCACCGACCTGACCGGTGGCGCCGGCGGTCTGATCGCTTCGGTCGGCATCGCCACCAACAGCCTCGGCGGCTCCGTGACCCAAGGCCTGGGTACTCTGGGCACTGACAGCAACGCACTGGGCATCACCTTGTCGGGTGCCGGCAAGGCCACTGCTGATCTGGGCGGCGGTGTCTCGGCGCTGGGCAGCGGCGTAGCGGCATTCGGTGCATCGTCGCAAATCGAACAGGTTCCGCTGGTGGGCGGTGTACTGAACAAGACCGGTCAAGTGGTCGATGGGGTAGGGCAACGTGTGACCATGCTCGGCAACACCCTGAGCGCCGCGACCACCACTGGTCCTCTGGGTAACCTCACTCAACAAGTGGGCGATCGTCTGGTTCCAGTGGTCGCCATGGTCGAATCCACCACTGACAAACTGGGCACCGCCACAGGCCTGGGCGCGCCGGTCAGCGGTGTGCTGCAACAGGTCAAAGGTACGCTGAACAACCTCGGCACCGGTCTGGCCAATTCCACCGGTGGCGACAGCCCGGTCACTGCGGGGCTGGGCAACACCGTTGCAGCCTTGGGCAACACCCTTGGCAATGCTGGCGGGCTGGTCAATGCCGGCTCCATCGGCACCGGTACACCCGCCCCTGGCGGCAGTGGCGGTCTCGGCGGTGCCCTTGGCGGTATTGGCGGCGGCGGCATTGGCGGTGCCGGTGGTATCGGCCTGGTGGAAACCGTCGGTGGTGTCGTGTCCGGGGCCGGCAGCGGGCTGGCCAGCAGCACCGCTGGGGTCCTCAACGCCGTGGGCGTCAACGGCAACGCCATCGGCGGCTCGGTCGCCTCGCTCGGCACCGTGTTGGGCGGTAGCGGTACGCCTAATGCCGCAGTGGCCGCGCCGGTCGCCGGCCTGACCAGCAGCGTGGGCGCTGCGGTGGCACCGGTGGTCAGCAACGTGGTCAGTGTCACCCAGCAAGTCGGCGGTGCCACCGGTATCGGCGCACCGGTCAATGGTCTGCTGACCCAGGTCGGCGGTGCCGTGAACAATCTGGGCAGTCAGGTCGCCGGTACAGGCAACAACGCGGTCAGCAGTGCGCTGGGCAATACCGTCAGCAGCGTCGGCGCCACGGTGGCTCAAATCGGCACTGTGGTGAATGCCCCTGGTGCGACACCAGGCACCGGTACTGCGACCGGTCTGGGCGGTGTGCTGGGCAATGTCACCGGGGCGCTGGGCGGGCTGGGCCGGCAGTAGCTTTTGAGCGGCGAGCCGGTAGCGGCTTTTCACACAGCGCCTAAGCTGATTTCAGGCAGGGGAGTCGGAATGATCCCCTGCCTTTTTCTATATGAGATGCCGCTGTTGTATGGTCATGGAGTGTCCCTATGCGTGCATGTGTCCGGGTTCTGGTTCTGGGGGCTGCGGTTTGCCCCTGGCTGGTTCAGGCAGAGACTCTGCCGAGCTTTCTCAATAGCAATGACCGGCAGAACAACCTGCCGGTGCCCAATCTGCCTGCCGACGCTTATCGCCCTGCCGCGCCGGCCTTGCAACTGCCTGCTCCTGCACCGCCTGAAGCGGCGCCGCTGATGATGAGCACCAAAGTCGCGGTGCGGCGGATTCGCATCGAAGGCGGCAGCGTTTACCCACTTGAAGAACTGGCTGGCGGGTTCAAGCCGATGATCGGCCGCGACGCGACGCTGGGTGAACTGATCGAGGTCACTCGTGCACTCACTCAGCGTTATCAGCAGGACGGTTACCTGCTGTCTTACGCCTTTTTGCCGCCGCAGGACTTCAATGACGGGCTGGTGCGGGTGGTGCTGGTCGAAGGCTATGTGCGCGATTACCAGCTGCAAGGGGAGCTGGGCCGGGTGTCAGCGTATCTGCAACAGCTGGTCGACAAGATTCGTCAGGAGCGACCACTGACCCGCAAGACCTTCGAGCGTTACACCACCCTGATGAGCCGCGTGCCGGGGGTGACCCTGCAGGCCAGTGTGCCGCCGCCCGGCACCACCGACGGCGCCACCACGCTGATTGCCACAGCGTCACGCAAGCCGTTCACCAGCAGCCTGGGGCTGACCGATGACAACCGCAAGGGCATGCAGGCGCTGCTCGGTCTCAACAGCAATGCACAGACGGCGATGGCCGAACAACTGAGCCTCAGCGGGCTGTTTCCGCCCGGCGATGACAAAGAGCACTACTGGCGGCTGGACTATAGCCAGTACCTCAACGCAGAAGGCACTCAGTTGAGCCTGTGGGGCTCGCGCTACAAGGCCGACCCGCACACCCGGCTGGCGCTCGATAACGGTCTGGAACTGAGCCAGCACCGCGAGAACGACCGCCTTTCGCTGGGCATCAGCCACCCGCTGATTGCGGCCGCCAACGAGTGGTTGAGCGTCGGTACGCGCTTGTATGCGGTCAACGACAAGACCCGTTTCCAGGTGGTCGGCCTGCCGTTGAGTATCGAAACCCGCACCGACTTGCGCGCCCTGGCGGTCGAGGGTGACTGGCGCAAATCCACGGATCGGCAGTTGCGCATTCTCAGTGCCGGTGTCTATCAGGGCATCGATGGCATGGGGGCGAAAACCACCGATGAGCTGTTCGACCTGGATTTTTTCCGCCTGCGCGTCTCCGGGGTGCAGAGCGACCGCTTTGGGCAGCACTGGCAGGGGGTGTTGTCGGCAGCGCTGTACTGGAGTGACGACAATTTGCCCGACAGCGAACGGGCGCAGTTTGGCGGGCAGAACTTCGGCCGCGGTTACCCCAACGACCAGGCCACCGGTGACAAGGGCTGGGGGGTGGCCTATGAGCTCAACTACAGCTTCAACCGCGATGATGGCCGCTGGCTGAAAGTCATCCAGCCTTATGCGGTGCTCGACGCTGCACGCACCTCGTTCAATGCCTTGCCAGTCAAGGACGCAAAAATGTCATCGGCGGCGCTGGGGGTGCGCTTTGGTGATTCGCGTTATTACAACATTGCCCTGGAAGCCGCCAAGCCACTGTCCGACCCCGGCCTGGACAGCTTCAACCGCAACCCACGCTTCACCCTGAGTTTCAGCTACCAGCTTTGATCAACAATAAGATCCGCCGGTGCAAACACGTTTGCACCGGCGGATGGTTGTGCAGTGTGATCAGGGGCTGACCTGATAAAGCTTCGGTTCGGGGAACAGGCTGTTGAGGGTTTCGATCAGACGCACGTGATAGATCGGTTTGCGGAACAGATCCAGCACCTGCAAACGCAGCAGGTCGCTGACATCTTCCATATCGGCGTGGCCGGAGGTGACGATCACCGGCAGGTGCTGGCGTGAGGTGTGTTCGCGCAGGCGCTTGATGAGCTGGATGCCGCTTTCTTCCGGCATGCGCAGGTCGGTAATGACCAGCGCGATATCCGGGTGGCGGGTCAGTTCTTGCAAAGCCTGTTTGACCGAGGACGCAGTGAAGCAGCAGAACCCCTCGCCTTCGAGCAGCTCTGCCAGTTCTTCATTGGCGTCCTCTTCATCGTCAACCAATAACAATTGTTGGCGGGCAGGTTGGACAGCCATTTGTATTTATCTCTCTGCAGGAGGCGAAAAATGGCCCACGGTGGCACCTTTGCACGGGACTGTCAGCAACGACCTCAGCATCAGGGTGTTTTAGGGGGTCAGGCCATCTTTAATACTGGTGAAGATGTTCCCGACCTGTGTGCCGATGTCGCCCATAAAACCGACGATGACCACTGCCACCATGGCAGCGACAATCGCATATTCAATCGCCGAGGCCGCTTCCCGGTTTTTCATGAAAGCAAGGATGCTCACATAGGCGCGTACAAACAGCTGAGTAATGAACATGGTCGTTCTCCTTGCACGTATTCAGTGCAGTGAGCCTTCACTGCACCGCTGAATCTTGCGGGTTGCAACTACAGCATTGTCTGCAATGACGCGGCCCACAATCGTAATAAAGCATTAAACCTAAAGTTATAACTGTCGGCCTTGCGTCCAATAGTCATGAACGCGCTTGTATAAACAGGTTATTTGCAACCGCTCATGGCGTTTTCGAATGGGTGATCTACATTCCTATAACGAAATGGAGCATGGAAATCACGACCCGATGCGTCGAAGTGGTCATGAGATGACAACCGGAGAGTCGTCATGAGCAGTCGCGTTACCCTGGCCCTGGCGGTGCTTTCCCTGTTGGGTGCGATTCTGGCCGGGTATCTCGGGGTGGTGATCAGTCGTGAACCGCCCGCCCCCGCGCCCGCTGTTGTCGACACCGCCCAGGCCCCGGCTGCGCCGGTCGAAGCCCTGCCGCCAGCGCCCGCAGCAACGACAACCTCAGCCGAAGAAGCGCTGCGCAAGAACGTCGTGGTGCTGGCCCGCGACCTGCCTGCCTATGTCCCCATCCAGCCCGAAGACCTGGTCATCGAGCGGCTCAAGGTCGCGCCGCAGGGCAGCTTCAGTACCTTTGAAGAAGTGCTCGGGCGCAACAGCTGGCGGCCACTGGCGGCGGGCAGTTGGCTGAATGCCGCCAGCTTCGAGGCCGGTGGCGGCCTGGCGCGGATGATCCGCCCGGGTGAGCGGGCGCTGGCCGTGGCCGTGGATGAGGTCGCCAGCGCGGCCGGGCATCTGAGCCCCGGCGACTATGTCGATGTATTGCTGTACCTGCCGCAGGACACTGATAACCCGCTGCGCTCCAGCCAGGTGGTGGTGCCGGCATTGCGGGTGTTGGGGGTCGGGGCGTTGCTCGGCCCGGCGCTCGATGGCAGCCCGGTACAGGCCTCCGGTGCCGATATCCGGGTCCAGCAAGAGCAGCAGCGGGGCAATGTGCGCAGCGTCGTGCTCGCCGTGCCGGCGCCGTTGCAGGACCGCTTGATGCTTGCCTCGCAGACCGGGGTGCTGCGGCTGGCGGTACGCAGCGCCGACGAAAGGCACCTGCAGCAATACTGGGCGGCCGACCCTGGCAGCCAGGACGTCGCCCTGCGCCTGGACTCGACCGCGCGCAGCCTGACGCGGTTTAGCCAACTGACCCTGGCGCCCGCACCGCGCCGCGATGACGCTGCTGCGCCGCGGGCGGTCAAGGCGATGGAAGTGATTCGCGGCAACCAGGTTACCCAACCGAACCCCTGATTTGAGCAAGGATGCAGTTGATGAGCAGTCGTTTCCTTTCGGTTACTGCGATGTGTGTGCTGGCAGGGGTATGGGCAGGCTCTGCCCGCGCGGCAGCCAGTGGCTGTGCGGCGCTGTCGGCCCTGCCGCCGGTGCTGGAAGTGGACCAGGGGGCACAACGCGATATCCGCCCCGGTGTGACGATTACTCGCGTTGCGGTGGGTGATCCGAAGATCGCCGATGTGCAGGCCGCTGGCACCCAGGGCGTGATTGTGACCGGGATCAGTGGCGGCGCCACCAGCTTGATGGTCTGGACCGGCTGCGCCAGCGCGCCGCAGCAGAGCATGGTGTTCGTGCGCGGCAAGGCCAGCGCGGCACTGGCTGAAACCGCGCGTAGCCAGGCCGGCCAAGAGCCGCTGCCGATTCAGGTGCAGACCGACATCCGCTTTGTCGAGGTCAGCCGCACCAAACTCAAAGAAGCCAACTTCTCGATTTTCGGCAAGGGCTCGAACAACTCACTGTTCGGCTCACCGGGAACGGTGCCCGGCTCGCTAGGGGTGACGCCGGGCATTGTGCCGTCGATTGTTGATGCCCCGGCCGGCACCGTGGGGCCGATCCTGCCTTCCAATACGGTGGTGCCGCTGAACAACAACATGTTCAACATCGTCTGGGGCGGTGGCAGCAGCAAGGTGCTGGGCATGCTCAACGCCATGGAGAACAGCGGTTTTGCCTATACCCTGGCACGGCCGAGCCTGGTAGCGCTGAGCGGGCAGAGCGCGAGCTTTCTGGCCGGTGGCGAGTTTCCGGTGCCGGTGCCCAACGCCGAGGGCAGCGGGATTTCCATTGAGTACAAAGCGTTCGGTGTGCGCCTGACCCTGACGCCTACCGTGGTCAGCAACGAGCGCATTTTGCTCAAAGTGGCGCCGGAGGTCAGTGAGCTGGATTTCACCGCCGGCATCACGGTTTCCGGCACCAGTGTGCCGGCGCTTAATGTGCGCCGCACTGACACCAGCATCTCCCTGGCCGATGGCGAGAGCTTCGTGATCAGCGGCCTTATCAGCAACAAGAACAGTTCGGAAGTGGGCAAGTTTCCAGGCCTTGGCGATATCCCGGTGCTGGGCGCGTTCTTTCGCAATTCGCAGATCAACCGTGAAGAGCGTGAGTTGCTGATGGTGGTGACTCCCCACCTGGTCCAGCCGCTGGCCCGTGATGCGCAACTGCCTTCGTTGCCCGGCGAAGGACTGCGCAATTACGACCCGAACTTCTACCGCATGATGTTTCTTGAGCGCGGCGACTTCGAGCGCCGCAGCGGGTTGTCGCAATGAGCCAGAGCCTGAGCCAGACCTTTCTGGCGATCACCCGTAACCCGGCCGACCTGGAATGGCTGCAGGGCGCCCTGGGCTCGTTGGGGCAGGTGGTCAGCGCCGGTTCCGGCAGCCTCGACGATCTGCTGGCGCTGGTCGATGTGACCTTCGCCAGCGTGGTGTTCGTGGGGCTGGATCGTGATCACCTGATGAACCAGAGTGCGCTGATCGAAGGCGCGCTGGAAGCCAAGCCGATGCTGGCCATCGTCGCCTTGGGCGACGGCATGGATAATCAACTGGTGCTCACTGCCATGCGTGCCGGGGCACGGGACTTTGTCGCGTATGGCTCGCGCTCCAGTGAAGTGGCGGGTCTGGTGCGGCGGCTGGGCAAGCGCCTGCCGGCGGCGGCATCCAACCCGAACATGAGCGGCCTGACCGTGCTTTACGGTGCGCAGTGCGACGGCGACGGAGCACTGATTTCCAGCCACCTGGCGCTGGTAGTGCAGAAGACCGAGCAGCGCACCTTGCTGCTGGACCTGGGCTTGCCACGCGGTGACAGCCTGGCATTGCTGGGCCTGGAGTCATCATTCAGTTTTGGCGATGCGCTGCGGCACCTGCGTCGGCTGGACTCGACCCTGATCGACAGTGCGTTTACCACCGCTGACAGTGGTCTGCGGATTCTTGCTTACACCGATGCCGATGACGACCTGGAGCGTTCCAGCGCCGCCGAGCTGTACATGCTGCTCAGCGCGCTGCGCCAGCACTTCCAGCACGTGATCATCAATCTGGTCGGCCAGCCTGACAGCGAGGCCTTGCGCACCCTGGTCAGCCATTGCGATCAATTGGTCTGGTACACCGACCAAAGTGTCATTGAGTGTCGGCGCAACCTGGCGATCCTCAACCTGTGGCGCGACAAGGGCATGAAATTGCAGCACGCGGTGTTGCTGGTCGATCGCTACCTGCGCGCGGTGGCACCGAATGCCGAGACGGTGGGCAAGACGTTCGGCCTGCCGGTGGTCTCGGTGCTGGCGCTGAGTCCGGAGTTGCGCCTGAACGCCAAGAATCAGGGGGTGACCCTGTTCGAGCTGGCGCCGCGTGAGTCGTTGTCGGCCGGTTTGCGGCAACTGGGCGAGCACCTGATCAGCCACTCCGGGCGAGCCGAAAAACGCACTGAAGGCTGGTTCAGCCGGCTATTGAGGAATCGCTGATGCCTGACAAACCGTTTGGCGCGTCTTCGCGCAGCCAGCAACCGGGCGATGATGCCCAGGGCCTGAAGCTGGTACTGCACCGCTACATCATCGACGGTATCGAAGAGCACGGCCGCAACCTGCTGGAAGGCTCGCGTCCGGCGCTGGCGCAGTTCGTCATCGACAAGGTCGCCGAGTATGTCGCACGTTTGCGGCTGGCGATTTCCCGTTACGAGATGGAGCGCCTGGCCGAAGAACTGGTGGATGAACTCACCGGCTTCGGGCCGCTGGAAGTGTTGCTGCGCGATGTGTCGGTCACCGAGATTCTGGTCAACGGCCCCGGCAAGGTGTTCATCGAACGTGACGGGGTGTTGCACCATACCGACCTGCGGTTCATCGACTCGCACCATGTCGAGCGGGTCATGCAGCGCATCCTCGCCCCGCTGGGGCGGCGCCTGGACGAGTCATCGCCGATGGTCGATGCGCGGCTGCCTGACGGCAGCCGGGTCAATGCGATCATTCCGCCGATTGCCCTGGACGGCCCGTGCCTGTCGATTCGTAAATTTCGCAAAGACATGCTCAAGAGCGCTGACCTGGTGGCGACTCAGGCCATCGACCAGGCGATCTTCGAGTTCTTCCAGGACGCGGTGGGCAAACGCTGCAATATCCTGATCAGCGGTGGTACCGGGACCGGCAAGACCACCATGCTCAACGTCCTGAGCCAGTTGATCGACACTCACCAGCGACTGGTGACCATCGAAGACGTCGCCGAATTGCAACTGAGCCACCCTCATGTGGTGCGCCTGGAAACCCGCCCGCCGAATGCCGAGGGGCATGGCGAAGTGCGCGCCAGTGACCTGATTCGCAATGCCCTGCGGATGCGCCCGGACCGCATCATCCTGGGCGAGATTCGCGGCGTCGAAGTCCTCGATGTACTTACCGCGATGAACACCGGCCACGAAGGTTCGATGAGCACCGTGCACGCCAACAATGCCCAGGACGCTCTGCTGCGCCTGGAAACCCTGGTCGGCCTTACCGGCCGCCAGATCGCTGAAAAGACCCTGCGCCAAATGGTCTGTGCGGCGCTGGATGTGATCATTCAATTGACCCGTCTGCCCGATGGCCGGCGCTGTGTCAGTGAGGTGGTCGAGGTGGTGGGCATGCGTGACGACATCTATGTCACCAACACCCTGTTCCGCCTCGACAAGCGCACCGGCTATGGCTTCCACCGCGAAGCGGTGCATGCCGCAGGCGACAAACTGCGGCCGATGTACTAGGCGCAAGGAGACACGGCCATGAAAGCGACCCTGGTGCTGGTCTTGCTGGCGATTGTGCTCTTGGCCGCCGCTGGTTATCTGTTCTATACCGCGCTGAACCGCGGGGCCAATGAGCGGGTTTTGCAGCGCCTGAACCAGGGCCGGGTCGTGGTAAAACCGGAAAAGCCCGGTATGCAGCGTCTGGAGCGGGCGTTTCTGCGTGCCGGCATGGGCCGGCCGGCCGAGCGCATGAAGCTGGTGCTGGCGGTCTGGGGGCTGGCCATTGTCTTTGGTTACCTGTTGGCTGACTGGCTTGGCCTGCTCGCAGGCCTGCTCGGTGTGCCCTTCACCTTGCGCATGTACGTGTCATGGCGCTATCGCAAACGGGTGCTGCGGATGATCGAGCAACTGCCGCAGATGCTCGACCACACGGTGCGCAGCCTCAAGTCCGGACGCACCCTGGCCGATGCCGTGCTGCATGGCATCGAGGCGGCCGACCAGCCGCTGCGCGATGGCATGGCAAGGATCGAGCGCAACGTCCAACTGGGTGTCAGCCTGCCCGATGCCGCCCATGACTTTGCCGAACTCTATGAGCGCGACGAACTGCACCTGTTCGCCCTCGGCCTGCGGGTCAACCACCGCTATGGCGGCAATGCCAGTGAACTGATGGAAAACCTGATCAAGCTGATCCGCGAGCGTGAGCAGATGTCCCGCCAGCTCAAGGCAATGACCGGCGAAACGCGCCTGACCGCCGTGGTGCTGGGGGCGTTGCCTATTTCGCTGGCCGGCTATTTCATGCTCTCCAGCCCGGAGTACTTGCTGCACATGTGGAACGACAACAGCGGGCAGAAGATGCTGCTGGTCGCGTTTGCCATGCAAGTGACTGGCTGTCTGTTGCTATGGCGCATGTTGAGGAGCATTTGAGATGGGCTTGCTGCTGCTCAGTGTCTTGATGTTCCTCGCCGCCTTTGGGCTGCTGGTGTCGCACATGGCGTTGGTGCGCCGCAATGAGCGCCAGGTTGCCATGCGCCTGCAAGGCCAGACGATTCGCGAGAGCCGCATCGGCAGTTGGCTGCGGCTGCTGGGTGACACCCCGCTGGGACGCAAAGCGGTGAACATGGACAGTGAGAGCCAGGTCCTGCTCAACCGCATCGGCTGGCGACGTGCGAGTAAGCGCTCGTTGTACGCCGCGTGTCAGATTGGCGTGCCCATGGGCCTGGTCAGCCTCACGTTGTTCGTGCAGGTGCTGTTTTTCGCGGACGCGGCCAATCCGCTGATCGCGCCGTTGTTTGCGCTGGGCATGGGTTATCTATTACCCAAGCGGGTGTTGGCGGCGGTCGCTCAGCATCGGCAAAAACAAATCGTGGTCGAGGTGTCGACCTTCATTCCGCTGCTGCGCATTCTGTTTGAGTCAGGCATGGCGGTGGAGCAGGCGCTGCGCGTGCTGAGCAACGAAGGCAAGGAACTGCTGCCGGTGTTGTCCGAGGAAATCCGTGTGATTCTGGTGCGCGTCGATTCCGGGCTGGAGCTGGGTGACGAGCTGCGCAAGACCTCCAGCCTGCTGGCGGTGGACGAATTCAGTGACACCTGTGTGATCCTCAACCAGTTGATCCATCAGGGCGGTGGTGCCTTGCGCTCGCTGCTGGCACTCAAGCAACTGATCGACGATCGACGTCTGACGCGCTTGCAGGAGTACATCTCCAAGCTGTCGGCGAAGATGTCGGTGGTGATGATGGTGTTTTTGTTCCCGGCTTTGCTGATCGTGCTGGCCGGTCCAGGGTTTACTGCCATCAGCCAGGCACTGGGCAGTAAATGAATGCGTCGTACAAGGAAAGCGGGCGATGAAAGCAGTGATCGCGGTATGCGGGTTTTTGATGTTGAGCGGTTGTGCCAGTGAGGGGCATGCGCCCTGGGTTCAGGGCTTGAGTGGCAGCAGCCAGGGAAACTGCGGCAAATTGAGTTCCGATCAGGAGTTGGCCATCAATCTGGCGCAAGGCATGGCAGACGAGGGACGTCTGCATGCCAGCCTGGCCAACCTCGAAGACCTGCCCGCTGAGCTGGGCGAGGTGCGCCTGCGCAAGGCGCGGGTGTTACGCCAGTTGGGCAGCGCTGAAGCCGAGCCGCTGTACCGCAGCCTGCTGGGCACCTGCCGCGCCGCCGAAGGCGAGCATGGCCTGGGCCAGATCGCCGCCACCCGGGGTGACTACGTACAGGCCCAGCAGCACCTGCAACGTGCCGCAAAACTGGCGCCCACCGACGAGAAAGTCCGCAACGACCTGGGCATCGCCTACCTGAACCAGCTCAAACTGGAACAGGCGCGCTTTCAGTTCATGACCGCGCTGGAACTCAAACCCTCGGACAACCTGCCGGCGCAGAACCTGGTGACCCTGCTGATTTACCAGGACCAGTGGCAGCAGGCCGCCGAGCTGACCACCCGCGCCGGGCTGACGCCGCGTCAGGTCAGCGCCGCGCAACAGCGCGCGACCCAGCTTGCGGCGCCCGCCCAACGGCCGCAGGCGCTTGCACCGGCCCAGGCGCCAGCCATGACCGCCGGTATGGACACAACCCGCACTGCCAACGTCAGGAGCCAACCATGAAAACGCTGATCGGTATCGTTGTGTTATTCGGTCTGCACAGCATGGCCTGGGCCATCGAGCCGGGGCCGGCCTCGCAGGCCCAGCAACAGACCGAAACCTGGTTGCAGCTGCAGGTCAAGGGCAGTGCTGCCTCGAAAATCCCGCAAACCGCCACCCCCACCGAGCGCGAACAAAGCCTGCAGCGCTGGCTGGACAGCAACAACCACAAGATTCCGGAGTTTTTCGATCAGGAGCAGGGCGGCAAGGTGGCAGGGGGCAGTCGTTGATGGCGATTGTTGGACGCCACCGATTCAATTGAAACAGTAGTGGCTTTAGCCGCACTAGTGTTCAATCAGGTACTGTATGCCCCCGGTGTGAGCAGCCGGCCGGCGTTCCGGTTGCTCGCGAAGAGGCCGGTAAAGTCACGGCATCTGCTGCGAATGTGCCGCAGTCTTCGCTAGCAAGCTAGCTCCCACCAGGTTCACGTCAGGCTCAAGTGATAGGCACAACGCCGACTCGGTGGGAGCCAGCTTGCTGGCGAAGAGGCCGGCAGGATCAATCTGCTGTTGTGCAACCTCCATAGACAAAACCTGGAGCTTGCCCAAGGCCATAGAGTCCCCCACCGAGATCTGGGTAACTGGCAGAACAGTGTTGGCTTTAGCCACGAAAGTTTTCGCAGCCAAAGCTGCTACGAGCTGATGGGGCAGATGTGTCAAGCCACAGCTCAGTGCTCGGTGACCCGGCTGCGAGCCATACCAGCGCCCGGCGACAAGGCCAGCGCCAGTTGGGTGCGATTGTGCATGTGGGTCAGGCGCAGTACCTGAGAGACATAGAGCTTGACGGTGTTCTCGGTAATCCCCAGCTCACAGGCAATCTGGTAGTTGGTCTGGCCCTTGCCAACCAGCCGCGCCACGTCCAGCTGGCGAGGCGAGAGGGCAGAGAACAGGTCAGGCACATCGACAACATTATTGTTGCTCTGATCGTTAGCCGACAGTTGCGGCACCAGCGGCGGGCGAGCGTTGTCCAGGTCGTGGTACAGATCGTCGATAGAGGCGGCCAGAAATTGCAGCTTTTCATTGAGCTGGCCAAGCTTCTGCAGGCTGTTTTGCCGTTCCTGCAGGGCGAATTCCTGGCGTTGTACGCCCTCGAGCAACTCGTCGAGGTCTACCGGTTTCTGGTAGTAATCGGAAATCCCGGCGCGCAGGGCGTTGATGACGTCCCTTTTTTCGGCGCGCCCGGTCAGCATGATGGCTTCGAACAGGTGTTTCTTGCCGCCTATCTGCTTCATCGTCTCGACCAGTTCAATGCCGTTCATACCGGGCATTTCCAGATCGCAAAGGACAATGCCGATACTTGCGTCATCGCGAAACCGCTCAACGGCCTCCAGGGCGCTGCTGCACTGCACACAGACATAGCCACAACCATCGAGAAACTCGGCCAACTCTTCAACGATCAGCGGCTGATCGTCGACCACCAGAATTTTCACTGCCGAATACTTGTTCACGCGCTACTCCCTGCCTGACCATTCCCGAATTCCTTGCACATTGATCCCTGCCACGGGTGCAGGGTTTGAGTTCGGGTGTGTCTTAAACCTAGACGCACTTGTTGACTATGTACATAGGACTAAAACCTGATTCTGACTAGCGGATGCAAAGGGCCACCAGCAGCAGCCCCGTAAACAGGAACGGCGAGAACGGAAATTTTTCCCCGGAGTCAGGATTCATCGGGCTATAGCGTGCAGCCAGGCCATCACCGAGAGCTCTGAATACCGCTCGTCGGACGCCTAGCCACAGGACCACCGTCACGGCTGCGCCGATGAATGTGCCCAGCAGATACAGGCTGTCACTGGCCAGCGCCAGAGCCGCCAGCAGCTTTACGTCGCCGCCCCCCAAACGTCCCAGCGCGTAACCGGGCAGGGTCATGGCCAGCGCCAATAGCAGGGCTCGGCCACCCTCGGCGGGTTCGGCGCCCAGCCAGGTCTGACCGCTATACAGCAACCACCCCAGTGCAGCGGCACAAGCACCCAGTGTCAGGGTATTGGTGATTTGTCTGCGCCGGGCATCCTGTTCGGCACAGAGGGCGAACCATATGAGTAGGAAAAGTAATTTCATTGAGTAAAAAACATCCTGTATTTCGGAAAGATCCTATGCTCTGTGGAGTAGTACTGTCAGGGTAGACGCCGTCATGCCAGCCAGCGGTCCATCAGGCCTGCATCGCCAGAAGGGCGCTGCCGCGATCGAGTTCGCGGCGGTGTTCGTGATTTTTTTCGCCATTTTCTATGGTGTGGTGAGTTATAGCCTGCCGTTGCTGATGGTCCAGTCGTTCAATGCCGCTGCCAGCGAGGCGGTGCGTCGCAGCGTGGCGCTGAGTCCTGGAGTTGCCAACTACAGCACTCTGGTGCGCAGCCAGGCCGAGAGCGTGTTGCAGAGCCAATTGGCCTGGATGCCCAGCGCGCTGAATTTTGGCCCCTCCGACTACAGCGTGACCTTCAACGGTACGGCGCTGACGGTCAGCATCAACTATCCGAAAACCAAACTGGCGCGCGTACTGCCGTCGCTGACCCTGCCGATCATTGGCGAGGTGCCGCGCTTGCCCGCCCAACTGTCTGCCCAAGCGAGCATTCAACTTGTCCCATGAAAAAAGTCGTTTGAGCCGTTGGCTGGGGCGCTCCGAGGTGCCCGCCCGCGAGCCTTCAACTCCGCTGGTCGTCGAGCCTGACGCGATCGGCGCGGACCTGTACCTGCTGCTCAATAACGAGGGGCAGATTCACAGTATCAGTGCGCACCTGCTCAGCCGTCTGGGCTTGAGCGCGCATACCGTGCTCAACCAGCGGTTGATGATTCTGCTGTTGCCCAACAGCGCGCTGGTGGTCGAAGGCGTGCCGGGGGACTGGGTCGGGCACATGCTGGACCTGGATTTTCGCAGCAACGATGGTCACACCCTGCACGCGCGCGGCTGGGTGCAGCACCATGGCAAGGGCTGGCTGCTGCAACTGACCGATATCAGCGATCTGATGGAAGAGGCCAGCGCTGCGCGTACCCGCCAGCAATGTTTGCGCCTGGCCGGGCAGATGGCCGAGAAGATTCGCGGCTGTATTGTCGAGCGGCTGCCGAGCGTGGTTGCCGAACAGCTCGAAGAATTGGCGCAGATGTGGCGCATTCCCTGCGTCGCTCTGGCCTTGCCCGAAGCCAGTGGTATTGGCTGGCGGGTCTACAGCCAGTACAGCGCCCATACCGCGCCTGAACTGTGGCAAGTCGGCCAACGGCTGGGTAACGAATTTGACCTGCTGGATGCCAACATCGCCCACGAGCTGCATTTTGGCGGGCATACCGAGCTGTCGCCATTGCAGAGCATGTTCGGCAATGCTGATGGTTTTCTACTGCCCCATAGCCGCGACGGCGTGGCCAAGGCCTGGTTGATGTTCGGCTTTTATGAGCCGCGTCGGCAGGCACCGGATCTGGGCGAGCGAGAATGGTTGAACTTGTGTTCAGCACTGGCCGGCCCGGTCCTGTTCCGCCTTTCCGAGCAACATAACCGCCATCACGTCGAACGCTTGGCAGTGCTTCAGGATTTGCTCGGCACCGGCTGGTGGGAACTGTTGCCTGGCAGTGATGAGATTCTGCTGGCGCCGCAACTGGCACGCAGCCTGCGCCTGAGCGACCGGGTCGAGCGTCTGGCGCGTCAGGACTGGCTGGCGCTGATTCACCCTGCTGACCGGCAAGAGTTGTCCAGCCGCCTGCTGCAACTGCGCGACAAGGGTACGCCGATGTTGTTGTGTGTGCGCCTGGCCCATGCCGACCCTGGGCAGGAAACTGTCTGGCTGCGCATTCAGGGCCAGGCCTTGATCAGCGGTCAGGTGCAGCGCGTGCTGGGCTTCATGCTTGATGTCAGCGATATCAAGAACCAGGAGACCGAAGCGGCGGCGGCCCATGCGCGGCTCGACAACCTGATTGCCAGTTCGCCGGCGGTGATCTATGTGCAGCGCTATGACCAGGGCAATCTGGAACCGAGTTTCTTCAGTGACAGCCTGACCCCGCTGCTGGGCTGGACCCTGGCCGAGTGTGTCGACGGGCAACTGGCAGGCTATATCCATCCTGAGGACCACGACATCTGGTTCGAGCGTAACCGCCAGTTGCTGCGCGAAGGTTTCGTCAGCCGCCGCTACCGTCTGCGTGGCAAGAATGGTGACTATCACTGGCTGCTGGATGAGGCACGTTTGCTGCGCGACGACCTCGGTATGCCGGTCGAGGCGGTCGGTCTTTGGCTGGACGTCACCGAAGCCACGCTGGCCGCCGAGCGGGTGCGTGAAAGCGAAGAGCGTTACCGGATTCTGGTCGAGGACTCGCCGGCGATGATCTGTCGCTACAGCCCGCAGCTGGTCCTGAGTTTCGGTAACCGGCCGCTGGCAACTTATCTGGAGTGCGACCCGGCAGAACTGCCGGGGATCAATCTTGGTGACTGGTTTTCGGAAGACCAGCGTGAAGCCTTTGTGCGGCGTATCGCGCTGCTGACCCCCGAAGCGCCGATGAGCACGGCCGAAATCTGTCTGGAACTGCCCGGTCGTGAACATGCCTGGTGGGTATGGGCCGATCGCGGTGTGTTCGACGAGTCCGGCACGCTGGTGGAAATCCAGGCCGTGGGCCGTGACAACACTGACGTGCGGCGTTCGCGCATGCAGCTCAACCAGAGCGCCAAAATGGCTACGTTGGGCGAGATGGCCACCGGTCTCGCTCACGAGATCAACCAGCCGCTCAACGTCATGCGCATGGCGGTGGTCAACGTGCTCAAGCGCCTGGAGCGCGGCAATGTGGATGTCGACTACATCACTGACAAGCTCAACCGCATCGACAGCCAGGTGCAACGCGCCGCGCGGGTGGTCGACCATATGCGCGTGTTCGGCCGCCGTTCCGAGGTTGAAGAGCAACTGTTCGACCCCTACGACGCCCTGGAAGGCACGCTGGCGATGCTCAGTGAAAGCATGAAAGGCAAGGGCGTGCACATCGAAGCCGGCGAGCGCGGCGCGCCGGTGCAGGTGCGCGGGCATGCCGACCAGCTGGAGCAGGTGCTGATCAACCTGATGGTCAACGCCCGTGACGCCATGCTCTCGCGCAAGGAGCAGAATCCTGACCTGCAACCGGCGATCAGCCTCGACATGCAGCAGGTTGACGACAAGGTCATCGTCACGGTCCAGGACAACGGTGGCGGCATCGACCCGCGCCTGCTGGAAAAGATCTTCGAGCCGTTCTTCACCACCAAGCCGGTGGGCGTCGGCACCGGGCTGGGATTGTCGGTGAGCTACGGCATCATCGAACAGATGAAGGGCCGCTTGAGTGTCAGCAATGCCAATGATGGGGCAAGGTTCAAGATCACCTTGCCGGTGTTCAACGGGGATTAGATCACCAGCGTGGCCTGACCGAAGTTGCAGCTCAGGTTGGCACCGACGTCGGTGGGATTGAGTGTCAGCCCGAGGGTGTCGAGCAATGGATCGAGAACTGACGTCAGCAGTGGTTTGAGCAGCAACTCCACCTGCTGATCGACCAGCCCCAGCAGGGTGTTGAGCAATGTCCCGGTGCCGCTGATGAGACTGCCCAGAGCGTTGCCGTTAAGGGGCTTGTAGACATTGATATTCACACCTGAAACCACGCCATCGAGCAGCGTGCTGGATTTGACATAAGCCGCAGCGGGCAGGCGGGTAGGCGGCTGGCCGATTTCTGCAGGCATGTTGATGGTGGTATTGACGCTGGCAGGGCTGGTCAGCAGCGCATTGTTCAGCGTATTGAAACTCATGCCGATGCCGCCCCCGGCAAAAGGTACCCTGGCTGTGCAACTGCCCAGCAGATTCAGGAGTTGGGTGCAGGTTTGTGTGCCGATATCAACGATGGGCAAAGGCTGGGCAATGACTGCGGCAGGATCGGTACTGGCCGGAAAGGCCGCAGCGCTGTCGATCAGGCCCAGGCGGGCATTGAGCAGCGAAGCGTTGGTGCGTACGCTCAGCGACTTGTCGGTATTGCTGTTGCAGGTGTAACCGGTGACGTAGGCTTCACCGCCAGCCAGGCTGAGGCTCAGGTCTATCCTGGGGCCGAGTAGACTTGAACTGCTGGAGGGCAGAATCCAGGGGTCAGTGACCAGGCACTTGGCGCCCAGCAGGCAAGTCACATCCCCCACCACCCCGGCAATATTCAGGGTCAGGGCGTTGTTGAGTACCGAGGTCAGGTTACCGACCAGTTTGGTGACAGCATTGACCGGTGGCTTGTTGAGAATATCCAGCAAGGGCAGGTTCACCGACACCAGCATGCGGGTTTGTGCGGTACGCACGTAGATACGGTTCGGATCATCGGCGACGGCAAGGGCCGGGTTGACCTTGCGCGGATCACCGATCGCGGAGAGCTGTGGCGGCTCGATGACTTTCAATTGTGTGGTGATTTGCCCGATGCCCAGCACATTGATCTGGCTGTTAGCCGTGATGCCATTTTTTTTGTTGGCCATCTGAGTGAGGCTGGAGATCAGGTCGAACACATTGACTGTCGAGTTCAGGCCGGCAAGGTCCGTTCCGCCCTGAACCTTGATCAGGTCACCAAGCACCACGGTAGTGCTGCCCGCTGCGGCTTTCAACGCCTGCAGATTGAGGATGGTTGCCGAGGTGCTGAGCGTACCGTTCGTTTGCAGAACGTTAATGGCGGTCTGTATCAACTGGCTGACCGTGGCGTTGGCGGACAGCACCTGGGTGTAGCCGACCGCCGTCAGGTTCAGATCGGTTTTCAAACGGTCCAGATAGCTGAGCAGGTTGAGATTGATATTTGCCAGCCCCTGCCAGCCGAGCAGATCGATATTGGTTTTAGCGATGCTATTGAGAATTGGCAGGCTGGCGGTTGCCAGAACGTTGCGGATTGAAAGCTGCGCCAGTGGCGGGGTTGCTGCCGCCACCGCTGTCGCACTCAACTGCACATTGGCCGGTTGCGGCCCGCTGCTGAACAGGGCGGCAACTCCGGCGGCGATGCTGCGGGGGACACCGTGGCTGGCGACCACGCGAATGGCGTCGGTGCTGGCGGCGTTGGCCACGAACGCGCGGCGGCCGTCTGCGGCATTCACGCTCAGGGTTCCGCACAGGGTGTTGAGGGTACGGCCATCGGTGTCAGGGATGAAACCGTTGCGTGTCGCGCTCTGGGTGGCATACAGCGAGGCGGTCGCGGCACTGTTGCAATTGCCCTTGCGGCTCGCCGCTTCCAGCGCCGCCATATCGGCGATGCGCTGCAAGGAGCGCTTTTCCAGATACAGTCGGCCGCTGTCGAGCACCGTCACGGTAAACAGCAAGGCCAGGCCAAGGGTCAGCGCCGCGACCAGGCCGATGGCACCCCGCTGCCTGTGAGGCATTGCAAAGCAATGATTCAGGGGAGACATCCGGCACTCCTTTCCTTAGGTTCACTCACCTGTGTGGATGGCAGTGTAGTAAAGCCCCGGCAACAGCGCTGGCATCAGGCCAGCCAGGCAGATGGGTGGTTTACTATTTTTTTGCCAACCGCTATAAACCGGTTTCGGCTGCTGCTTGTTGCGGCGGCGTTTGGTGATCACAGGAGGAAGCCATGTCACCGTTAAACGTGTAACCCTGCCGCTCGACCCCACCCTCTTACCCTCGCTGGACAACCTCGAACAACGCTGGTCGCACCAGTGGCTTGCCGAGGACACTTATGCATTCGACCGCCGCGCCAGCCGCGAGCAGGTCTTTTCCATCGACACGCCGCCACCGACCGCATCCGGCTCGCTGCACATCGGCCATGTCTTCAGCTACACCCACACCGACATCATCGCGCGCTTCCAGCGCATGCGTGGCAAGACCGTTTTCTACCCCATGGGCTGGGATGACAACGGCCTGCCCACCGAGCGCCGGGTCGAGAACTTCTACGGGGTGCGTTGCGATCCGGAGGCTCCCTGGCAGGCGGACTTGCAGCCGCCTGAGACGGTCGCGGCGCGGCGTGCCGACTTCGTTGCGGTCAGCCGGGGCAACTTCGTCGAGTTGTGCCAGCGCCTGACCCATCTCGACGAGCAGGCGTTTCGCGCCGTATTCACCCGCCTTGGCTTGTCGGTGGACTGGAGCCTGAACTACGCCACCATCGATGAGCGCTCCCGACGGGTCAGCCAACGCGCCCTGTTGCGCAACTACCAGCGTGGCGAGCTGTATGCCCAACAGGCGCCATCGTTGTGGGATGTCACCTACCAGACCGCCGTGGCCCAGGCCGAGCTGGAAGACCGTGAGGCGCTCGGTGCCTGGCACGACTTGCAGTTTCGCGCAGTTGACGGCTCGCTGCTGAGCATTGCCACTACCCGGCCGGAGTTGTTGGCGGCCTGCGTGGCGCTGGTGGCGCACCCGGAGGATGCACGCTATTGCCAGCGCTTCGGCCAGACCCTGCGCTCACCACTGTTCGACGTTGAAGTGCCATTGCTTGCACATGCTCTGGCTGACCCGGAGAAGGGCACCGGCCTGGTCATGGTCTGCACCTTCGGTGACCTCACCGATGTGCTGTGGTGGCGCGAGCTGCACCTGCCGACCCGGCCAGTCATTGGTAAAGACGGGCGGTTGCTCGGCGACACTCCGCCCTGGCTGCAGACCGCCGCCGGCCGCGAGGCCTGGGCGCAACTGGCCGGCTTGTCGCTGAGCCAGGCTCGTAAACGTCTGCTGCCGCTGTTGCAAGCCTGTGGCGGCATGACCGGCGAGCCGCAGCCGATCCGGCATATGGTCAAGTTTTTCGAGAAGGGTGACCGGCCGCTGGAGATCGTTGCCACCCGCCAGTGGTACTTGCGCAACGGCGGGCGCGATCAGGCGTTGCGGGAATGCCTGCTGGCGCGCGGTCGTGAGCTGGACTGGCATCCGCCGTTCATGCACAGCCGCTACCAGCACTGGGTGGAGGGCCTCAATGGCGACTGGCTGATCAGCCGCCAGCGCGTGTTTGGGGTGCCATTGCCGTTCTGGTATCGGCTTGACGCCCAGGGCGAGCCGGATTACCAGCAGCCGCTAGTACCCGACGACGCGAGCCTGCCAGTGGACCCGACGCTGGACACCCCACCGGGTTACTCGCCCGGGCAACGCGGCCAGCCGCTGGGTTTTATTGGCGAGCGCGACATCATGGACACCTGGGCCACCAGTTCCCTGACGCCGCAGATCGCGGCCGGCTGGCAGGAGCCGGACAGCCTGTTCGACCAGGTGTACCCGATGGATTTACGTCCTCAAGGGCATGAGATCATCCGGACCTGGCTGTTTTCGACTCTGGTGCGTAACCATTTGGAACAGGATAAGGCGCCGTGGCGGCATGTGGCGTTGTCAGGCTGGATCCTCGACCCGAACCGCAACAAGATGGCCAAATCGCGGGGCAATGTCGTTGCCCCCCAGGTGTTGCTGGAGCAATACGGCAGCGATGCGGTGCGCTATTGGGCGGCGCTGGGCCGGCCGGGGAGTGACACCGCCTTCGAAGAGCGGCAGATGAAAATCGGCCAGCGCCTGACGGTGAAGCTGGTCAACCTGTCGAAGTTCGTGCTTGGCTTGCCCGGCGACCCGCAAGGCGTTGTCGATCAGCCGCTGGACCAGGCCATGCTGCAACGCCTCGGCGCAGTCACCGGCGAGGCCACGGCGGCGCTGGAGGGCTATGACTACAGCGTGGCACTGAACCGGATCGAGAGTTTCTTCTGGTGGTTCTGTGATGATTACGTGGAGCTCGTCAAACGCCGTGCCTACCGTGACGACGGCCATTCTGCGCGTAACGCGCTGGCTCAGGCGCTGGCTATCTTGCAGCGCCTGTTCGCGCCATTTCTGCCATTTACCTGTGAGGAAGTCTGGCGTTGCTGGCAGCTAGGCTCGGTGCATCGCGCGCAGTGGCCACACGCGCAGGCTGCCGAGGGTTTCGCCGAGCCGTTACTGGAGGCAACCAGCGAGGTGCTGACGGCCATTCACAAAGCCAAGTCTGATGCCCAGCAGTCAATGAAGGCTGCCGTGGAACGGGTCGAGGTGATGGGCGATGCGGTGTATCTGAGCAGTGTTCGTCTGGCGAGTGCCGATCTGTGTGAGGCCGGTCAGGTCGAGCGGTTGCGGCTAAGCGAAAGCGCGCAAAGGGAGGTGCGTGTCCAGCTCAAACACTGAGCAAAACCCAAGGCCTGTGCAATGCAGGACTTGGGTTGATAGTGGTGCCAAAAGATTCGCGGTTAAAACCGCTCCTACGATCTCCACTGGCCTAGGAGCGGTTTTAACCGCGAAGGCTTCCCGGCTAAAGCCGGTCCTACCAGGTCCGTGTTTATCGCGGCGGATACTGCTCCAGGATCTTGGCCACGGTGTTGCGCACCGCTGTGTCCCGTGCCGCCGGGTTGGCTTGATTCTGCTCCAGGATGCGCTCGGTGCTGCCGCGCCAGACCAGCTTGCCGTCCTTGCCGTCGAACAGGTCGATCTGCAAGGTGGTGACCTTGTAGTCGACGCTGCGGGTTTCACTGGCCAGCGGTCCGCCCCAATAGCCGTAGCCGCCCCATGGGCCCCAGCCACCGCCGTAGTTGGTGCTGACCAGTTGCTGGCGGTCTTCGACGATCAGCCAGGCTTGAACCTTGAGGTCAGCCGGTGTTCCGGCGCTGGCCGGGCGCAGGCCGCGCTGGTCGAGTTGCTGGTTGATCGCATCACGAATGCGCTGTTCGGTCAGGTCACTCTTGAGTCGCGGGTCCGCTGGCTGATATTGCACCGCAGGCTCCTGCCAGCTCCAACTGCGATAGCCGGCAAAATCACGGCGGGCGTCGAAGTCGCGGTTGATCTGGCTGCTTTGGCAGGCGCTGAGCAGCAGGGTAAACGACAGCAGGGCGAGACGAAGGTACATGGCAGTGGCTCCGAAAGGTTACCCGGGAGGATACGCCGTAAGGGCCTTTTGCACAGCCTGGCGCAAGGCCTGATTGCGTGAAGATTGATCCGTGCCGCTGCGGGTTTCGGCACTGGCACTCCAGACCGGCTGACCACTGTGGGCGTCGAACAGACGGATGCTGACCACCAGCACCTGTTCTTCATAAGTGCGCACCATCGGCACCCGCGCATAGCCGCCGTAGCCGTGCCGGTAACCGCCGTAGCCCAGCCCGCCACTGTAGTAAGGGTCCGGGTAATCTTCACGCACCTGGCGCAACCGGGTTTCCAGGCGGCTATCAGCACTGACCAGCACATCGGCCGGGGCGTTGCGGGCCGGGCGCAGACCGCGCTGGTCGAGGCCGTTGCTCACCGCCTCGGCGACCTGCGCGGCGTCCAGCCAGGCTGAACCGGCCGGCAGCCGGTTGTCTTGCCAGCCCCAGCTGCGATAACGGCTGTAGTCTCTGGGCGCTGCCGGGTAGGCACTCAGGTCCAGCGTTTGCGCCGCCGTGGCCGGTGCGGCGGGTAACGGTGCAGACTGCGCACGGTAAGGGTTGTCGCTCTGACAGGCACTGATTCCCAGGGCGATGGTGATCAAGGCAAGACGAGCGTACATGGCAGTCTCCGCTATCTAGTTGGGGCGGCAGATCCAGTGCAGGTAACGGCCCAGCCCGGCAAAAGCCGGGTGACGGCGGTGGGACAGTTCCATTTCCAGCAGTTGCTCAAGATCAGCCCGCTTCTGGAAGTCGGCGGGCATGTAATCGTGAAATACCCGCACGCCACTCTGGGTTTCGACCCGCCATAAGGGCGCAAGTTGCGCGGCCAGTTGCCGTGGGTCGAGCGGCTCCTGTGGGGTCAGGCTCTGCTTTTCGCCGGCCAGCTCGTTGCTGCGCAGCTTGCGGAAATGGCCTTTAAGCAGGTTGCGGTACACCAGCGCGTCGCGATTATAAAAAGCCAGCGACAGCCAGCCGTCTTCGCGGGTCAACTGCCGCAATACCGGCAAGATGGTGAACGGCTCGGCCAGCCACTCCAGCACCGCGTGGCAGACCACCAGGTCATAGGGCTCATCCAGCAGGGTGGGCAGCTCTTGCCAGGGCGCCTGAATGAAGGTGGCGGCCAGCCCGGCTTCGGCGAAGCGTTGGCGCGCGCCCTCAAGCATTGGCGCGGCGGGTTCGCTGACCGTAACCTGATGGCCGCGACCGGCCAGCCATAACGACATATGCCCAAGGCCTGCACCAATGTCCAGCACCCTGAGCGGGCGCTCGGGCAGTGCTTCGGTCAAATCGGCTTGCAGCACGGCCAGGCGAATCGCGCCTTTGGCGCCACCGTAGATTTTTTCCGCAAAGCGGGTTGCCAACTGGTCGAAATGCCGGTCGCTGGAATTGAGCTGTTGGCTCACTTGGCAAACCTCCGCTCACTGTCGGCCAGTTTGCTGCGCACCACCTGATCCATGTCCAGCCCCAGCTCGCTGCACAGCAACAGCAGATACAACACGATATCGCCGACTTCCTGGCCTGCGTGGGCGAGTTTTTCCGGCGGCAACTGGCGCGACTGGTCTTCGCTGAGCCACTGGAAGATTTCCACCAGTTCGGCCATCTCCACACTGGCGGCCATGGCCAGGTTCTTCGGCGCGTGGAACTGCTTCCAATCGTTGTTATCGCGGATGCGGTGCAGGCGTTGGGTGAGTTCTTCAAGGTTCATGGTGGTTTCCTCAGCCTGCCTGGTTACACCAGCACAAATTCTGGCTCTGGTTCCTGACCGGCTTGCGGCTCGCTGCCGGCGCCGCTGGCCAACAGACCAGACACTTCCAGCAGCAGCCTGACCCGACCCACCAGGTCGTGATTGGCCATGGCCTGCAACTCGCACAGCAATGCCTCGTTCAGTGCGGGCAGCTCGGCCTTGTAGAACGCTTTGTAGGCTTTCTTCAGCACGCTTTCGACATCGGCGGGCAGGGTTTTGGTGAACTGTCGGGCAACCTTGCGGCCATCGGCTTCAAACGTATGCAGTTCGGTATAGCCTTCCTGGTTGCCATTGCTCTTCTGGCAGCGAATGCAAGAACACGCACCCTGTGCGAACGCCTCAAGCAAGAACGCATTGAAGGCCACGACCGGCTTCAGGGCCAGCCGCTTGTCATCGTCAAACAGATCCAATTTCATCCCTCCGGGCAATCGAGCTTATCGGGGCGCCACGATACAGCAAGCCCGGACAAGCGTCACAAACCGCCCGCCCAATCCCACCTCAATGCTGATTTGAAGTGCAGTAGGAGCGAGCTTGCTCGCGAAAGGGCCGGTAAAGGCACAGCAGATGTAGTGTTTTTACTGGCCTCTTCGCGAGCAACCGGAGCGCCGGCCGGCTCTTCCCACCAGGGGCATGCAGTGCTTAAGTACAGCATTGCGGCTAAAGCCGGTCCTACAGCGGTTGCCAACTGCCGGTCATATGCTTGATCCCGCCTTCGAGCCCATCCACCTGCAATTGGCCATGCGACCCGGCCGCGCTGGCTGACAGGATCACCGCCCCCGGCAAGCGCAGCGGTTTGTGAAACTGCACCGCAATTTCAACATTCGCGTCAGGCAAATGATCATCCAGGGAAGCCAGTGCCCGGGCCTTGAGCCACATCCCGTGCGCAATCGCCTTGGGAAAACCGAACAGCCTGGCACTGGGCGCGCTCAGGTGAATCGGGTTGTAGTCCCCGGACACCCTGGCGTACTGGCGCCCTATGGATGACGGGGTTTCCCAGCGGGCTACCTCGCTCAGCGGTTCATGCGAAACCTCGACGTCGTCGTTAAGCACGCCATCGACCTTGGCGTCTTTGCACAGAAAAGTGCTTTCTTCTGCCCACAGCAGCCCCAACCCGTCATCGATCTGGGTAAACAGACTGAAAGTCGCGCCCTTGGCATGCGGCTGCAGGTTGCCGGCATGAATGCTCACGTACACCTTGCCGACCCCGCCAAGTGGCCGGTGAACACTGATCCGGTTGCGCAGATGCACCAACCCCATCAACGGGAAGGGAAAGTCTTCGCTGGTCATCAATTGCATTTGCAAAGGGAACGCCAGCACATGCAGGTAGGTAGGCGGTAACAGGCGGCTGTCGGCGAATCCGCAGACTGTGCGATAGGCCGCAAGCTTCTCGGCATCGACGCTTACCCAACTGCGCAGGCCCAGGTCCGGCAACCGGGTGCCGCTGACCTTGCGGCGCAAGGCCGCCTGGAAAAACAGGCTTGGCAGGGGTGGCAGGTTATCCAGGTAACGCCAGTGTGCAGTCATCTTGTTTCTCCTTGTATCGGCAGCCATGTTGCTACCTGACGGATTTCAAGCGCCGATCACGCTCTGCCCGCACACGCGCAAGACCTGGCCGCTGACTGCGCCGCTGCCTGATTGGCTCAGCCAGGCCACCGCCTCGGCCACGTCTTGTGGCAGGCCCCCCTGACCCAGCGAGTTCATGCGCCGGCCGGCTTCGCGCAGAGCGAAGGGCATTTTCTCGGTCATGTGCGTTTCGATGAATCCCGGTGCCACGGCGTTGATGCTGATGCCCCGATCCTTGAGTATCGGCGCCATGGCTCTGGCGTAGCCGATCAGGCCGGCCTTGCTGGCGGTGTAGTTGGTTTGGCCGCGATTACCGGCCAGGCCGCTGATCGAGGCCATCAGCACGATGCGCGCGTTGCTGCGCAGGGTGCCGTTATCGAGCAAGGCCTGGGTCAGCCGCTGCGGCGCCTGCAGGTTGATATCGAGCACCGCATCCCACAGGTCGGGGGTCATGTTGGCCAGGGTTTTATCGCGGGTAATACCGGCGTTATGCACGAGAATATCCAGCCCTTCGGGCAGCCGCTCGCGCAGTTGCTCGGCCGCATCCTGAGCACTGATGTCCAGTGCCAGCGCCTGGCCGCCAAGCCGGGCCGCCAGCGCTTCAAGCTCGGCACGGGCTTGCGGCACATCGAGCAGTAGCACCTGCGCACCATCGCGGGCCAGGGTTTCGGCGATCGACGCGCCGATACCGCGGGCGCTGCCGGTCACCAGTGCGCGGCGTCCGGCCAGCGGACGGCTCCAGTCCTGGACCTGATCGCCATTAAGTTCCAGTTGCAGCACCTGGCCGCTAATGAATGCGCTCTTGGGGGAAAGAAAAAACCGCAGCGCGCCTTCGAGCTGAGCTTCGGCGCCGGTTGCAATCTGCAGCAACTGCACGGTGCTGCCGTCACGCATTTCCTTGCCCAACGAGCGGCTGAAGCCCTCGACGGCCTGCTGGGTGCTGGCCGCCAGCGGATCGTCGAGGCTGGCTGGCGCATGGCCGAGAATCACGATCCGCGCGCAACGCTCCAGCTCGCGCAGCACCGGCTTGAAGAAGTCGCGCAGTTGCACCAGTTGCTCGGCACGATGCAGCCCGCTGGCATCGAACACTACCGCCTTCAGGCGCGGGCTTTGCCCTGCGACCCACTGAGGCGCATCGGGGACGTCATTGCCCAGACTGTACTGAGCGTCAGTCAGCCGCGGGGCAAACTGGCGAACCTGATCGGCCAAGGGACCGCTGCTGATCAGCAGGTTACCTTCGATAGGGCGCAGGCGGCCTGCCTGCCAGCGTTCCAGGCGTGTCGGTGTGGGCAGGCCCACGGCTTTCACCAGGCGACGACCCATGTCGGAATTGGCGAAATCGATGTAGCGATCGGACGGCATGGAACACTCTCCTTGAGTCTGGGTTCAAAGCAGTGGACCACAGCCATGCGACATTTGTTCTTCTATGCGCTGTACTGCTCATCTTGTGTAACAACTTGCCCGCAGGCTCTTCTGAACCCTGAAAAAAACGGAGTTTTTCCATGAATCAGCCACGTCGTGTCGCCATCGTCGGCGGCAACCGTATCCCCTTCGCCCGCTCCAGCGGCGCCTATGCGACGGCCAGTAATCAGGAAATGCTCACCGCCGCGCTGGAAGGCCTGGTTGAACGCTTCAATCTGCATGGCTTGCGGCTGGGCGAAGTGGTTGCCGGGGCGGTGCTCAAGCACTCGCGGGATTTCAACCTGACCCGTGAATGCGTACTCGGCTCGCGGCTGTCGGCGCAGACTCCGGCCTACGACATCCAGCAGGCTTGCGGCACTGGCCTGGAGGCCGCGCTGCTGGTGGCCAACAAGATTGCCTTGGGGCAGATCGAGTGCGGCATTGCCGGCGGCGTCGACACCACCTCGGATGCACCGATCGGCGTCAGCGAAGGGCTGCGCAATATTCTGCTCAAAGCCAACCGGGCCAAGTCCACGGCCGACAAACTCAAGACCCTGCTGCAACTGCGCCCGCAGCACCTCAAGCCGGAGCTGCCACGCAACGGCGAGCCGCGCACCGGGTTGTCGATGGGTCAACACTGCGAGCTGATGGCGCAGACCTGGGGTATTGATCGGCAAAGTCAGGATCAACTGGCGTTCGATAGCCACATGAAAATGGCAGCGGCCTATGCCGAGGGCTGGCACGACGACTTGCTGACGCCGTACCGCGGCCTTAACCGCGACAATAACCTGCGCGATGACCTGACCCTGGACAAACTCGCCAGCCTCAAGCCGGCTTTTGAGCGCAGTGCCAAGGGCACCCTGACAGCGGGTAATTCCACACCGCTGACCGATGGTGCGTCGCTGGTGCTGTTGGCCAGTGAAGCGTGGGCCGCAGAGCGCGGCTTGCCGGTGCTGGCGTATTTACGTGATGGCGAGGCGGCTGCGGTGGATTTCGTGCGTGGTGCCGAGGGGCTGCTGATGGCCCCGGTGTACGCCGTGCCGCGGCTGTTGGCGCGCAATGGCCTGAGCCTGCAGGACTTTGATTACTATGAAATCCACGAGGCGTTTGCCGCACAGGTGTTGTGTACCCTCAAGGCCTGGCAAGACCCTGAATACTGCCGCACCCGGCTGGGGCTGGCGGCGCCTTTGGGCAGCATTGACCTGAGTCGGCTGAACGTCAAAGGCAGTTCGCTGGCGGCCGGTCATCCGTTTGCCGCCACCGGTGCGCGGATCGTCGCCAATCTGGCCAAGTTGCTGGACGTGGCCGGCCAGGGCCGCGGGTTGATCTCGATTTGTGCGGCAGGTGGCCAAGGGGTAACCGCGATTCTGGAGCGCTGATTCCGGACGGGACGGCCGGCGCGTGGTAAAGCTGTTCAAGCGTGGGCATAATCGGCCCGCGCAGCCTGCGTTTGTTTTCGGCTAACCCTTCAGGTAGAGCATGGGACTGATCATCGCGGTACTGGTATTTCTGACCCTGGTAGGGGTTGCCTTATACCTGTTCGACAAGGGGGCCAGGACGCGTTGGCTGCAGCCGCATATCGGCCTGTTGCTGATTGGCTTGCTGATCGCCGGTATGGGCTGGCTGATGGGCTTGCTGTCGGCCGACATCGAAGCCTGGTTCATGCTGGTGGCCAAGGCGGTGATTGCCCTGGCCGGGGTCATGCTTTGTTTGCGGCTTATCAAGCGTATTGCCAAGCGGTTTATCTTCCGCGATTGAACGCGAGCCGAGACTTCATCCGGTGGACACTCACTTCAAGTTTCTGACCCTGCCCAACGCCACCGGCGATGTTGCGAATATCTTTGTCCATGGCTATTCGGCCGGTCACGACCTGGATGACCGGCGCATGCTGGCGGCCAGCATCCCCGCCGAGTTGCGCCAGAGCATCAACGTTCTGGCGTTCTGGCCGTCCAGTCATTTCATGCAGATGGATAACCGCTCCCGTGGTTTGCTGATGGCGGCCGCGCGTTTGCACCCGTTGGCCGGTGCTGCCGCGTTGGCAGGTGATCGGGCCATGCATTTTGCGCGCATTCGCAGCCGTGCCGAGAACATGGGCAAGGTCCTGCTGCGGCAACTGGGCAGTTATCTGGCGCAGCATCACCCGCAGGTCAAACGCATTAACCTGATCGGCCATTCGCTGGGCGGTCGGCTGTTGATCAGCATGCTCAGGCACCTGGACGCTGCTAACGAACCTGACTTGACCATCGGTGATGTGCTGTTGATGGGCGCGGCGGTGCGGGTCGAAGCAGAGGAAGCTGCGCAGTTGCGCCCGCGCATCGCCGGGCGGCTGATCAATGCCTGGTCCAGTGAAGACCCGGTGCTGCTGCTCAACCTCGGCGAGCGCAGCCTGGGCCGAATGCCGGTGGAGCACTTTGACAATGTGCGCATGACCGGTTATCGACACAACCATTACTGGAAGCGTCTTGGCGACGTGTTGGCGGCCACGCAGTTCAGTGGTTTCGACGGGCCACTGGTGGATACAGCGTTGTTGCCGGTTGCCGACCTCGATCCGGTGTTGCAGGACGCCTACTTGCTTGACGTGGTGCGACGCTCGCCAGCCTACCTGCTGGATGAGGCCATCAAGCATCTGCGCAGCAGCCGCTGGACACGCCTGCAGGCGCATGAGCCGGACCGGGCTTACGCCTTCGCCCGTGAGTTCCAGTTGGTGGGCGGGCACTTTCTGCTCAATGCCGCACGCCGTCACGGGGTTTCCTACACCCGGGTACTGAGCATGCTGGCCCGCCAGTATGACCTGGGAAATGCCTTGCATCACTGCGCCACCGTCGTCGAGGTCGAGGCGTTGCTGCTCAGGACGTTCTTCGCCCACGCATTCGTCGATGATCATCCGCTGGCCCAGGCGCCGTTGAGCAGTATTAGAAGCATGCCCTGGGATGCCTATGCCCGGCACATCGATGAACTGGCCGAGCGACTGACACTGGCCGCTTCATTCAAAACCGTTTCGCCGTCCACCGCCCCGCCGGTCAGCGGCGTGGCCGGGTCTGTCAGAGGCGTGCTGGGGGCAATCAGGAACGCGCCGCTGCAACGCCTGATGACGCGCTTTGGTACGGCGCTGCGACCAGGCTATTCAGCGCTGATTCCCACCGTGGCGATTGTGTTCTATGCCCGGATTACGCTGGATGATGAAGGATTGATGTAAGCCCTTTTGTACAGTGTCGGGCTGACAGGCTACTCTGTGAAGCCATTACCGACTTGAGCTATAAGAGCCGAGAATGCTGAACAACGGACAGGCCAGCGCGCCATCTGCTGCCGGCCAGCGCAGTATTCCTGACCTGGTGGATTTGCCGCGTCCGCTCTATGCCAGAGCCGAAAGTCTTTGGGCCGGGTCCTGGACGCCGCCGCACAGCCATGACTGGGTGCAGTTTTCCTATGCCATCAGTGGGGTGCTGGGTGTGCATACCCCTGAGGGCAGCTTTTTCGCGCCGCCGCAGTGGGCGGTGTGGATTCCGGCCGGGCTTGAGCATCAAGTGGTGACCTCCACTGAAGCTGAAATGCGCAGCCTGTATGTGCGTAGCCGTGATTGCCAATGGGCACCGCCGCGCTGCCGGGTACTGGAGGTCACGGCCTTGACCCGCGAGCTGATCAAGCATTTTTGTCAGTTGCCATCCACCTACCCGGAACACGACAGCGCCGAGGCGCGTCTGGTGCACGTGCTGCTCGATCAACTGGCGGTCTTGCCTGAGGTCGGCTTCAGCCTGCCACTGCCGCGTCATGCGCGGCTGTTGGCGTTGTGCAACGAGTTGATCCGCGACCCCGGTCTGCCTGTGACTCTGCACGAGTGGGCCGCACGGCTGGGCACATCCGAGAAAACCCTGATGCGTTTGTTTCAGCGTGAAACCGGCCTGAGCTTTCGTGGCTGGCGCCAGCGAGCGCGCTTGCTGGCCTCGCTGAACGCACTGCAAGACGGTAGCCGGGTGACGGACACCGCGTTGCAGTGCGGTTATGACTCGACTTCCGCGTTTATCGCAGCCTTCAGGAATCTGTTTGGTTTTACACCGGGAGAGTTGTTCAAGCAGTGATGAACGGCTGTGAAAACTGTGACTCCAACCCCGATTGGTAAACATTTGTATGCACCTGCTGTGTAGATCAGCAAGCGGCCCCTCTACTCGCTGGTAGCGGATTGCCGTATAACGACGACTTACGCGTATCTGGCAAAGGACCCCCACTCAAAGCCGATGAAAACTCCTAAACGCATTGAACCCCTGATCGAAGACGGTCTGGTCGACGAGGTGCTGCGTCCGCTGATGAGCGGGAAAGAGGCAGCTGTGTATGTGGTGCGCTGTGGCAAGCAATTGCGCTGTGCGAAGGTTTACAAGGAGGCGAACAAGCGCAGTTTTCGTCAGGCGGCGGAATACCAGGAAGGGCGTAAGGTTCGTAACAGCCGCCAGGCGCGAGCCATGGCCAAGGGCTCGAAGTTCGGTCGCAAGGAAGCCGAGGATGCCTGGCAGAACGCCGAGGTCGCAGCACTGTTCCGCCTGGCCAGTGCCGGGGTGCGGGTACCCAAGCCCTATGACTTTCTCGATGGCGTGCTGTTGATGGAAATGATCAGCGATGGTGACGGCGATGCGGCGCCACGCCTGAACGATGTCGAGCTGGAGCCGGAGCAGGCCCGTGAGTATCACGCCTACCTGATCCGCCAGATCGTGCTGATGCTGTGTGCCGGGCTGGTGCATGGCGATTTGTCGGAGTTCAACGTGCTGCTCGACCCGGACGGCCCGGTGATCATCGATCTGCCCCAGGCGGTGGATGCGGCGGGCAACAATCATGCATTCAGCATGCTTGAGCGCGATGTCGGCAACATGGCCGCCTACTTCGGACGTTTTGCCCCAGAGCTCAGAGAGACCCGCTACGCCAAGGAAATGTGGGCCCATTATCAAGCCGGCACCCTGAGCCCGGATACGCCGCTGACCGGCCAATTCCAGGACTCGACCCGCGAAGCCGATGTGCGTGGGGTGATGCGCGAGATCGAAGCGGCCAAACGCGACGAGGCCCGCCGTCAGGCAGCCCTGGCGGCTGCCGATGCGCCAAACGGGCGGCAGGACGAAGAGCCGACACCGCCGTGGATGCAATAAACCGGTCTATGAGCGTCGGGTACAACAGGCACCCGATTCCAGGCTTTTGAGGATCGGGCAGTCAGGGCGTTGGTCGCCCTGGCAGTGTTCGATCAGCTCGCTCAGGGTGTCGCGCAGGCTGGCCATTTCCTCGATCTTGCGTTGCAGATCATCCACGTGCCGCTGGGCCAGGGCCTTGACGTCGGCGCTGGCGCGCTGGCGATCCTGCCAGAGGGTCAGCAGCTTGCCGACTTCCTCCAGCGAGAAACCCAGGTCCCTTGAGCGTTTGATGAACGCCAGGGTATGCAGGTCCTTGTCCTGATAATGCCGATAACCGCTGTCACTGCGCGGTGCCGGCTGCAGCAGGCCGGTGGCTTCGTAATAGCGGATCATCTTGGCGCTCAGCCCGCTGCGGCTGGCTGCCTGACCGATGTTCATGGTTGCTCCACCGGGTCTTTGGGTTTCCAGGTTTTCAGTAGCAAGGCGTTGCTCACCACGCTGACACTCGACAGCGCCATGGCCGCGCCGGCCAGCACCGGATTGAGGTAGCCCAGAGCGGCCAAGGGAATGCCGATCAGGTTGTAGACGAAGGCCCAGAACAGGTTTTGGCGGATCTTGGCGTAGGTCTTGCGGCTGATCTCCAGCGCTGCCGGCACTAGCCGTGGATCGCCGCGCATCAGGGTAATACCGGCGGCCTGCATGGCCACATCGGTGCCGCCGCCCATGGCAATGCCGACATCCGCGGCCGCCAGCGCCGGGGCGTCGTTGAGGCCGTCGCCGACCATGGCGACGACCTTGTTGCGCTTGAGGTTGTCGACGATAGCGGCTTTGTCGGCCGGCAGAATCTGTGCGTGCACATCGAAGATGCCCAGCTCGCGCGCGACCATCTGCGCACTGCCCTGGTTGTCGCCGGTCAGCAGGTGGCTGGCGATGCCGCGTTGGTTCAGTTGCTGCACGGCTTGCCGGGCACCGGGCTTGAGGGTATCGCCAAAGGCAAACAGGCCAATCACGCCGGGCTGCGGAGCCAGCTCGATCAGCCAGGAGATGGTCCGTCCTTCGGCTTCCCAGGCTTGTGCTGACTCGGCCAGCTCGCCCGGCAGCAGCTCGTTCTCGTCCAGCAGGCGACGATTGCCCAGCGCCAACTGGCGGCCGTTCACGGTGGCGGCAATACCGCGCCCGGCCAGGGCGTGGCTGTGCTCCGGGAGTTCCAGTTGCAGTTGCCACTGTTCGCAGACTTCCAGCACCGCCTTGGCCAACGGGTGTTCGCTGCCGCGTTGCAGGGTGCCGGCCCATTGCAGGAGTTGCTCTTCGTTGACCCTCGCGGCGCTCATGTTGGTGATGCGCGGGCTACCAAGGGTCAGGGTGCCGGTCTTGTCGAACACCACCACATCGACTTCATGGGCACGCTCCAGCGCTTCGGCGTCCTTGATCAAAATGCCATGCCGGGCTGCCACGCCGGTGCCGGCCATGATCGCTGTCGGAGTGGCCAGGCCCAGTGCGCAAGGGCAGGCAATGACCAGAACTGCCACAGCGTTGAGTAACGCGACTTCCAGCGGCGCACCGTAGAGCAGCCAGGCACCCAAGGTGATCAGGGCGATCAGTAGTACCACCGGGACGAACACCTGGCTGACCTTATCCACCAGACGCTGAATCGGTGCCTTGCCAGCCTGGGCGTCTTCGACCAGACGAATGATCCGCGCCAGCACCGACTCGGCGCCCAACGCCGTGGCCCGTACCAGCAGGCGGCCTTCACCATTGATGGCGCCGCCGACCACTTGATCGCCGGGGTGCTTGGGCACCGGCAGGCTTTCACCGCTGATCAGCGCTTCGTCGGCATGGCTCTGGCCCTCGATGACTTGGCCATCCACCGGGAAGCGTTCACCAGGGCGCACCAGCACCCTGTCGTCGACGCGCAGGGCGCTGATGGCAACTTCCCGTTCCTGGCCGTCGATGACCTGCCAGGCACGTTCCGGACGCAGCGCTTCCAGCGCGCGCAAGGCGCTGGCAGTCTGGCGCTTGGCGCGGCTTTCCAGATGTTTGCCGAGCAGCACCAGGGCAATGACCATGGCCGAGGCTTCGAAGTACAGATGCGGTGCGTGATCCGGGGCGGCCATGACCCAGACGTAGACGCTCAGGCCGTAGCCGGCACTGGTGCCCAGTGCAACCAGCAGGTCCATATTGCCGCTGCCGGCGCGCAACGCCTTCCAGGCCGCGACATAAAAGCGTGCGCCGAAAATGAACTGCACCGGTGTGGCCAGCGCGAACTGCGCCCAGGCTGGCAGCATTGCGTGAATACCCAACGGCGTCAGCAGCATGGGCAGTACCAGCGGCAGCGCCAGCAGCAGCGCGGCGAGCACCCACCAGCGCTCGCGATGCCCGTGTTGCGCACGCTCCTGGCTGGACGGCGGGCTCAGGCTTGCGCTGTAACCGGCACGGCTGACGGCCTCGATGAGGGTTTGCGGATCAGTATCGTGCTGTGCCTGGACATACGCGTGTTCGTTGGCCAGGTTGACGGTGACTTGGTCGACACCCGGCACTTTGGCCAGTGCACGCTCGACCCGACCGGCGCAGTTGGCGCAGGTCATGCCGCTGATCGGCAGGTCGAAAGCGATGGGCTCTTGCATTGTGTTCACTCCTTGAAGGCTCAATGCCTGCAAGGATCAACCTTGACCCATGGACAAGGTCAAGGCAATCAATAATTCAGGTCGGCCTGCTTGAGATACAGACCGCTGATATTGGCCGCAATGCGGTACTTGAGGATGTCGCCGCTGCGCACATTCACCCGCGTGACCTGCTGAGCTTCCATGCCGGGCGCGCAGCCGACCACATTGCCGGGCAGGCGGGTCAGGCGGATATCCACCGGGCCAGGCGGCAGGTTGAACGACACCGACTGTTCCTGGAACACCCGGCCGGCCAGTTGGTCCTGGATATACACGCCGATTTCACAGGAGCTGCCAACTTCCAGGCGCTCGCGGGAAATGATCAGGATGCCGTAGTCCTCGGCCTGAACGGCGGGGGCTGCTGCGAAAAGACCGAGGATGGCGCAGAGGCTCAGTGCTGACCAGCGCATCGCTGATACTCCTGTGATAGACGACGATGAACAAGCTTGGCCCAGAGCCGGGACGAATACCAGCCCGGCAGATGCACGAGAAACTTGACTTTGCCATGATGGCAAGGTTGACGATTGGCCCATTCCACTTAAGGAGGTTAATGGCATGCAAGTCTTCAATGTTCAAGGTATGACCTGTGGTCACTGCGTAAAGGCGGTGATCAACGCCATTCAGGGCGAAGATCCGGCAGCCCGGGTCGAGGTCGATCTGCCTGCCGGCCAGGCCCGCGTCGACAGTGCACTGAGTGCTCAACGCATTGTTGAACTGATCGCCGAGGAAGGTTATCAGGCCCAGGCCCGGTAATATTTCTCTGCGTCGAGAGGTCAATGTCCGACAAGCCGGGTAGACTAGCGAATACTTAGCTTGCTTACGGATTTCCATGAACCTGCGAATCATCCTGATCCTCGGCGCGTTGTCGGCGTTTGGCCCGCTGGCGATCGATTTCTACCTGCCGGGCTTCCCGGCGATGGCCCTGGCATTCGGCACTGACGAACAACATGTGCAGTTGACCCTGGCCGCGTACTTCTTTGGCTTGTCTATCGGCCAATTGGTCTACGGTCCGGCGGCTGACCGCTTTGGCCGACGCAAGCCACTGTTGGTCGGTGTGGTGCTGTTCAGCCTGGCGTCGCTGGTCTGTGCCTTGGCGCCGACCCTTGAATGGCTGATCGCGGCGCGCTTTGTTCAGGCGCTGGGCGGCTGCGCCGGGATGGTTGTGGCGCGGGCGATTGTCAGTGACCGTTGTGACGCGATAGGCGCTGCCAAGGTGTTCTCGCAACTGATGCTGGTCATGGGCCTGGCACCGATCCTGGCGCCGATGCTCGGTGGGGTGATGGTCAACGCCTACGGCTGGCAATCGATCTTCCTGGCCCTGACCCTGTTCAGTGCTGCCTGTCTGGTGGCCGTGGCGGTGGGGTTGCCGGAGAGCATGCGCGCCGATCAGCCGCGTGCGCCGCTGTCGGGGGCGCTGGGGCAGTATTTCAATCTGCTCAAGGACCGGGTGTTCATCGGTTACGCGCTGAGTGGCGGGATTGCCATGGCCGGGATGTTCTCCTATATCGCCGGCTCGCCGTTCGTCTTCATCAAGCTCTACGGTGTGCCCGCCGAGCACTACGGCTGGCTGTTCGGCACGAATGCGGCGGGGTTCATTCTGGTCGCGCAGGTCAACGCGCGGGTGCTGCGCCGGTTCGGCCCGGCCTGGATGCTGGCGCGGATGATCTGGGTCTATCTGGCAGCAGCACTGACGGTGCTGGGCATCAGCCTGCTGCGCACCGAGCAACTCTGGCCGTTGCTGGTGCCGCTGTTTGTCTGCCTGGCCAGCCTGGGCTGCATCATTCCCAATGCATCAGCCTGTGCCATGGACGGCCAAGGCCGTCGCGCAGGTAGCGCTTCGGCCTTGCTCGGCTGTATGCAGTTCACCGTGGCGGCAGGTGCCGCCAGCCTGGTGGGCGTGCTGCACGATGGCACTGCCACGCCGATGGCGCTGGTGATCAGCCTGTGCGGGGCACTGGCGGTGAGCATGTCGGTGCTGACCCGGCGCTGGGTGGCCCAGCGCGGTTAAAAGCCTTCCAGCACGATCTTGCCCTTGGCCTTGCCGCTTTCCAGCAGGGCTTGGGCGCGCCGCAGGTTTTCGGCGTTGATGGCGCCGAAGTGTTCGCCGAAGGTGGTCTTCAGGGTGCCGAGGTCGATCAGTTGCGCAACGCGCTCCAGCAGTTTGTGCTGCTCAAGCATGTCGTCGGTCTGGAACATCGAGCGGGTGTACATGAACTCCCAGTGCAGCGACAGGCTCTTGCGCTTGAGCTTCTTGATATCCAGGTTATCCGGGTCGTCGATCAGCGCCAGCTTGCCTTGCGGCTTGAGGGCCTCGACCAGTTGATCCAGATGTTGCTCGGTGTTGGTCAGGCTGGCGACATAGGTGACGTGCTCGATGCCGATACGGCGCAGTTCTTCGCTCAGCGGCTGGCTGTGATCGATCACTTCGTGGGCACCGAGCTCGCGTACCCAGGCCGCAGTTTCCGGGCGTGAGGCGGTGCCAATCACCTTGAGCGAGGTCAGTTGGCGGGCCAGCTGGACCAGAATCGAACCGACACCACCGGCGGCGCCGACAATCAACAGGCTTTGGCCCTCGCCCTGGCCTTCGGCAATCTGCAGGCGCTCGAACAGCAACTCCCAGGCAGTGATTGCGGTCAGCGGCAATGCGGCAGCGTGGGCGAAGCTCAGCGATGAGGGCGCGTGGCCGACGATTCGCTCATCCACGACATGCAGTTCGGCATTACCGCCGGAGCGGGTCAGGTCGCCGGCATAGAACACCTTGTCGCCCGGCTGGAACAGGGTCACGTCACTGCCCACCGCCTTGACCACGCCTACTACGTCCCAGCCCAGCACTTTGGCGGCGCCATCCTGGGGCTGTACATTGCGGCGGATCTTGGTATCCACCGGGTTGACCGAAATGGCTTTGACTTCCACCAGCAGGTCACGCGGGCCAGCGACCGGCGCTGGCAGTTCGATGTCTTGCAGCGCCTGGCTGTCAGTGATGGGCAAGGATTGGTAGTAGGCAATGGCTTTCATGGGCACTTCCTGAGTGGTGAACGGGATGGGCAGATGATTGACTATTTGCAGGCCAGATAAAACCGGCTAAAACGGTAGGCTCTTTCAATATTTTTTTGAAAATAAGGCCCGCTATGCTGCGCTTTGATGATCTGCAATTGTTCGTTCGTGCCGCAGAGCTGGGCAGCCTGTCGGCGGCGGCGCGGGTCATGGACATGTCAGCGGCGGTGGCCAGTGCGGCACTCAAACGTATTGAGCAGCAATTGGGAGCACGCCTGCTGGCCCGTTCGACGCGCAGCCTGCGGCTGACGGCTGAAGGTGAAGGTTTTCTGCAATATGCCCGCGCGGCGCTGGCCAGCCTGGAGGAGGGGCAGCGCCTGCTGAGCGGGCGTGAAGATCAGTGCAGCGGAGTACTGCAGTTGTCAGCACCCTCGGATTTCGGCCGCAACCTGCTGCTGCCCTGGCTGGACGATTTCCAGCGCCAGCACCCGAACCTGAGTGTGCGCCTGTTGCTGGGGGACCGTATTGCCGACCTGTTTCGTCAGCCGGTGGATGTGGCCCTGCGTTATGGCGAACCTGAGGATTCAAGCCTGGTGGCGCTGCCGGTGGCGGTCGATAACCGCCGGGTGCTCTGTGCCTCGCCGGCTTATCTGGTGCGCCATGGCGAACCGCAGCAGGTCGAGCAACTGGCGCAGCACAACTGCCTGTTGTACATGCTCGGTGAGCGGGTTCACGACCATTGGCGTTTTCATGATGGTAAACGCCAGGTCAGCCTGACGGTGCGTGGTGACCGCTTCAGCGATGACGCCGATGTGGTGCGCCGTTGGGCCGTTGCCGGCGCCGGCGTGGCGTACAAGTCCTGGCTGGACGTGGCCGGCGATGTGCAGGCCGGTCGCCTCAAGGTGCTGATGCCGGAACTGCTCGGTGAGCCGACGCCGCTGAATTTGCTCTGCACCCACCGGGCACAACTCAACCGGCCCGTGCATCTGTTACTGGAGATGCTGCGTCAGCGCTGTGCCGAGCTTGGAGAAAAAACCTACAGATAATTCGGAAAGTGACAGGCGTTAATAATGCTATCTGCCGTGGAGTGCCAATATGGGGCGAGTGCTCCTGAGGGCTGGCAGGCACCTCGTCGATGATGGCCGTTTTCCCGTGTCGGGGCTTCGCAGGCCATGCCTATAATCCCGGCCGGGGAGGGATCGCGTTGTACTTCATGCCATGGAGGGTCGTGTGGCAGCGCGATGGAAAATGTATCGACAGGGAGTTAACACACATGGAACACGTACCTAGCATCAGTCAGATGGCGGCCTTGCTGGCCGATCCCAAACGCAGTGCCATGCTCTGGGCGCTGCTCGATGGCGCCGCCCGGCCAGCCGATGAGCTGGCCTTGCAGGCCGGGCTGTCCACCGCATCGGCGGGTGCACACCTGGCCAGGCTGGCGGCGGGCGGGATGCTCAAGCAGGAAACCCGCGGGCGTAAGCGTTTTTTTCGGCTGGCAGCGCCGCAGATCGGTGTGGCCGTGCAGGCCCTGGCCAGTGCGTCACTGATCAGCGCCGAACAGGTCAGCCGCAGCCAGGCGCTACCTGTGCCGGTGCCACCAGTGCGTCGGGCACGGGTGTGTTGCGATCATCTGGGGGGTGAACTGGCGGCCGAGTTGTACCAGCGGTTGTTGGGCGATGGCTGGATCGAGCAGCAAGAGCAGCGTGTCGAGGTCACCAGCAAAGGCATGGCCAAGTTTGCCGAACGCGGTATCTACATTCCGGCCCTGGCTCAGCGTGAACGCGAAACCGTCTGTGCCTGCCCCGACCGCCACGAGCACAGCCCGCATCTGGGCGGCGCGCTGGGCGCGGGTCTGCTGCAGTTGTTTATCCAGATGGGCTGGTTACGCGCCACCGAAGAGTCCAACACCTTGCAAGTGTCGTCCAACGGTCAGCGCGAAATCAGCAGGATCGCCTCTGCCGCCTGACCAGCGTCAGGCTTTGACCAGTCGGGCGTCGAGGCTGTTCTGGGCCAGGCGCCGGGCCTGGTCCTCAGTCATGCCCAGATGGGTGTACAGGGCGTGGAAGTTTTCCGTCACGTAACCACCGAAGTAGGCCGGGTCGTCCGAGTTGACCGTGACTTTCACGCCGCGCTCGAGCATGTCGAGTATGTTGTGCTGGCTCATGTCGTCGAACACACACAGCTTGGTGTTGGACAGCGGGCAGACGGTCAGCGGGATCTGCTCGTCAATAATGCGCTGCATCAGCCGCTCGTCTTCAATGGCCCGGACGCCGTGGTCGATGCGCTGGATCTTCAGCAGGTCGAGGGCTTCCCAGATGTACTCGGGCGGACCTTCCTCGCCGGCGTGGGCGACGGTCAGGAAGCCTTCACCCCGGGCGCGATCGAAGACCCGCTGGAATTTGCTCGGTGGGTGACCCATTTCCGAACTGTCCAGGCCCACCGCGACGAAGGCATCGCGGTACGGCAGGGCCTGGTCGAGGGTTTTCTGTGCTTCGTCTTCGCTAAGATGGCGCAGGAAGCTGAGGATCAGGCCACTGTCGACGCCCAATTGCTGGCGGCCATCCTGGAGCGCCTGGGTAATGCCGTTGAGCACCACTTCAAACGCAATGCCCCGATCAGTGTGGGTCTGCGGGTCGAAGAACGGCTCGGTGTGGATAACATTCTGCGCCTTGCAGCGTTGCAGGTAGGCCCAGGTCAGGTCGTAGAAATCCTGCTCGGTGCGCAGCACATCCGCACCTTGATAATAGAGGTCGAGAAACTCTTGCAGGTTGTTGAAGGCATAAGCCTTGCGCAGGGTGTCTACATCATTCCACGGCAGGACGATGCGGTTGCGTTCGGCCAGGGCGAAGAGCAGTTCTGGCTCCAGAGAGCCCTCCAGGTGCAGGTGCAATTCTGCTTTGGGCAGGGCGTTCAGCCAGTCGTACATGGTCTGTTCTCATCAGGTGCAATGGCCCGGCATTTTACAACCGGTAAGACGGCGGCGGGGCAGAAAGCTAGCTTTGAGGACGGTTATGTCGATATCTTGAAACCTTTTGACACATCCACGGCTCTGAGACGGCAATCAACTGGTATTACTCGAAGGGACACGCACATGGGCTCTGTACTCAAGCAGGAAAAGTTTCTGCTGCTGGCGATCATCGCGACGCTTGGCGCTTACTCGCTTGAGCACTGGCTGTTGGGTAATGGCAAGACCGTGGCGCTGGTGGCCGGTCTGGCGCTGGTGGGGTTTATCGTCTGCGCGTCGCTGCGGGTGGCGCATCATGCCGAAGTCCTGGCCGAGAAGGTCGGTGATCCTTACGGCACCATGATTCTGACCTTGTCAGCGGTGCTGGTGGAGGTAGTGATCCTGGCGATCATGATGAGCAATGAACCCTCGCCAACCCTGGTGCGCGACACGATTTACGCGGCGGTGATGCTCGATATCAACGGCATTCTCGGTCTTGCGGCCCTGATGGGCGGGCTCAAGCACGGCGAGCAGGCCTACAACGACAGTTCGGCGCGTACCTACAGTGTGATGATTCTGACGGCCATGGGCGTGTCGATGGTCGTGCCGGAGTTCATCCCGCAGGGTGACTGGAAGCTTTATTCAATGTTCACCATCGGCGCGATGGTGGTGCTCTACGCGTTGTTTCTGCGCATGCAGGTCGGCCCGCACAGTTACTTTTTCAGCTACAGCTACCCGGAAAAGAAGCACCGCCAGGACGCCGCCCAGCACGCAGGCGGCGCCAGCAATCTGAGCATGTCTATCGCCATTCTGGTGCTGGGCGTTGTTGTGATTGGCGCATTGGCCGAGGTCATGGCCCAGACCCTGGATCTGGGGCTGGAGGGCAGCGGCGCACCGCCGGTGATGACCGCAATCCTGGTCGCGGCAATCTCGGCCTCTCCGGAAATTCTCACCGCTTTGCGTGCGGCGCTGGCCAACCGGATGCAGGCGGTGGTCAACATTGCGCTGGGCGCGTCGTTATCCACAGTGATTCTCACCGTACCGGTCATGGAAGCGATGGCGCTGTACAACGACCAGCCGTTTCAGATGGCCATGACACCGGTGCAGACAGTCATGGTATTCATCACTTTGCTGGTCTGTGCGATCAATCTCAATGACGGGCAGACCAACGCCATCGAGGGCATGACGCACTTCGTGCTGTTTGCCACGTTTATCATGCTTTCATGCCTTGGATTGTGAGGAGAATGCCTGTGGATAACACAGGCACTTGCTCGGCGGGTCACCAGGCGATGGTTTCGCCCTTGTAGTTGATAAAGTGGTGACCGCCCTTGCCGGCATAGTCGGTCAGTTGCTTGACCAGGCCAGTGGTGCTGGTCAGCACGTCGATCTCGGCGTTTTCGCCACCCATGTCGGTCTTGACCCAGCCCGGATGCAGTGACAGCACAGTCGGGCGAGGCTCTGGCAGTTTGCCAACGAAGGTATTGGTCATGGAGTTGAGCGCGGCCTTGCTGGCTTTGTACAGGCCCAGCGTGTCGCCGTCCGGGCAGGCAACGCTGCCCAGCACTGAACTCATGAAGGCCACTACGCCGGTATCGGGGCGAATCTGTTCGATCAGGTATTCGGCCAGGCGGATCGGCGCCACCGCATTGGTCATGAACAGTTGGCCCAGCTCTGCGGCAGTGGACTGCGCAGCGCTCTGGTGCGCGGCGCCGAGCACGCCGGCATTGACGAACAGCACATCGAACACTTCGCCCTTGAGCTTTTGCAGCAAGACCTCTACCGAAGCGTTTTCATCAATGTCCAGTGTCTCGATGCGGACATCGGGGATGGCTCTGAGTGCGTCGGCCTTGAACGGATCGCGTACGGTGGCGGTGACTTTCCAGTTCTGTTCTGTCAGGCGCTGGACAAGACCCAGGCCCAGGCCGCGAGATGCGCCAATGATCAGCGCCGTTTTTTCAGCGGGCATGGAAAACTCCTTGTTGTGGATAGCGATGGCATCAGGTCTCGCAGCCTACTCCAGGCTCTGGCCTGTGGATACCTTGTTTCAGATCCTCTGATTGGCCGAGAGTGCATTCAAATTCTGGTCAAAAAACGAGCGATTGTTCGCGGCCCCGGCGCGACATGCCATAGCGTCAGGCGTGCACCTGTTATCCACAGGCTGCTCCACAGTTAATGTGCGAAACCTGCTGAGGTGGGGATAACTGCTTGGGCTGATAGCTTTGAAAAACGCTTAAGTGCTTGTTTGTCTGCCATTTTTAGTAAATACCAGGGGTTTGAACAAAAAACGACCAATACTCTGCAGGTCTTGTCCGGTAAGGCTCTTGGGGTAATGTGCTCAGCTTATCCACAATCAGGCCCACAGCAGATGTGGGCAAGTATGTCGCTCAGTCTGCGTTCGATGAGTGCAGTAAAATCCGCCCGCGGCTCAGATCGGCCAGTTGTCGGCGCAGGGTTTCCAGTTGCTCCGGGCTGACGGCAATGTCCAGCTGTACCCCGTTGGCGGTAAAGCTTTCTTCTTCTATAAGGGCATCGGCCTCGCTGAGGCGTAACTTGACCAGGGCCAGCTCACTGAAACTGCACGCCAGGCTGAACGCTTCGCGGTTGATCAGCAGCACTCGTTCAGCCTGCTGCAGGCATTTATTCGCGCCGCCGCCATAAGCGCGGGCGAGGCCGCCGGTGCCCAACTGGATACCGCCGTACCAGCGAATCACCAGAACGACCACTTGATCAAAGTCTTGCGCTTCAATGGCGGCGAGGATGGGCCGGCCTGCCGTGCCACCCGGTTCGCCGTCATCATTGCTGCGGTACTGGCTACCCAGTTTCCAGGCCCAGCAGTTGTGGGTGGCGTTCAGGTCGCTGTGCTGCTCAATGAAGGCCTGCGCTTGGGCGGGGCTTGAGACGGGGCCGGCGAAGGTGATGAAGCGGCTTTTACGGATTTCTTCGCGGAACTCGCAAAAGCCGGCAAGGGTAGAGGGCATGCGCTGCATCCGTCTGATTGCGGGATGCGCATTTTACAAGGCCGGCGGCACTAACCCACAACCTTTGAGGATGATGCGGATCAGATTTTCGGTGGCCAGGTCCATGTCCTGGCGGCTCAGCCGGCTGCGCCCGGTAACACGACAGATCTGGCTGGCGAAGTCAGCGTAATGCTGGGTGCTGCCCCACAGCAGGAAAATCAGGTTAACCGGGTCGACGGGGTCCATCTTGCCGGCATCGATCCAGGCCTGGAACACGGCAACCCGTCCCTGGAACCAGAGGCAGTAGTCCTTATTGAAATGCTCACTCAGGCATTCGCCGCCACTGATGATCTCCATGGCGAAGATGCGCGACGCCTGTGGATAGCGCCTGGAGAACTCCATTTTGGTCCGTATATAAGAAGCGAGTGCCTCGGCGGGGTCATCCTCGGCGCTCAGGTGACTGAAGGTTTCGTCCCATTGCCCGATGATGTTGCTCAGGACCGCGATGTACAGGCCCAGCTTGTTGCTGAAGTAGTAATGCAGATTCGCCTTGGGCAAACCAGCATTCAGCGCGATGGTGTTCATACTGGTGCCCTTGAAACCATGCCGGGCAAATTCGTCTTCGGCCGCTCTGAGGATGAGCTGCTGGTTTCGCTGCCGGATACGACTGGCAGGCTTGCTTGGCGATGAGCTGTGCGCAGGGACTTCAAGAGGCATGTGGCAATTCCGCAGGGCTGTCGTTCAAGGGTGCAGAGATAACGTACCTGTAAGGTTCCTACAAGCTTAATTGGTAATTTTGTCTGACAATCTTGCGGTGTGGTGTCGTCTTCTCGTGCCCCGTGGCATAGACTCCTTATCTCTCTCTATATATAAGGTGCGGATGACGGGAGGCTATCGGCAGCCGTTTTACGGGCTTGGCTGGTTAAT